>CAILYI010000146.1 GCA_903838415.1 uncultured Anaerolineae bacterium | reverse complement strand
TTCGAAAAGTGTAAAGTATGATCTGACATAGTCGTGCAAAGACGGTGCCTGCATAGGCTCACCTCCTGATAATCTTGGCGGATTTTTCAGAAGTGTGACCCGTTTTTCCGACTATGTCAACTCATTTATGCACACTGCTCAATTATTTGGAGGAAGATCGTGAACCGCTAAGGCTCCACGCAATTGGTAGCCCTGATAAGCATAAGTCGCGTATGGATCTGTTTCCCTGCAGAATTTATATTTGTCCTCGCACGGGCCGCACTCGACCAATCCAGATCGTAGATGGGTTCGCAGCCGGTAACCAAGGCCATCCGATGATGTTGTTTTTGCCATGATTTAGTCCCTTCATAAAATTAACCAATTTGTAATTGCTCTGGCTGGTGCATTTTTCGCGCTTCGCCCCTCATTCCTGCCCTTCTACCCTAACGGGTACAATTCCCCCCGGGAGAAGGGCAGGGATTCCGACGATCTTCACCCTTCGGGTTTTAGATTTTATTTGGCACATACCCAACCCGCTTGTGGGGCAGCGGCTTAGCGAGAGAGGATATTGACTTCCCAGCTTTGCAATGTGTTTTAATTTTCATTTCCATTCTCCTCGTTGAGTTCTCACAGACGATTTTTCATGTGAATATACCTATCTTACAACCTGCCCGTGACGTAAGCGTGACGGGAGAGCCGTTATTCCAACGAATTTTGATGGGATCGGAAGCTATTCCCCCAAAGAAAACGGGCCTGCCAAAGTTTTGCCTTTGGCAGGCCCGCAAAGCGAATGTGCACAATGAATGGATTACTGGCACAGACACCTTATTCCAGTCATTCGTGTGATTTGGCCTCTATTTAACGATAATCCGCCCTTCAACTTTGCTATCGATTGGTTGATGAGCCTGGATATAGTCGGTCAACACTTCGTCCAATGGCCGCCCAAAATTGTAAATATTGAGGCCATTATTCAACACCACGCTGAAGCCATCTCCGCCTTCGCTGATGAAGTCATTGGTTGCAACGGTGTAGATCGTTTTGGGATTTAACGCCTGGTAATTTCCTTGCGCATCCAAAATTTCCACCTTCACAATCCGGCTGCCTGCCGGTTTGGTAGGATCAACCTGGTAACGAAGCCCGGAAACCTGCAAGAAACGCCCAGCACCTTCTTCCATTTTGGAGACGCCATTTTCCAAAACTGCCAGCAGGTCTGCACCACTGAGGCTTAAAGTGCTGACCAGGTTGCCAAAAGGAAGCACAGTTAGTACATCCCCACGGGTAATCTGGCCCTGCTTAATGCTGGCCCGGATTCCGCCGCCATTCTCAAGCCCCACCTGGGCGCCGGTTTCAGCGCGCATGGCATCGGTAATCAGGTTGCCCAGATTACATTCCTGCACACGGCAAACCTTGCGATCGCCTTCCAGGTAAATAGCGCTCTCGCCGATTACTTCCTTGGTCAACGCTTCCACGGGCGCAAATAATGTATCCACCAGGGTGGTGATGGCGGGATCGGGGGCGATGTAATGCGACAGGGCAATCGGTTCGCCTTTGAAACTGACAATCTCGCCCTTCGGATCGAATTCCACATCCAGCCGCCCGATGAATTGCAGATATTCCCCGGCTTGCACCACCACGACAGGTTTTTTCTCGGGATTTTGAACCTTGGTGGGATAAGGTCCCGCGGCGCGGGTATCATAACTTGCCAGCAAGGTGTGAGTATGCCCGCCCACAATGACATCGACACCGTTGACCGACTGCGCCAGGTCTTGATCGGCCTGATAACCGTTGTGCGACAGAACGATAATTTTGTTGACGCCGCTCTTGGTCAGTTCATCCACGCTGGTTTGAACAACCTGCGCCAGTTTGTCATTGAAAACGAGATCGCTGCCCGGGCGAGACATTTCGGGAGTTGCGGGATTGACCAGGCCAATCACACCGATTTTTTCGCCGCCTTTTTGCAAGATCACATACGGCACGGTTTTGTTGCGAAGCGAACTGGAATCAGCAAAATCAACATTGGCCGCCAGAACCGGAAACGTCAGTTTTTCAATAAAGAGCGCCAGGTTACCATCGCCCTCATCGAATTCATGGTTACCAAGCGTCATGGCATCGTACTTCATCGCGTTCATCAGTTCGGCGCTGTCGGTGCCGTGGTGCAGCACGTAGAAAAGGGTGCCGATAAACGTATCTCCGGCGCTCAAGAGCAAGGTGTTGGGCCGGGCAGCGCGTACCTGGTTGATGACGCTGGCTGCCAGCGCTTCGCCACCATCTCCATCCGCATTGGGCGCGTGATGGGCATGGACATCGTTGGTATGCAGAATTGTCAACGAAAAGTTGTCGTTTGCCGCCGGTAAAGTAGGAACAGCCGTGGCCGTGGGATTAACGCTGACAGCCGTTGCCACCGCTACGGTCGGCGTGATTGCAGGAGCGGCGGTCGGAATGTCGGTTTGCGCGACCGCCGTTGGGCTATTCTGGGCCGTACAACCTGCCAGCGATCCCCAAAAAAGGATAAGCACCAACGACAGGCGATAAAGGGAAGTTTTTTTGTTCATTTTTTCTCCAACTGAATTATTTTTGGGAACCTGCCTGTCGATCGCCCTGTGATGGGCGCTTGCTGACATTTTTTCGCAAATTCCGCTATCCCTTCAATCTACCTCACTTCTAAAACTTGCGCAATATCAATCTGGATTAGGGCCAGATTTTCTTCGGATTAACGCCTTCGGCAGGATTCCAGGAGGCCGGGTCAGCATTAATGATTTCGTACACCGCAATGACAGGAGCGCCGCAATCGCCAGTTGGAGAGCAGGTCAGGTTGCCGGTAATCCCCTGGAAGTCTTTGGTGGCGAAAATGGCAGCGCGTAAAGCCTGTCGTCCAACATGCAGACTGCCATCAGTATCCACAACTGCCACTTTTGCGAGGGCTGTAAACATAATATTGGTGGCGTCATAGGCGTGGGCATGATAGGTGGAAAGTGTTGGGCCGCCATATTTTGCAGTGTGTTTCTTGATTAAGCCCGCATAATCTCCGGTGAAGGCGCTGAAATCTGGACTGGAGAGATAGACGCCTTTTGAGTTTGGGCCGCCCGCTTTGAGAAATTCCGGTGAAAAGGTGCTGCCTGAAGCAATCAGTTTGACTTTTTCAAGCCCGGGAACTGAGCGCACCTGCGTAACAACGTTACCCCCCAAACTTACAAAGACCGGGAAGTAAAGCAGTTCAGGCCCGGCAGCCGCGATGGTTGCAAGAACCGGCTTGATGTCGGTCGCATCTTTGGCCGCGGATTCCTGGGCCACGATCTTTCCGCCGAGCTTGATGAATTCATCCGCAAAAACCTGCTGGAGCGCCTGGGCATACAGGGATTTGTCATGCAAAGTGGCAGCCTTGGTGACCTTGAGGGTCTTGAAGGCGAATTCTGCCACCGCCTTGCCCTGGATGGCGTCGCTGTGAGAGGTGCGCAGGTAACCCGCAAACTCCGGGCCGCGGTCAGCAGCGGTTAGCGCAGGGCGCGTATTGGATGGAGCGATGGTGGTCAGCCCGGCTTTGGTGATGATGGCAATCCCGCCAGCAGTCTCATCGGAGCAACTGGGGCCGATCAGCCCAACCAGTGTCGGATCAGCCGCGAGCTTGGTCGCCGCCGCCGCGCCGCCTTCCGGGGTGCATCCGGCGTCCAGCGTGGTCAGCAAAATGTCGTGACCCTGGAATTTTCCGCCCATATCGGCGATGGCTAATTCCACCCCACGCTTCGAGTCTTCGCCAAGGCTGCCATCCACTCCTGAGAGAATCCCCCAGAAAGCAATGTGAAGCGGGTCGCTTGGAGAAATGGTGACGCACCCCAGTTTATCGGTGCATTGAAAGGCAGCGGGCGCGCCGCATGCAGTTAAAAGCAGGCTTGCAATTACGCAAATCGAAAAAATCGCGCAGGCACGATTCTTCATTTCTTGCTCCTATGTTGCTTGAGATAGTCCTTGCGGCTAACAACTGCCAAGTTTTAAAGTGCCATTACAGTTGACTACGCCGAAGGGTCATTTCGCCGCGTACTCACGGCCAGTCAACTTCTCGTCAGGTGCAGACCACACGGGGGTGAATGGATTATCATGGATGTTGTTCTCCTTTTCGTTACGCTTTACCTGGCTGTCAGCGCGGCGTTATGAGATCACACAAGGAGGAAGCCCTCATAACGCCGCCACTATTCGTTTTTATAGATTCCAATCGGGCATATCGCCGCCAATTAGGTAGTACATATTTAGATACCTCATCGCGAAGTCTGCAAGCCCACTGCCCATCACGCTGACATCTTCTGTCTGTATACTCCAAGAGGGGCTATTTTTACCTTCGATAGTGCCCTTTATGTATTTTCCACCAGCGGATTGGTGGCAGTTTAACATAATCCTTTCATCAGGAATAACATCAACGCTGGCATCGCAAATCCACTGGCCGGCACGCAAGTCGCTGCGCAGGCGCAGACCACTGGGGGTTGATTGAGTTGTCATGGGTTTATTCTCCCTTTCGTTGCACGTTACCCGGCTGTCAGCGCGGCGTTTTCTCGTTCACCTGTTGGCGGAAAAAGACCGCTGCATTTTGTAAATTCGCTCGCAGAACTACTTCTTGCTTTGGAAGGCAACCAGGTAGATAGCGTAGGTCACAAGGAAATAGGCTGCAGTCCGAATAATGATCAGTGGGGTGTTCAAAGTAGCCTTCAAGCCGAGCAGTATTGCCAAATGGGACAGGCCAAAAAGACCGAAGGTAATTCCAATATATAAGACCACCCGGCTTTTCGAGCGCTGATAACCCAGCAGCCCAAATATCAAATTGAAGAAACTTAGTATCGCACCGATGACAGTCATCGTATCCAAAGTAGGTTGCATTTTTATCTCCTTTTTGTGTGCCGAATTTATTTTTAGTTGGCGCTGCGGACAAAATTAACACTGCAAGCGTTCTGTAACCTTGTCAACATATCCAGCAGGCCTCCCGGCGGGACTGTCGAAAAGCCATTTTCGCCGCGTACTCGTCGGCTTGCCAATTACTCGCCAGGCGCAGACTTTTGGTGGGTGAATGGATTTTCATGGGCATTGTTCTCCTTTTATGTTTCATTTTACACAGCCAGCGTGACGTAAGCGTGACGGGAGGGACACTTTTTGCCAATTCTGTGAGACGGGCAGGATGAATTCAGGATTTTTCTGATACTGAGGGAATTTGTGGTTTATCCGCTTGAATTCAAGCACCTGGTGATAAGCACATCCCGAGCAGGCTGCCAACGAAAGATCAAGCCACGAATAACGCGAATGGGCGCGAAAAATTAAAAACTTGGCGTTCTTGCGTCCCTTGGGGGCACATTATATATCGCTGGTAGGTATGAGAGAGGCTGGTTTTGACCAGCCTCTCTCGTACTTATTTTGCTATTCAGCTATCCGGAAGATTAGCCATGCCCGAAACCTGCATTATTCCGCTGGCTTTGTGGTTGTATGCCGATAGGCTTTTAATCCGGCCAAGGATTTCGCAATCTGCTCGCGGGTTTCTTTAACCAATAACGGTTCGGCCATCTGAGCAACACCAGTTGCTTCCCATTCCATTCCGCATCGAAGCATGGTGGAATCTGACTCGGGTTGCAGGAAAAATGTGGTTTGGAACGAAAGCGGTTTGCCGGTGACCCAGCCAAATCTGCAATTTTTTCCTACAGAATGCATTTGTTTGATATAAGCAATCGCCATCCCAACAGGTCAGAGACGTGTTGCCATTTGGTACCCAGCCGGGCAGGGTTGTCCGTCAGGTTGACCAATTCAAACGTTTCATTCACCCAGTTGGGATGGTTCCCGGATGTCTGTTAGAACAACGAAGATGATCTCTGGTGGGAATTGGAATGTTTCAATGATTTCAACTTTCACCTGATGCCTCCAGGACATCTCTCTCGTTCATCCACCCATGTTTGAAGGCAAAATGGAAAAGGGAGCGGCCGTTTTTCGCGGACGCTCCCTTTTCTACTCACTGTTCCAGCTAATTCTTATCGCAGACCAATGTAAACATAGTAGGTTTGACCATCGTCCAGGGTGACGCCGATGCGCCAGAAGAAGCCTGTGGTAAAGCCCTTGGTGCCCCAGTTATAGATGTACTGAGGACCAGTGCTGTCAAAGCGATAGGTGGTGCCACTTGTGGCGAGATCGCTGAATGTGCTCTCGTCAATGGCAGCACTGGTGAAGCCACCCTTGACCGGTGTCAACCACACGGGCAGGCTGGCGCTCTGAACCACGACGCCATTGGCGTCTTTGAGCTGGAACTTGACCGGCACGGTGCTGCCGCCCTTGAAGATACTGGCGACACAGGGATTGCCGCAGTAGGTGGTATGAGCGGTGTCATTGATCGGCTGCAGGAAACCGTCGAAGCGGTAGTTGACGTTGTAACTTGCCGATTTGCTGAATGAGTTACCAGCTTTATCCATTGCCGAGCAAGTGACCGATTTCGGTCCAATTGTGTTCGTTACCAGCGCACCACAGCTTTGCGTATCCAGGCCGGAGAGCGTATCTGCTGCCCCTGAAGTGACCGTAGCTGTCCCATTGAGGATGACAGGATTGGGGCTGACGACTGGATTCAAGGTTGGTGCGGTTTTGTCGATCTGTACAGTAACAACATTGCTGGCGTCACTCGTATTGCCCGCCGCATCGGTTACGGTCTGCGCTGAGGAAGCCACTGCCGTGCCTTCTGCACTGAGAGTCTGATTCGTCGGGCACACGCCTGTCAGAATACCGGACAAGGCATCTGTGCAGGTGAATTGCACCGTCACGTTGCTGTTGTACCAGCCCGCTGCATTGGGCGAGGTGGTTGCGGCCGCACTGATCGTGGGCGCAGTTTTATCAATCTGGACAGAGACCACGTTGCTCGGGTTGCTCGTGTTCCCTGCGACATCGGTTACGGTTTGGGCGATCGAGGCCACTGCCTCACCTTCGGCACTCAATACCTGGTCGGCCGGGCACGTGCCCGCAGGAATACCGGAACCAGCATCGGTGCAGGTGAAGTGGATTGTTACATCACCGTTGTACCAACCTGCTCCATTGGGTGCAGTGGTTGCCGCGGCGCTGATCGAAGGGGCGGTCTTGTCAACGTTGATCCCGCTGACAGTTGCGCTGGCGCTGGCATTGCCTGCCGCATCAGTGGCTGTGTCACTGGCGCTCTGGTTTGCACCTTCGCCCAGAGTCTGGGCAGGTGGGCAGTTCGCAATGCCTGAGTTTGCAATGTTCTCAAGGCCCGAAAGCGTATCTGCGCAGGTGAAGGAGATCAGCACATCATCGTTGTACCAGCCATCGGCATTTGGCACGCGATCGGCGGATGCACTGATGGTGGGTGAGCCCTTGTCAATGCTGACAGTGGCAGGGTCAGTGGCGCTGTTACCCGCATTATCCACGGCGATGCCTGTCACTGCTTGTAACTGACCTTCGGTCGTCACGGTTTGTGGATCGGTGCAGGAGGCAATGCCTGAAAGGGAATCACCGCAAACAAAGGTCACCGTCACATCACTGTTATTCCAGCCGTTATCATTGGCATCGGGTAGTTGGGTATGAGAAATGGTTGGCGCGGCCTTGTCAATCTTGACTTCGGCGCTGTGATGCGTTTCAGCATTTCCGGCGTTATCCTCGCTCCAGTACTCAACGGTATGGAGGCCTTCGGTGCTGATCACGATACTGGTGCCAGTTTGCGCTGCGCCGCCATCGAGGACAAAATTCGTGGCGCTGACGCCAGACAGGCCATCATTGGGGGTAAGGGTCAGCGTAACGTCCGTGTTATTCCAGCCGGAGGGCGCGGTGATACCGGTATTGGGCGCGGTCTTGTCGATCTTGATTTCCGACTGCGTGTCCGAAGCCGAGTTACTGGCAACATCGAGACAGGTGCCCATGGCGGAGAGGCTCGCCCCTTCACCGGAAAGAACCGTATTCGTGGGTGGGCTGCCAGCTGCCAAACCTGAAAGCGCGTCGCTGCAGGTAAAGCTGACAGTAACATCGCTGTTGTTCCAACCACTTGCATTGGCGGCAGGCGAATGACTTCCGCTAATCGTAGGATTGGTTTTATCGACCATAACATTGTAGGATGCGCTGCCGGTATTGCCAGTGAGATCCTGGCAGATCGCGTTGAGCGTGAGAGGATTACCTTCGCTCGATGTACCACTGCTCGTAACGCATGTGGCAGGGTTAATGCCCGATCCGCCCGCGTTATCCGTCCAGTGCCAGGTAACGGTGACGTTGCTGTTGTTCCAGCCCGCGCCGTTTGCGGCGGGTGACTGGGTTGGGCTGGCTGTGGGGGCGATGGTGTCCACGACAGCGACGGGTTGATAAATGAAACGCTCCCAGGCCGTGCTGCTATTCAAACCTGCGGTGGTGCCGGCACGATAACCTCCATTGATGTTTCCGTTTCCGGTATGCCAGCACAGGCGCAGAGTGCCATTGATAGATTCGACATCGCAACTAACGCGATTGATGGGGTCGCCCGCTTTTGCATATCCCCAAGACCAGCTTGCGTTGTAGTACCACCCGGTGCCGTTAGCGTTGTGGGGCACATTTCTGGTCGATGAACTGCTGCCACCAGTGTCAAACAATACATCCGCCCGTGGTCCGGCCGCAACAACAGTGAATGTGGTGCTGCCTACCGGTCGACCAGCGAGCAACAGATAATCGCCGTTGCAGGCGGTTTGGATCGTGGCCAGGCTGGGTGAAAAAGTGTTATAAAAAGCACGATAACACAATTGCCAACCAACCAAGCTGCTCTCAGGCACATTGGCTTGAGGACCAAAGGGATAATAGGTAGGGGGCGACCCAACGGCTTCGGCCGGGCTGACTTGGGCAAAACTAAACAGCATTGCCAATATCGTAATTACTGACATGAAACGAGCTTTGTTTCTAATAGATAACATGGTTCAATTCTCCTGTGAAATTAAATAAGACATCCGCGCGTGAGCGCGGCGATAGTCGACAATAAATTACATTGGGGATTGCAAGTTGGGGGTTTGGTCATATAATCATTCATAGTTGTTGAGTTCACCTCCTTAGGTGAAGTTTTTTTTACTTCAAATTCGGATAAATAAGCTAATAAAAGTCTATAATAGAAGCGTATCAAAGGCGTATCAAGGAATCAGGATGTCACACCTGCACTTGCGGATCGGTGCAAGCGTTGCGAGGCCCGAAAGGGGCTCGTGACGATATAGGCGGAAGCATTAGGCAGGAAGCATGTTGGATCTGAAATTCATGGGTACCCCTGAAATCTCGTTTGACGGCACGCCGTTGAAATTTGCCACCCGCAAGGCGCTGGCTTTGTTTGCTTATCTGGTGATTGAAAGCGGCGCGCATCCCCGTGAAAAACTGATGAGCCTGTTCTGGCCCGAAAGCGAGACTCATCTGGCGCAGTCTGCGTTAAGGAATACGCTGGCCCGCATCAAGGATGCTCTACAAGGTATCGATGAACCACTGCGGATGGAAGGTGATCGAGTCAGATTTAACCATTCACTCGCCTTCACCCTGGATCTTGAACTCGTCGCACGGTCGCTGGCGGATACCCAGCCTGCAAAAATTGTGCCGCCTGTCGTGGCTTTGCTGGTGAGAGCTGTGCAATCTTGCCGCGGTCCATTCATGGATGGCGTTTCCCCGCCAGACGCGCCCGCCTTCGATGAGTGGCTGACGATCCAACGCGTGAAGTGGGGGCAACGCGTGAATCTCATCCATGACCGTTTATCCAATTACCAACTTGAAAATCATCTCATTCAGCCTGCCATTGAGACGGTCACTCACTGGCTTGTCTTGGACTATTTAAATGAAACCGCATATCAACGCCTTATGCGTTTACACTTTCTGAACGGGGACCGGTTGGTAGCTTTGCAAGCCTACGAAAGCTGTCGCGATGTATTGAATCAGGAACTGGGCTTCAAACCCTCCGCAGAAATAGAAGATATGCTGGTGTTTATCCGCTCCAGCCAAACGCCTGCTCCGGTCACTGATTCAGGAATTGAGGCGCGGAAACCGCTCCGTATCCCGTTTGTTGGCCGCTCCACGGAATATCAAGGCTTGGCACATTGCTTCCGCTCAATACAAAAAGGCAAGCCGCAGGTGGCGGTCATCTCAGGTGAATCTGGCATCGGCAAGACACGCCTTGCGGATGAATTCCTGAAATGGGCGGGCACTGAGGGGGCAGATATTTTGCGCGGGCGTGCCTTCGAGACCAGCGGGCAAATGCTCCCTTATCAGCCGATTATCGATGCCCTGCGCGAACGGTTGGATCGCGAAAATGCCCCCGAAGACCTGCTCGACGATGCCTGGCTGGCCGAACTGACACGCATCCTGCCCGAACTGCGCGAGCGCTATCCCGATCTGCCACCTGCGACAGGCGACGATTCCACGTTGCGCAACCGCTTGTTTGAGGCGATTGCGCGCCTGATGGATGCACTCTCTGCCCGGCAACCCGTAATTTGGTTGGTGGATGATCTGAACTGGGCGGATGCAGAAACATTGAATTTGCTCCACTATCTCAGCCGCAACTGGCGAAAAGGTAACACACCGATTCTGCTTTTGATCCTGATGCGCAATGAGGCGCCTGGTCATGGAATGAACCTGCGCGAATGGATGAGCGGTCTGTTACGGGATATCCCGATCACCCGTTTTAGCCTTTCGGCAATGAATACTGACGATGTGGGACAATTGATTTTCTCGCTCGCCGGAGAAAATGCTCCAGGCGCGTCTGAACTCTCTGCCTGGTTTACTGCTGAAACGGCCGGGCAACCCTTTTTCCTGGCTGAAACCCTGACTGCACTCAATGAATATAGAGCATTAATCTGGCACGGAGAACCAACCGTTCGCAAATTGGATCCACTGGCGACGCTCGCCAATTTGAAATCGATGGGGCCTCAGTCGTTGGCCCCCGCTATCCGCGATGTAGTCCTGTCACGGCTTGAGTGGTTGAGTCAATCCGCGTCGACCATGCTATCTGCCGCGGCAGTGATCGGGCGCAACTGTAGTTTTCGTTTGTTGAGTCAGGTAGCGGGTACTGATGAACTGGATAGCTTGAATGCACTGGATGAGTTGCTCTCCGCCCGCATGATCGTGGAAATCAGGAATGAAGCCCGTCCTTACACCGTTTCGCATGACCGCATCCGTGAAGTGGTTTATTCCCAACTCAGCACGGCTCGCCAACAGATCTTTCATCGGCGCACTTTAACCGCGTTGACGGTCCAAAACGTTCCGCCCGCAGAACTGGCGCATCACGCGTTATGTGCGCAGGAATGGCAGTTTGCTTTCCAACACAGTGTGAGCGCAGGAGATGAAGCGATGCGTCTCTTTGCGGTAGCAGGCGCGGCCCAGCATTATGAAAATGCCCGTGCGCTACTCAATGAGAACAATGCGGATGTGGATAATGCGGCATGTCAGCATCTCTATATGCGCCTTGGAAAGGCTTACGAATTGGAATACCAGTACCACAAGGCGCTGAACATTTACGAGGAAATGCAGACACTGGCTGCTGTACGGGACAGCCGCGAAATGGAACTGGCATCGTTGGTGGCGCGTTGTCTAATACTACCGTTGCCACATAAAACGCAGGATGTAGAAAAGGCGAGAGTTCTAGCTGATGAGGCTCTGCCTCTGGCGCAAGCGCTTGAGGATCTGGGATCACAGGCACGAATCGAGTATAGTCTGGCCCGGACGCACAAATATGGCGATGAGCAAATCGAACCAGCGATTCTCCATTTTAATTCCTCAGCGGAACTGGCGCGCCGGGCTGGCTTGCGCGAGCAGTTAGCTTTAGCCACCATGGATCTGGGAGTATCATATAGTTTGCTTGGCAGGCTTGAACCTGCCAAGTTGGCTTTATTGGAAGCTGTGCGGATATTTCGTGAACTCAATCATCATCCGAATTTACGAACTTCCCTGCAATGTTTGGCTGGCATCCACATGGGAGCCGGGGAGTTTGATATCGCTCTGGCCTATCTGGAAGAAGCGTACCACTCAGATAAGGTGATTGGCGTTCCCGGAACAACATTTAACCTGGCTGCCACTCGAAATGTAATTTATATGCTGCAAGGTGAATATGATCGGGTAATGGACGTATTACGACCCGCACTCGAAATGGATGAAACCCAAATCACGGCATGGTTACAAGCGGCGATCCGCCTTCAGTTTGCATGGTGCTATTATGATCTAGGCGCCTACGAGAAGGGTCTCTTGCAATGTAGAAACGCAATCAAAAATTATGGTCCAATAAATCCTATAGGCCATTCTCCGGCCTTCACGTTTTTGGCTTTGCTACATATCAGGCGTGGAGAGTTAAAAGAATCAGAAGAAGCTGTGGCCAAGGGTTGGGAGAATCTCGATCTTCAGTCGAATACCTATCTCGATTGGTGGGAAATTCCTTTTATTTTATCGGCGGAGGCAGAATTGGCACTTGCGCAGGGCGATCTGACACGAGCCATGCGTTGTATCGATCAGCTGCTGGCGAAATATGACGAACTGAATCTGCGTCACTTCAAGCCTGGGGTCTTATATCTTCAGGCTCGAGTTGAATCGGCGGCTGGACAAAAGGAAGAAGCTCGCCGAACGCTTTCCAATGCATTGGCATTGTCCGATGAAATCGGCGCGCACCGTGAAGTTTGGGAAATGTGTGCAGCGCTCGGAATGCTGGAAGATGAACGGGGAAATGAATCGGCATCGGCCTGTATGCAGGAACGTGCTTGTGCCGAGGTAATGTTTATTGCAGATCATGCTGGTTCACCAGAACTGCGCGAGGTTTTTCTGTCACGGGCGGATGTGCAGCTGATCTTAAGTGGGTAATTACCGGGTATCGCGAGTTCATTTGGAAATTCCGTAAGCGCCGCTACGATTCAAAATGATTTAATGCAACTGATTGAACGATATGACCTGAAGCTGGAGGAGTAACCATGAAAGACTCTCATATCAATATTTTCTATAGTGACGAAGACGGGGGTTATATTGCCGATTTTCCTGATCTTGCACATTGTTCTGCCTTTGGAGAGACACCAGAGGCAGCTCTGGTACAGGCTTTGATTGCTAAAAAAGCATGGTTGGAAGCTGCAAAGGCGGAGCATAAGCCTATTTCCCGCCCGAAGCATCGTCCAGCCATTTACCAATTGGCGGCTGTTGCTGGATAAATTGGCGGTACCAAGTCTGATTGTTAGGGCTGCGCTTTTTGAAATAACGAAAGAGAATGGTGCTACCCCTCAACGCCCAAGTACACATACATAAAGCTGGTTTGAAAAGAGAGATGGTAATAACTACCAGCTCTCTTTTCGATTCTCACACCATGTTTTATCACGCCCTAATCATTTTCAGAAACACTGGCCTAACTGAAAGATCGATCAAAAACGTTTTGCTTGCACCCGCTGCAAATTTCCACTGCTCCCTGATTACTTTCAGAATAGCGCCATAGGGACAACTGCTCAACTCCACATTCTGCGCAGATTCCCTGGCCAACTCGCAAGCCTGCTCTTGATGTAAGGATGATTTTAATCGCACCCTTTGGTACGCCAGCCTGTTTGACAGTTACCGATTTCGTGACCACTTTTGGGGGGAAGGTGCTCGCAATCCGTGCTTTGTAAGTTGTAAAACTTTTTTTTGGAGCAGCCTTGGCTGAGTGGACTTTCTGTACATGTGTTTGCATCCGGTCTTTTCGAATCCAAACCGGGTTGGGGCAAAGCTTGCATGGAACCATGATTTCATTATCTGTTTCGTTTGGTGTGGCCATTTCATCTCACATTCTTTCCCGTTATGCGGGGATGGTTTCAGTGTAGCACAATCCATTTTATTATGCGGTGTTGAAAAGCAAGTCGGTGTGTATTCAAGAATGGGTAGGTGGACTGCCGCGCCTAGTCTGCAACGTGGCGCAGAAACTCTCTTGACAAATTTTCTTTGCTCACTATACTGTTAATGGTATTAACTATTGCGAGTTCCGGTTATTCCCATGACATCCAACCGCAGACAGCTGCTCCACGAAAATATCCGCGAAGAAATTAAAGCGATCGCCTGGAAACAGATCGCCCAGACGGGTGCTTCTTCGCTTTCGTTGGGATCGATCGCGCGCGAAATGGTTTTGACCACGCCCGCGCTGTATCGATACTTTTCCAGCAGGAATGATCTGGTTTCGGCGCTCATTCAAGACGCTTATCGTTCTTTCACAGCGGCTCTCGAACAAGCCCGGGACAGCCTGCCGCCAGAAGAGCACGCCGGGAGATTATTGGCGCTGTTTAGCGCATACCGGCAGTGGGCGCTCAGCCATCCAGAGCCATACAGCCTTTTGTTCGGCAACCCCGTCCCGGGTTATACGTTGACTGCCGAGGCTGGGCAGGCTGGCGACCACAGCTTTCAGGTCCTGTTAAGCGTGATACAGGCCGCCGATCAAGCCGGGAAATTATCTGGGACGCTCCAAAAAATAACACACACCCCGGCGTTGGATGCGCAGCTGACAGCTTTGGAGAATTCGGGGGAAACGCAATCGCCCCAGGTCATTCATCTTGCGCTGTCAGCCTGGAGTTTTATCCACGGCATCACCTCCCTGGAATTGAACCAACAATATCAAGTCATCCTGGCAGATCATACCGATGAATTTGCGCAAATCGAGATCAGGCGATTTATGCAAGCCGTCGGGTTCGAATAAATCCCAAAATCGCACGGAGGATGGAAGATGGACAGACAGAGGACAAACTGGTGGCAGGTTGTACTTGTGCTCCTGATCGGGGCGGGCGCGATCGATGGTTTCATGTGGTATCTGTACAACACTTATATCCCCCTGTATTTGCAGGGCGGAAATCCGAATTTCCAGGCGGATGTGATCGGGTTTGGCTTGACGCCCAAGACCGTTGGCATCATCCTGGTGCTTGATAATATTGCCGCTTTTCTGCTGGCACCCGTCATCGGTGCGATGAGTGATGGATATCGCGGGCGCTTGGGCAGGCGCATGCCGTTCGTCGTGGCGACCGCGCCCCTGGCGGCGATTGCTCTGGCGGCGGTTCCTCTCATTTATAAGGGAATCACGCCAGAATCAAGCGGGAACTTTCAATTGCTTCTGCCGTTATTTATCCCCTTTTTTCTGATGCTGATGCTGGTGCTTGTGCCGCTGGCTGTGGCGCGCACGCCGATTGACGCGTTGGTGTATGACCTCGCACCCTCCAAGGATCGCACCAAGGCGCGCTCGCTCGGGATTATCCTGGCAACTCTGCTTTCCATCGGGTTGGGGATTGGCAGCAGCCTGCTCTATGACATTAACATCACCTTGCCGTTTATCCTGTCGCTGGTGGTCACGCTGATCCTGACAGGGATCGGATTGGTCTCCATTAAAGAGCGCAAAGGCAGCGAGATTGGCGCCGAAGATGAACTGGCAAACCAGGCGAACGAAATGGGGTTGAAGCGAACCTTATCCGTGGTGCGCGGTTTTCCCGAGGAAAACAAGCGCAGCATTATCTTTATGACCCTGAATATTTTTCTGGGTATGTTTGGTTTCTCATTAATCCAGGCCTTCATCAGTTCTTACAACATGACGGTCATGGGGGCGAGCCAGGCGCAGGCCGGGCTGCCGTTCCTGGTGGCGGGCGCAACCCTGATGCTGGTATCCTTCCCGGCGGCTTTGCTTGCCAACAAGATTGGACGAAAGACGACCATGATGATTGGCTGTCTCGGTTGGGCCGCCGGCGCCCTCCTGATATTTATGTTTCCATCCAAAGCGTTGTTCATACCGTTGATGGTGATGGTGGCGGCTTTTTATACGCTCTGGTTTGTGAACAGCTTTGTCACCCTGATCGACGCTGCGCCGGATGATAAAACCCTGGGGACGATGACAGCCCTGACTTCCATGGCCAATATGGCCGGGATGTCGATCGGCCCGGCCCTGACCGGGATTGTGATTGAAGCCAGTGGTTATAATTATGGCGTGATTTTTCTCGCCCAGTTTATCGTGGTCCTGCTGGCTTTCATCACGCTGTTTCCGATCAAAAAAGGCGAAATCCGCGCCAATGCCTGAAACCGCCGCGATGATTGAAAACACCCTCACACTGCCAGATGGCCGGGTGCTCGGATATGGCATCTATGGCGATCCGGCAGGTTTCCCGGTCTTCGACTTTCACGGCATACCTGGTTCGCGCCGCGAAGCTGCCTTGATTGCAGACTATATCGGTCGGGATGACGTCTGCTTTATCGGCATGGATCGACCCGGTTATGGCCGTTCCAGCCCGAAGCGCAACTTTCGAATTGTCGATTTTCCCGGCGATGTCGTCGCGTTGGCGGATCAACTGAAAATTGCCAAATTTGCTGTTTTGGGATATTCCGGGGGAGGTCCGTTTGCCCTGGCCTGCGCTGCACAAATTCCCGGACGATTGGCTTCGCTGGCGGTCGTTTCGGGGGTTGGCCCGGCTGACATCGGCCCCCAGGGCATGCACGAATCCAACCGGAAGAAATTCAGCCTGGCGCAGCGTTTGCCCTGGCTGGCCCGGCTGATGTTGTGGCTGGTGTTTTCGACGCTGCGCCGCCAACCCGAGCGGCTTGCGCGTCAATTGAAAACAATCTGGCAGCAAATGCCGGAGCCCGACCGGCAGGTTCTGGAACAGGATCAGCACTTCGCGGATGGCATTCTCGCTATTACGCGGGATGCGCTGACTAGCGGCGTCTCAGGTTGGGTTCAGGAAGAAATTCTGATGACCCAGCCCTGGCAGTTTGAGATGAATGATGTCCGCGTGCCGCATGTTCAACTCTGGCATGGAGGCCTGGATCGAAACGTCCCGGTGACGATGGGCCGCGCGGTTGCAGGACAAATACCAAACTGTCGGGCCACCTTCCTGGACAACGAGGGCCACATCTCCCTCCTTTACCATCACGGCCGGGAAATCGTCGAGCGGTTGATTCAATCCGGTTTCCAGTGAACATCCCCAATATTGATAGGAGATCATCATGAGTAATCATCTCAATCCAACCACATCGCTGTACGATCGTCCAATCGAACTACTGCAGAAGCTGATCCGGTTTGACACCACCAATCCGCCCGGCAACGAAACCGAATGCATCCAGTACATCAATAGCCTGCTGACCGAGGCCGGTTTCCAGACCACCATCCTGGGGAAAACGCCCCAGCGCACGAACGTGATTGCGCGATTAAAAGGAAATGGGCGCGCTTCACCTTTGCTGTTATACGGTCATGTTGATGTTGTTACCACTGAGAATCAAAACTGGCAGCACCCGCCTTTTGCCGCCGATATTGTCGATGGATACATCTGGGGGCGCGGAGCGCTCGACATGAAGGGCGGGGTTGCCATGCTGCTGGCAGCTTTCTTAAAAGCCAAAGAGCAGGGCGTCTCTCTGCCTGGCGATGTCATCTTCTGCGCGGTGGCGGATGAGGAGAACGGTGGCCATTTTGGCGCGCGCTTCCTGGTGGGTGAACATCCCCAACTCTTCAAGGATGTCCGCTACGCCTTCGGCGAGTTCGGCGGCTTTAACATGACCATTGCCGGGAAGCGTTTATACCCCATCATGGTGGCCGAAAAGCAACTTTGCGGCATCAAGCTGACTTTTCAGGGCCGCGGCGGACACGGCTCAATGCCCATTCGGGGCGGCGCCATGGCCAAGGCGGCGCGCGCTTTGACCTTGATGGATCAGCACAACCTGCCTTACCACCTGACTGAACCCGTTCGGCTGATGATCGAGGGTATTTCCAAGGCTGTGGGCGGACTGCCCGGCATGGTTCTCGGTCAGGCAGCCAATCCGCTGCTGGCGAATAACGTTCTCAAGCTGCTCGGTGACAAGGCGGATGGCATCGCACCTGTGCTGCGCAACACCGTCAGCGCGACCATGCTGCAAGCCAGCACCAAGGTCAATGTCATTCCTGCGGAGGTTTCCATCGGGCTGGACGGGCGCCTGGTGCCTGGTTTTGCTCCCGAAACACTGGTGCGGGAACTGCGCGCTTTACTTGGCGATGATTACATCCTGGAGATTGTGGGGCACGATCCCGGCCCTGCCGCACCGGATCTGGGCATGTTTGATGCGCTGGCGAGTACCCTCCGAACCCTCGACCCGGATGGCGCCCCTGTCCCGCTGGTGTTGGGCGGCGTGACGGATGCGCGCTTCTTTTCCAAGCTGGGAATCCAGACCTACGGCTTTACCCCGCTCAAGCTCCCCGATGATTTCAGCTTCAACCGCACCATCCATGCCGCTGATGAGCGTCTGCCAGTGGATGCGCTCGATTTTGGCGTGAAGGCGATCTATCAGGCGCTGCAAAGCAACCGGGCTTAATCGTTTGTGATTGAATTATCATCCAGCCACTTACTTTTCACTCAAGGAGATTCCATGCGTATGAAAGAAAAAGTTGTCCTCGTCACTGGCGGCGCGGCGGGCATTGGGAAAGCGACTGCCCTGCGTTTCGCTGAAGAAGGCGCAATCATTGTGATTTGTGACCTGAATGAAGCCGCCGGGCAGGAAACCGTCAAATTGCTTGGCGAAAAAGCCGCCTTCTACAAGGTCAATGTTGTCAGCCACGCCGAGGTTCAGGCCTGGATCGAGGCTGTCGTCGCCAAATATGGCCGGGTTGACGTGCTCGTCAACAACGCGGGAATTCTGCGTGATGGGCAGTTGATCAAGTTCAAGGATGGCCAATTGACCGGACAAATGGCGGAGGCCGATTTCGATGCTGTGATATCGGTCAACCTGAAAGGTGTCTTTAACTGCACCCAGGCGGTGGCTCCGCTGATGGCGAAGCAGGGCGGCGGCGTGATCCTGAACGCCACATCCATCGTTGGGCTGGACGGCAACTTCGGGCAGACCAACTACGTCGCCGCCAAAGCGGGCGTGATCGGCATGACCAAAGTCTGGTCGCGTGAACTGGGCAAGTTCGGCATCCGTGTCAACGCCGTGGCTCCCGGCTTCACCGCCACCGAGATGGTCGCTGCCATGCCCGAAAAAATCCTGGATGGCATGAAAGCGCGCACTCCGCTTGGACGCCTGGGCGAACCGCGCGACATCGCCAACGCCTATCTGTTTCTGGCCTCCGACGAAGCCTCCTTTATCACCGGCGAAACCCTGCGGGTGGATGGCGGGATTGTGGTGGGAACGTAGATTCAGGTGTGAGAGAGTGACAA
Organism: uncultured Anaerolineae bacterium; assembly: GCA_903838415.1. Taxonomy (GTDB): domain Bacteria; phylum Chloroflexota; class Anaerolineae; order Anaerolineales; family Villigracilaceae; genus UBA5195. Next base: position 114,937 of record CAILYI010000146.1, on the reverse strand, counting down.
ACAAATCGGGCCGTACATTGCCTCCATTTTGGTGGCGGTGTACGGCCCGAGTGTTGAAAGCCGGTTAACTGCGACTGGCAGTTCCAAAGACTTCGTACAGATCGCCGCACCACTTGGAGTAGGCGGCACGGATTCCATCGGAGATGTCAAACATGGTGGAATCCGGTTTGGCGGCGGTGGCGCGCATGTTGTCGGCCGCGGCATTCATGATACTGGTGGCAAAGTTGATTTTGCTGATGCCTGCCGCAATCGCGCCGCGGAATTGTTCGTCAGATAGCCCCGTCCCACCGTGCATGACCAGCGGCACAGTTACCCGTCCACGAATTTCAGCAACCAGTTCCAGGTCCAGATGGGGTTCGCCTTTGTAGAGTCCGTGGGCATTTCCAAAGGCGATCGCCAGGAAGTCGACGCCAGTCTCCTCGACAAAACGGACAACGCTATCCGGGTCCGTGAATCCGATGCGCTGTCCGCCCAAAGAGTCGTATTGATCGCCCATTCCGACATGCCCCAGTTCGGCTTCAACGCCCGCGCCAACGGCATGCGCAGCGCTGACCACCTGCCTGGTGTTGGCGATGTTCTCCTCCAGCGGAAGTTTTGAGCCGTCATACATCACGTCGGTAAAGCCGAAGGAAAGCATTTCCAGGCATTGCTCCACGCTGGCGCCGTGATCGAGCATCAGCGAGATCGGCACATCGGTATCATCCGCGCGGCTGTGGATGTAGGCTGCCAGGGCGTGACAATTGGGCAAGGCTGCGAAAGGTGAATAAATGCCAACGATGGTTGGGGCGCGTTTGGCAATCAGGGCGTCCAGCAGGCCTTCCATGCCTTGCATATCAAAGACATCAAACAGGGGAATCGCATAACGTTCCCGGCGCGCCTTCGTCATTTCGTTTTTGATCGAGACCAGCGTCATATACTCTCCTATTATGCTTCGTTTACTTCGATTGCGACTTGAAATTCGCGTTGTTCGCCCGGCTGTAGAAATTGCAGCGCGCCACGCGCGCGTTCCTGGCTGCGGCCACTGACCCGGCAGTTGGCCGGTTCAATCCCCAGCACATAGTTGCTGTGCGCCATCATCTTCCATTGAACGAGTTCGGGCAGGGTTGCTTTCTGGAAACGGACTGACAGCCCCAGCTTGCGCGCGCGGTTGACCAACTGGACACCGGCCCAGCCGTCCTGATCTGCTGGCAGGTTATGGTAAAAGACCTGTTCAAGATAGCCCGGCGTCGGTTTCTGAAAATGCATCCATTCAGGCAGACCTGGTTGAGCGATGGCATCCCGCGCCTCCACCGGATGCGGTTCGGTCAGCAGTTCGCTGGTTTCGTCAAGGAAGGGGAAACCCACATTGATATGGTACAAAAGCATCAGCGGGCTTTCGACTGCTCCCAGGTTCTCGACCCGGTCCTGAATCAGGATGCGGTTTCCTCCCAAAGCCACCGAGATGCGGCGCTTTAAGCGCAGGTGCTCACCGAGCGCGCGCACCTGTCGCATTTCGCCTTCGACCCAAAAAGAGCATTCGTCGCCCTGCCAGGCTTCGTCGATGTGTACGCGCTGCGCCGGGAGATGCGATAAGCGCCCATGCAGGCCGAGCGACTCGCCTTGATCTTCGTCCGGCGCGCCGAGATAGGTCAGGCCGCAGCCGGTCAGCAGGCCACCGCCAAAGGTGCGCACCCAGCCCGCGCCCTGTGGTTCGTAATACATGGGATGCCCCCAACCGGCCGGGGAAGCCCAGGCCAGCGGCATGCCTTTGTAAGCCGCCGGGCCGATATCCATGCCACGGTCGAGCAAGACGCTGAAGCTTAGTCCCGACCCGCTGCGAACATCCGCCACGCGCAGCCCGCGTTCGGTGCCATCCGCCCATTCTGCCAGTTTGATCCCGGCAATTTGCGACAGGTCGCCAACGTAACTGTGTAATTCCGAACGTGTCCAGGAACGATTGAAGAGTTTGGCCATCTGGGATCCTTTTCTTAGTTTGATATGGGTGAATTTTTTCTCCGTCCATCTGGACGAAAGGCCCGTCTACCTGGACGAAAGCCACCGGCGGGATGAATCACGCCAGTTCGCGCAAATAATCGGCCATCAACGGCCAAAAACGCTGGTATTTTGAAAAACGCTCATCGTAAGCGGCCTGTTTTTTCGGATCAGGCTCGAAGGTGCGATCCAAATGAACCATGGTTGCCACGCCGCTTTCCAGTGATGCGAATACGCCGCAGCCCACTCCCGCCAGGATGGCCGCACCCAGGGCGCCCGCTTCGGTGATTTTGGGCCGCACAAACGGGCGTCCAAAAATGTCGGCGCTGATCTGAATCCACAGGTCCGATTTGCTGCCTCCGCCAACCGCGCGGAAATCCGTCACGTCGATCCCGGCTCCCGGCAGCGTCTCGAAGCTCTCGCGAATGTAGAAAGTCATCGCTTCGATCAGGCCCTTCAAGATTTCACCGCGCGAAGTTTCCAGTTTCAGGCCTGCCATGGCTCCGCATGAATCGGAGATAAAGTTCGGCGGGCCGGTGATGGCAAAATGCGGCAGCACCATGACGTGACTCAAATCCGCGGGCATTTCTGACAACAACGTCGCGTACAGGTCCTGCCCGCTGGCCTGGGCCTGTTGACGTTCGGCGGCGGCAAACGTATTTCGGAACCATTTGACCAATGATCCGCCCTGGTTGTAAAGAAAGCTGACGTATTGTCCCGGCACGGTGTGATGTTCGGTGTTCAAGCCGCGTTTAAGCATGAGCGCCGTTGCGGGGCGCTGCTCAAAAACCGGCGTCATGCACAAGTAAGTGCCCATGCCATACATGGCCTGTCCTGGCGCGAGCACACCGCTGCCGATTCCGTTACAGCATTGGTCGTGCCCGCCGCTGACGATGGGAATGCCTGCAGGCAGGCCCAGTTCCGCGGCGATCTCGTTCGCCACCGTGCCAATCACCACCCCGGAGGGAACGGTGGGGGGCAGTTTGGCCCGCTCCAGTTGGGCCAGCTCCAACAGTTCATCCGACCAATCGCAGCGTTCCAGGTCGAACAGCAGGGTGCGATTTGCCAGCGAATAATCCACTCGGGCTTCAGCGCCCAACATAAAGGAGACAAAGCCGCTCCAGGCCAGAAAAAACGCGCTCTGACGGTAGATATCAGGCTGATGCTGCCGCAGCCACTTCAGCTTGGTGAGCGCATACTGATTGCCGAGTGTGTTTCCGTTAATCTGATACAACATTTCATCGGGAAGGCGGCCGCGCAGTTCAGCGAGATATTCATCGCCGCGCACGTCGAAATTTAACAGGGCCGGGCCGAGAATCTTGCGCTCAGCCGTAACCGGCACGACCGTCTCGCCCAGCGACGAGACGCATACCGCCTTGACGGGATCAGACTTTGTTTCAGCCACCGCCTGACGGATGGTGAGCTTCACCTTCCGCCAAACGTCGACCGAATCCAATTCTGCCCAGCCGTGCTGCGGACTTTGATAGTCGTACTCATCGTAGACCAAACCAAGCAGCCGCCCGTCTTCTGAAAAGACTGCCGCTTTGCAGCCGCTCGTCCCAACGTCGATCCCCAGGAGGCTCATAATGTCTCCTTATGCCTGATCCTGTGGCAGCGACACGTCAAAGTTGAGATAATGCTCCAAAGCATGGCGCAGCGGCGCCTGTACATGCCCCGGCGTGATGCTGACGTGATGCCGGTGTCCATTCAGGCCGACATGCAGCAGCACATCCTGCAAATTGCGGATTTCCGCCACGCCCGCCACGCCGAAGAAGTTGCCCGGAATCGGATCGGATGTGAAGCGAGCTTCTCCTAGGAACATTTTCACCCGGCCCTCATCGGTCATCAGGCTGCCGAAGGTGAAATCCATCGGCTTGATGCGGCCCACGTTGCAGCCGTAGGCATTCCCTTCACCGACAGCGTTAATCAGGATGGCGTGATCGCTGATTTGTCCCAGACCTTCCATCAGGCTGGCTGGCATCGGGCCGCAGTGGAACAGGATGCACTTATCATCTTCATCGCCGTAATTATTATTCCAATCCAACAGGCCGACCGGGTCACCGGATGCCAGGTGCAGGGCGCGCATGGCGACAGCGTTGCCCAGGTCCACTTCGCAGGCGGTGGCCAGGCCGGTTTCATTGAGAATGCCCATCGCCACGCAGGGAGAAATTCCCATCTGCATCTGCATTTCCGTCCAACAGCGGATCGCCATGGCGTCCAGCCGGGCTTCTTCTGCCACTTTATCGAGCGTGACGCCCAGGCGTACCAGGTTGTCGAAGGCCTTTTCGGGCACACTTTGCCAGGAGGATGCGGCCTGCAGGCCTTTGGCCTTGTCGATATAGCCGGAATCTCCCGGTTTGACCGCTTTCATGCGCAGGAAAATATCTGACAGGTCGAAGGTTTCGACCGTGATGCCGTGCCGCTGCAAAGCGACCTCGTCAATGCGCACCGTTTTGAAAGGTGTGGTGCGCGCGCCAATCGCCCCGACGACCATCCCCTTTACGCCGCCCACCACCCGGCAGATGCGGTCAAATTCGTCAATGTTGGCTTTGAAGCGCGGACTGCCCGGTTTGACGGTGTGCGGCTTGAGCGCGGTGAATTTCACGCCATACTGGCGGAAAACGTCCATGATCGAAATCTTGCCGCAAAAAGAATCGCGCCGCAGGGCGGGGGACATCTTGTCATATTCATCCGGATAAGCGTGGATCAAAATCGGCACACCGGCTTCCTGCAGCGCGGCTACCGCGCCGGTCTCGTCCCCAAAATTGGGCAGGCAGACAATCACGCCGTCGAACTTGCCGCGGTTGGCTCGCAGGAAGTTTGCATACACATCGCCTTCCTGGGGCGTCTCAACCGCGCCATAGCGCGTCGCTTCAGTCTCCAACATCAAGACCTCGTGCCCCATGCTATTCAATTCATGCTTCATCTCTTCACGAGCGCTGGCAATCAACGAAGCCGGGAAGAATCCACGGTTACCAAAAAATAAAGCGAATCTGGATTTTTGAGTCATACGGGTCTCCTGGGGTGCGAAAATGATCTTCTGCGAACCAAAATGGCTGAATAAACTTCAGTTAAAACGTTTTAATCGGTATAATAGTTATAATAACAACAACTTAACTTGTCAAGTAACGAATTTCCTTATTTTTGGAAAAGCCGGAGAATTGGATGCGAGCTACCATTCAGGATGTTGCCAGGCGCGCAGGAGTCTCGATTGGGACGGTCTCGAATGCCTTGAGCGGCAAGCGCCCGGTGGCGGTAGAGACACGCCAGCGAATTTTGGCCGCCATGGACGAATTGGGCTACCATCCCAATCTGTTGGCGCGCGGATTGGTCAATCAGCGCAGTCATGTGCTCTCGATCGTCATCAAGGAGCTCAGTGATCTGGGTTTGTATGGCTACTCCTCCGCCCTGACAGGTATTCAGCGGGAAGCCAACGAGCTGGGATATTCCATCATGCTGCACTTTGTCAACGGCTCAACGGAAGATGAGATTATCAACACCTTGAATCAGATCAGCGCCCGGCGGGCGGACGGTATCATCTGGGCCATCCATGAGATTGACGGCAACCGGGAGTGGGTTAGGCATACTCTGACAGGAAACTACCCTCCGATCATCTTTCTGCATATGCACCCCGATCCGGCCCTGAACGTGGTCACCATCGACAATCAGGCTGGTGCCAGCCTGGCGGTTGCGCACCTGATCGAACAGGGCTGCCGCACAATCGGCATCATCACCGGTCCGGCGGATTGGTGGGAATCGAAAGCCCGCCTGGCAGGCTGGCGGCAGACCCTCGAACAGGCCGGTCTGGATACTGACGTTTCCCTGGTGTTGGAGGGGAATTGGCTGGCCGAAAGCGGGAAAAACTGCATGGAAACCCTGCTAAATCAGCGCCCGGATATCGATGCGGTTTTCGCCTGCAACGACAGCATGGCCCTGGGCGCAATCCATACCGCCTGCCGACGAGGGCTGTCAATCCCGGACGATCTGCTCCTGGTCGGATACGACAACACCCCCGAAGTGGCCTCCTACTGGCCGCCGCTGACTTCAGTAAGCCAGGGATTGCTGCAATCAGGTCAAATTGCGGTTGAGCAGCTCCATCAAATCATCGAAGCTGGCGTAAATCAGCCGGTCGCTCCCCGGCAGCACATCATCCAACCGGAACTGGTCATCCGGCGCAGTTCAATCTGCGAGAAAAAAGCGTAAAAGTCAGATCAATTTTTTGTTTTTCCATCTTGCTCAAAGTCGCACAACTTGATACACTCATCCAATGAGTAAGGCTGAACCAGTGAGTAGAAAATGAAAGAACATAAACCACATCATATTGGCACGCTTTCGCCTGAAATGGCGCTGTTGGGTTTGCTCTTTGGCGAGCCGGGGCACGGCTATGACCTGCACCGCAAGGTGGTCAGCGACCTGGGGCAGGTCTGGCATCTCAGCCAGAGTCAGGCCTATTCGATTTTGAAGCGTCTCGAAGCGCAGGGCGATATTTCAGTGGAGGAAATTCTCCAAGAAAAGCTGCCCACGCGCCAGCTGCTGAGTCTGACGCCGCAGGGACGTCAACGCTTTTTGGAATGGCTCTCAGCTCCCAGCGGCGGCAGCACCCGCGCCATCCGCATGGAATTTGTCACGCGCCTGTATTTTTTGAGTCAGTATCAGCCTGAAAAGCTGGCGGATGCCTTTCAACTGCAAAAGGCCGAGGCGCGGAGTCATATTGCCCGGCTGGAAATTGCGCGCAGCGAACTGCCCGGCGATCAAATCTACAACCGCATGAGCCTGGATTTGCGTCTGAAACAGTTAAATACCGTGCTGGAATGGCTGGACGAGTGCCAGCAGAATTTTTAGCTGCCACAGGAGACGCCATTATGGAATTTTCCATGAAACCGATTGGGGTGATTCATACGCCCTTCAAAGAAGCGGCCGGGATGCCGATCCAGTCTTCGCGTTCCACTGCGTTGGGCGAGATCGAAGTATTTCCGGAATATGTCGCCGGGCTGGAAAGTATTGACGAACTGTCAGACCTGATCCTGATCTACGTTTTCCATGAAGCCCTTAAAAGCCCAGACTTGATGGTCAAACCGTTCCTGGACAACCACGAACATGGAATTTTCGCCACTCGCTTTTATAAACGGCCCAACCCAATCGGGATTTCGGTTGTTCGTTTGCTCGAGAGAAGCGGGTCGCGGCTGAAAATTCAGCAGGTCGATATGCTGGATGGCACGCCGCTGTTGGACATCAAACCGTATGTGCCCGAATTTGACATCCGCGCGGTGGAGAAACTCGGCTGGTACGGCACGCGCGCGCATCCATAAAACCGGATAGAGCAGCGCTTCAATCAACAATTTCCCCCTATTTTTAAATAAAAGGTTTTTCCTGTCAGGATAGCGCACAGCTATCTTGCTTTAAATTGCGCATCTTGATATACTTACCGAAAGAGTATTACTCAGTGAGTGAGTAAAAATATGAAATTTGTTTTGACCGCCTGAAACAACCGTTTTCATATTCTTTTGAGAAGGAGAAAAATCATGAAAACCAGGATCCTCGCATTGCTGATGTTGATCGTCCTGCTGACCAGTGCGGCTTGCGCGCCACAGGCAACTCCCGCTGCCGAACTCCCGGCGCCGACCGCTGTCCCGCCCACGGTAGCGCCGCCAGCTCCCCAAACATTGACCGTTTTGGCCGCCGCTTCCCTGACCGAATCCTTCACAGAGCTGGGCAAAGCGTTTGAAGCTCAGAATCCCGGCGTGACGGTTGTGTTCAGCTTTGCCGGATCACAGCAGTTGGCCCAGCAGCTCGATCAGGGCGCGGCAGCCGATGTCTTCGCCAGTGCCAGCAAGAAATACATGGATGCGGCTGTAAAGTCCAACCGCGTCAGCGCAGACGCGGCTCAACCTTTTGCCAGGAATCGCCTGGTTGTCATCTTCCCCAAGGATAATCCGGCGGGCATCAGGGAACTCCAGGATTTATCCAAGGCCGGTCTCAAGCTGGATTTGGGCGATAAAGCTGTCCCGTGCGGCCAGTATGCGCTGGATTTCCTGGATAAAGCCATCAAAGACCCGGGTTTTGATCCGACTTACAAAGACAGTGTCATCAAAAATGTGGTTTCGTATGAAGACAATGTCAAAGCAATCATCACCAAGGTCAGCATGGGTGAAGCGGATGCAGGGATCGTTTACGTGACGGATGTCACCACAGCAGTGGCTGATAAACTCGGAACGTTGGATATCCCCGATGCGCTCTACACCATTGCCTCGTATCCGATTGCGCCTGTCGCGGATAGCAAGAACGCCGACCTGGCCAAAGCCTTCGTCGCTTTTATCTTATCTCCGGATGGGCAGGCTGTTTTGGCAAAATATGGCTTTTTGCCAGTAAAATAACTGCATGCGCCTGCGCCGCTCCTCCATTCACCGCATTGTTACTCCAAACAGCCAGTCTGACTGGCTGTTTGTTATTCCCGGACTGCTGCTCGTCCTTTTGCTTGGATTACCGCTGCTGGCGCTTTTCCTGCGCGCCGCCGGTGGAGACTTTTTCGGTTATGCCCTTTCGGAGACAGCGCTTTCGGCGCTTCAATTAAGCCTGGTCACCAGCCTGATCAGCCTGACCATTTCCCTGCTGATTGGGACGCCGCTGGCCTACATCCTGGCGCGTTGGGAATTTCCGGGCCGCGCCGCGCTGGAACTGTTGCTCGACCTGCCGGTCGTCCTGCCGCCCTCCGTGGCTGGCCTGGCGCTGTTGATCGCCTTCGGGCGCCGTGGTTTGTTCGGCGGCTGGCTGGATGCCCTCGGGATCCAGCTGCCCTTCACCACCGCGGCGGTAGTCATCGCCCAGACGTTTGTCTCCGCGCCGCTTTTCGTCCGCTCGGCGCGAATTGGGTTTGCCAGCATTGATCCGCAGTTGGAGGAGGCCGCGCACGTCGAAGGCGCCACCCAGGTGCAGATGTTTACCCTGGTCATGTTTCCGCTGGCTGGCCGGGCGCTGATCAGCGGCGCGATTTTGGCCTGGACGCGCGCTTTGGGCGAATTCGGCGCGACGATTTTGTTTGCTGGCAACCTGGAAGGGGTGACTCAGACCATGCCGCTGGCAATTTACCTCAGCTTTGAGCGCAACCTGGATGTGGCGGTCGTGCTTTCAGTTGTGCTGGTACTGGTCTCGTTGATTCTGCTGGGGGTAATGAGAAAACTGGACGAGAGTCAGCAGCATCATTGAGCTTCCGACGAATCGGGTAGTGACTGCTTCAGCCAGGCTAGGGTGGCCTCGATTTGGCCGATACGATACTGGCGAATCGTCTGGTGAAAAGAGTCTGGTGGGATTATTTCCGCGGAAAACGTATCCAGCCACTTCTGACAGGTGCTGTACTGCAAGGCCAGTAAAGCGCGGGTTTTTTCCGGGCCATCCTGACGCGCAAAATACAACTTGGCCATAAATTCCTGGCGCATCAGACGCGGCATATTAACGGGGGAAAGCAGCCATTTCTGAAAAGCGGTCTGTCCTTCATGGGTGAGATGAAATACCCGGCGAGGCGGGCGGGCGGCATCCTGCGGCTGCAGCACGCCCCAGGTGTAACCATCATCTTCCAGTTTGGCCAGCAGCGCGTATAGCTGACTTTGTTTCAGATGCCAGATCGGCGCCAATCCTTCAGAGTCAGATAGCAGCAGATGAATCTGATATCCATGCTGAGGCCCCTGCTTTAAAAATCCCAGCAGGGCCAGTTCGATTCCGGGCGGACGTCTTACCATTGGGGACATGTCAGGTCAAATTCTCCTTGCTCAATAAATGAGTATACACAAAATGACGTCACGATTCAATGTGACGTTTGTAATGAAACAATTGAAACAATAAGCGTGCTGTGCTAATATTCTCCTTGTGGAGAATTCTCAGGTTTTATCTCTGAAAATATTCTCTGTACCAGCCATTGTCCATCAAAAGCACCACTCAAAATCGGAAAGGATATTCGGAGGAACTATGTTAAAAAAGTCGCTCGTCATAAATGGGGTCAGCAAATCATTGATTATTGATCCCGAAGTCAGCCTGGCTGATGTTTTGCGCAAGCAACTGCTCCTGACCGGCACGAAAGTGTCGTGCAATGATGGACACTGCGGCGCCTGCTCGGTCATTGTTGATGGCAAACTCACCCTGGCCTGTGTGACCAAGATGAGCAAAGTTGCGGATGGCGCCTCCATCGTCACTGTTGAAGGCATTGGCACCCCCGAAAAAATGCACGCGATCCAGGTTGCATTTGCGGTGTTCGGCGCGGCTCAGTGCGGTTTCTGCACCCCTGGCATGGTTGTTTCAGCCAAGGCCCTGTTGGACAGCAACCCCAACCCGACCCGCGAACAGGTCCGTGACTGGCTGACCAAGCATCACAACGCCTGCCGCTGCACCGGTTACAAACCGATTGTGGACGCCATTATGGAAGCCGGCAAGGTCATGCGCGGCGAGATGAAGCTCGATGATTTGGAATACAAACTCCCCGCCGACGGCAAAATTTGGGGCGGAAAATATCCACGCCCGACCGCGGTTGGCAAAGTCACCGGCACGTTGGACTTTGGACAGGATCTGGGCCTGAAAATGCCATCCGACACCCTGCAGCTGGCGCTGGTGCAGGCCAAGGTCTCGCACGCCAATATTCTCTCGATTGATACCTCCGAAGCCGAGAAAATGCCCGGCGTCTTCAAAGTCGTCACCCACAAGGATGTTAAAGGCAAGAACCGCATCACCGGCCTGATCACCTTCCCGACCAACAAGGGTGATGGCTGGGATCGCCCGATTCTGTGCGACACCAAGGTCTTCCAGTACGGCGACGCGATTGCCATTGTCTGCGCTGATACCATTGAGCAGGCCAAGGCCGCCGCTGAAAAAGTCAAAGTGGAATTGGAAGAACTGCCCGCCTATATGAGCGCTCCGGCCGCCATGGCTGATGACGCCATCGAAATCCACCCCGGCACCCCCAACATTTACTTCGAACAGAAGATTGCCAAGGGTCCCGATACCAAAGACATCATGGAATCGGCGCCCTACGTCGTCAGCGATAGCTTCTATCTGCAGCGCCAGCCCCATCTGACGATTGAATCGGATATGGGCTTTGCCTATTACGATGAACAAGACCGCCTGACCATTCACTCCAAATCGATCGGCCTGTACCTGCACCTGTACATGATCGCCCCCGGCCTGGGCGTTGAACCCGAAAAACTGCGCCTGGTCCAGAACCCGGCTGGCGGCACCTTCGGCTACAAGTTCAGCCCGACCATGGAAGCCCTGCTCGGTGCAGCCTGTATCGCCACCGGACACCCGGTTTACCTGGAATACGATTATCAGCAGTACATGCAGTACACCGGCAAACGCTCGCCGTTCTGGCTGGATATCAAGATGGCCGCCGACAAAGATGGCAAGATCATCGCGATGGAACACGATTACATCGTCGACCACGGCCCCTACTCCGAATTTGGCGATCTGCTGACCCTGCGCGGCGCGCAGTACATCGGCGCTGGTTACAACATCCCCAGCATCCGTGGCCGCGGCCGCACCGTCGCCACCAACCATGTTTGGGGCTCGGCCTTCCGCGCTTATGGTTCCCCGCAGTCCTTCTTGGCTTCTGAAAGCCTGGTGGATGAACTCGCGGAAAAAATGGGCATGGACCCGCTCGAATTCCGCTATATCAACGCTTATCGCCCCGGCTCCACCACCCCCACCGGACAGGACCCCGAAGTCTATTCCCTGCCCGAAATGCTTGAAAAACTGCGCCCGATTTATAAGGAAGCCAAAGAGAAAGCCGCCCGTGAATCGACTCCCGAAAACAAGAAGGGCGTCGGCGTCACCATCGGTATCTATGGCTGCGGTCTGGACGGCGTGGACGGCGCTGAAGCTGACGTTGAACTGACCAAAGACGGCGTGACTGTCTACAACACCTGGCAGGATCACGGCCAGGGCGCGGATATGGGCACCCTGGGCACCGCTCACGAAGCCCTGCGCCCGCTCGGCATCGCCCCGACCCAGATCAAACTGGTCATGAATGATACCGGCCTGGCCCCCAACAGCGGTCCTTCGGGCGGCTCCCGCAGCCAGGTTGTGACCGGCAACGCCATCAAGAACGGTTGCGAACAACTGATCGCCGCCATGACCAAACCAGATGGCAGCTTCCGAAGCTACGATGAAATGGTCGCCGCTGGCGCTCAACTGCGCTACACCGGCAAGTGGGCCGCTTCGATGAACTCCAACTGCGATGCGAACGGTCAGGGTAACCCCTTCGCCGTCTACATGTACGGCGCTTTCCTGGCCGAAGTCAATGTCAATACCAAGAGCGGCAAGACCACGGTTGAGGGCATGACCGTCATGGCCGACATCGGCAAGATCAACAACAAACTGGTCGTCGATGGTCAGATTTACGGTGGTGTGGCGCAGGGTATTGGTCTGGCGCTCTCCGAAGACTTCGAGGATATCGACAAGCACAGCACCATGCTGGGCGCTGGCATCCCCTACGCCAAGGATATCCCCGACAAGTTCGATATCCACTACTTTGAGAATGCCCGCGAACACGGCCCGTTCGGCGCCGCTGGTGTGGGTGAACTCCCGCTGACCTCGCCGCATGTGGCGGTCATCAACGCCATCTACAACGCGACTGGTGTGCGCATCCGCCATTTGCCCGCCCGCCCCGACAAGGTGTTGGCTGGACTGAAGGCCCTGCAGCCCGCGTAATCTTTTCAACCCAGGGGAGCGTTCGTCAACGGACGCTCCCCTTTTGAATCAGCTGTAGGGGCTACCCACCGGGCTAAAATTTCGTCTTGTCTGGCGAAAGAATCTGGCGTAACATTGCACCAGATGGCCTCGAAGGGTCGCCCTTTCATTTTCATTGGCGGAAATTCTATGGATCAAAAACAACTGCGCGAACAGGAAAATCGTTGTATCCAGGAACAGGCTCCGGCCTGCACCGCTGCCTGCCCGGCGCATGTGGATGCGCGTGGACTGGCAGCGGAAATCGCCAGAGGGGATTTTGCCGCCGCGTATAAGTTGTACCGTAAGGCGGTGCCGTTTCCCGGCATCGTCAGCCGGATTTGTGACCAACCCTGCCAGTTGACCTGCCTGCGAGGTAGTCCCGGTTCCGGCACGGGGCGAAAGGATTTGGGCGGCTCGATCGAAATCGCCGCGCTGGAACGGGCTGCGCTGGAATTTGGTTCTGCGGACGCTGAAGCCATTAAGGCGCTGCCGCGCAAGTCGAAAACGGTGGCAGTCATCGGCGCGGGCATCAGCGGATTAACTGTCGCGCACGATTTGGCGCGCAAAGGCTGGGGCGTGGTGATTTTCGAGGCCAGCGACCGGCTGGGCGGTGGATTGTGGCAGAGTCCGCCTGATCTGCTGCCGCGCGAGGTGCTGGTCAACGACCTGAAGGTGATCGAAACCCTGGGCGTGGACATCCGCCTGAATTCAAGCGTGGGCCGCAGCGGCGGTAACGGGCACAGCACCTTCCTGGCGCGGCTATGCGAGGAATATGACGCCGTCTTTCTAGGGATTGGCGCTCATTCCACGGACATTCCTGATCTCCAGCTGGACGCCAACGGTCAGGTGCAGGTTGATCCGCTCACCTTTCAGACCAGCCTCGAAAAAGTTTTCGCTGGGGGCGATGTATTAAGGGTATCTGTCCAGGCACCCGGGCGAGAAATCAGGCGTTCAGCGGTTTTATCCATTTCGGATGGACGCCGCGCCGCCACTTCGATCGACCGCTTCCTGCAAAAAGTCTCGCTGACGGCTTCGCGCAGCAACGAAGGCGCCTACGAAACCCGCCTTTACACCAACACAGACGGAATTGCTCCCCAAACTACACTGTTCCCTGCCGATTTATCCACCCGCTACGGCCGCGAAGTGGCTGAAACCGAAGCGGCGCGCTGCATCCAGTGCGAGTGCCTGGAGTGTGTCAAGAACTGCGAGTATCTCAGCCATTACAAAGGATATCCCAAGAAATACATCCGCGAGGTGTATAACAATCTTTCGATTGTGATGGGCACGCGCCACTCCAATCAGTTCATCAATTCCTGCGCGTTGTGCGGATTGTGCGCCGAAATCTGCCCGACGGATGTGGATATGGGCGCAGTCTGCCACGATGCGCGCGTGACGATGGTGGAGCAGAAGCGCATGCCCGCCTCGGCGCATGATTTTGCCTTGCAGGATATGGCGTTTTCCAACGGGGAAAAATTTGCGTTGGCCAGGAACGCCCCCGTCGTCGCGGTGTCGGAATATGTGTTTTTCCCCGGCTGCCAGCTGAGCGGTTCGTCGCCGGAGCATGTCGAAAAAGCCTACGCGTTCCTGCGCGAGAAACTCCCAAACGTGGGGCTGATGCTGCGCTGCTGTGGCGCGCCTGCCGATTGGGCCGGGCGCCAGGCAGTCTTTGCCAATTCACAGGCGGAATTCCGCGCTGAGTATGAGAAACTGGGTAAACCGAAGGTGGTGCTGGCCTGTTCAAGCTGTTATCAGGTATTCCAGAAACATTATCCAGATGTGGAGATTGTCTCACTCTGGGAGTTGTATGACCAGCTTGGGCCTCTGCAGTTACCGGCGCGGGAATTTCCCGCCCCGCTAACGGTACATGATCCCTGTTCGACGCGCTACGAAAACGGTATCCAGGATTCAGTCCGGAACATCCTGAAAAAACTGGGCTGTGAAGTGGATGAACTGGTCAACAGCCGCGAAAAAACCGAGTGTTGTTCGTACGGCGGCGTGCTGTGGCTGGCGAACAAGCCGGTTGCCGAAAAAATGGTGCAGCACCGCATTAACGAAAGTCCGCTCGATTATGTGACCTACTGCGCCATGTGCCGCGACTTTTTTGCGCGGCGCGGCAAACGCACGCTGCATTTGTTAGATTTAATCTATGGTGATGTTTCGACAGGCTCAACAACCGCCTCGCCTGTCGGCTTTTCACAGCGTCACGAAAACCGCGCGCGGCTGAAAGAAAAACTTTTACGAGAATTATGGAGTGAAACCATGCCCGAAGGCGCTGAATTTGAAAAAATCCGCTTGATTTTGCCCGAGGATGTGCAGCAAATGGTGGAAGACCGCCTGATTTTGGTGGAAGACATGCAAAAAGTGCTCGAATATGCCGAGCGCACCGGCAAGCGCATGTTCAGCGCCGCCAGTGGACACTACCTGGCCTATTACAAGCCCACCAGCGTCACCTATTGGGTCGAGTACACGCCGGTGGATGGCGCGTTTTTGGTGCACCGCGCCTACAGTCACCGCATGGAAATTGGCATGGGAGCGCAAAAATGAGCCAGTATGTTGACCTTTCCGCTTATCAGGGCTGGGCCTGCGCCGATTGCGGCCAGCCGCTCGTGCCCGGAAATGTGGATGTTTCTTACCTGGGCAATTCCTTCCCGGTGGAACTGCTCAAATGTCCCGGCTGCGGCCTGGTTTTCGTCCCCGAAGAACTGGCGCTCGGCAAAATGGTCGAAGTTGAGAAGGCGCTGGAGGATAAGTGACGATGCGCGGTAGTCCCGGTTTCAGCGAAGTAGTCCCGGTTCCAGTACGGGGCACGGGATATGAAAACGGCGTGCTCAGCCGGGTGACTGGCGGGCAGCTGCGTCCGGGCGGTGTGGATTTGACCGAGCGGATGCTGACGCTGGCAGATTTACCCGCTCAAGCACACATCCTGGATTTGGGCTGCGGCACCGGCTCGACGGTTGACTCCCTGCTGGAGGTGGGTTTCCGTGCTGTCGGCCTGGACCGCTCCGAACTGCTGCTTCAAACCGGGAAGATGTCGGCTCCGTCCCTGCCGGTTTTGTGCGGCTGGAGCAAATCTCTGCCCCTGGTCTCCGGTCAGTTTGACGCCATCCTGGCAGAATGCAGCCTGTCGACCATGTCCGACCTGGATGCGGTGCTGGCGGAATGTTGGCGCGTGCTGCGCCCCGGCGGGCGGCTCTCGGTCAGCGATCTCTACGTCCGCAACCCGGAAGGATTGCCTGCCTTGCGGGCGCTGCCTTTCAGCTGTGGTATGCGCGAGGCGCTGACGCAAGCCGAATTGACGGCGCAGCTCCGGGCGCATGGCTTTGAAATCGTCGCCTGGGAAGACCACTCCGAAACGCTGAAAACCATCGCCGCGCAGATGATCCTGGCACACGGCTCGCTGAACGAGTTCTGGAGCAAATCTGAGCCGCAGGCGAATCCGTTTGATCTGCAAATCGCCATCAGCCGGGCGAAGTTGGGATATTTCGTGCTGGTGGCGCAACGGTAAGGGCGACCCTTCCGGGCATAATCAGCGTCACGGCTGGCAAGGATTTTTTGCTTAAATGTGTTCACGCTGGCCGGAGCGGGTCGCCCCTACTGTCTGGGAAAAGGTGAATGATGAATGATGAACTTGAACAATTAATGGTTTTGCGCCGTCAGGGTTTTTATTGCAGCCAAATCCTGATGCTGCAAGGGCTGGAACAGATGGGCAAGAGCAACCCGGAACTGATCCGCGCCATGCATGGGCTGGCGGGTGGATTGGGTTTTTCGGGCGAGCTGTGCGGCGCGTTGACCGGCGGCGCATCCCTGCTGGGGCTGTACGCTGGCAAAGGTACGTCGGATCAGCTCGAAGACCCGCGTCTCGATTTTATGGTGCAGGATTTGGTCAAGTGGTTCAAGGCCGAGTATAGCGAGCAGTTTGGCGGCATCCGCTGTGAGGAGATTTTGGCCGGAAACAGCCAGAATCAGGCCACGCGCTGTCCGATTTTGGTGACGGGCGTGCTCCAGAAGGTCAAGGAATTATTGGTGGAAAACGGCTATGACCTTTCGGGGTTGGAAGATGCATAATAAAAATCATCGAACCGCGAAGGGCGCAAAGAACGCAAAGGAAAACCTTCTTAAACTTCGTGCGCTTTGCGGGCGCTTGCCCCGCGTTTTTATGTGGGGTGGTAGTTCGTTTTATAGGCTTGAACGATAATGGCTGAAATTCTCTCGACAACAGAGAGTGTTTGCCCTGACTGCCTCGCCCGCATCCCCGCCGCGCGGGTGCAATATGGCGAGGACGTCTATCTCGAAAAGGAATGCCCCGAACACGGGCATTTTAAGACCATCATCTGGCGCGGAATCCCGGCTTTCTCTGGCTGGGTGCGTCCCAAAACCCCTTCGTATCCCAAAAATCCGTTCACCGAAGTGCGGCAGGGCTGTCCGTTTGACTGCGGCTTGTGCCCCGAGCATGAACAGCAATCCTGTTGCGTGCTGCTCGAAGTAACGCAGCGCTGTGATTTGCATTGCCCGGTCTGCTTTGCGGATGCGGCGAACTGCCCTCCGCCTGACCTGACCTACGCCGAAATCCGCGCCTGGTTCCAACGACTGCTGGAAGCGGGCGGGCCGTTCAACATCCAGCTTTCGGGCGGCGAGCCGTGCGTCCGTGACGATTTGCCCGAAATCATCCGCATTGGGCGCTCGTATGGCTTTACCTTTTTCCAGTTGAACACCAATGGCCTGCGGATTGCCCGCGATTTACCGTACCTGGCCGAACTCAAGGATGCCGGGCTTTCGACGGTTTTCCTGCAATTTGACGGCACACGCGACGAAATTTTCCGCGCCATTCGTGGGCGGGAATTGCTCGAAAAGAAAATGGCGGTCATCGAAAACTGCGCCAGCCTGGGTATCGGCGTGGTGTTGGTGCCGACGCTCGTGCCGGGCGTCAACACCGACAATATTGGCGAAATTCTGAAACTGGCGCTGAGTCACATGCCGACGGTGCGAGGTGTGAACTTCCAGCCGGTCAGTTATTTTGGACGCTATCCTGAGCCGCCCACCGACGAAAGGCGCATCACCATCCCGGAAGTGATCCGCGCCATCGAAACCCAAACCGGCGGCCTGATTCCCGTAGCGACGCTGTGTCCGCCCGGCGGGGAGAACGCGCTGTGTTCCTTCCACGGCAACTATGTACTGATGCCGGATGGCGCGCTCAAGCCACTCACCCGCCATCAAGGCGAGTCGTGCTGTCAGCCCGTCCCGGCGGCGGAGGGGGCAGCCCGCTCGCGTGAATTTGTGGCCGAGCATTGGTCAACGCCCGCGACGAGCCTTTCCGTTATCAGTGGGCCGAGTTTTGGCGAATGGGATGTCTTTCTCGAACGCAAGCGCACCCACACCTTCTGCGTCTCCGGGATGGCCTTTCAGGACGCCTGGACCCTCGACTTGGATCGTCTGCGCGACTGCTACATCCACACCGCCAGCCCGGATGGACGCCTGGTGCCGTTCTGCGCTTACAACTTGACGGACCGGCAAGGGCGCTCGCTGTATCGGAAAGCCTATGAAACTCACGTCACTTGACCCCTGGATTAAACAAAAAACATTCGCCAGCGACCTTGCCGATTGGCAGTTGTTGAAGTTGAATGAAACACTGGCCTTGGCACGCGGCAAAAGTGCGTTTTACCGCAAACATTTGGCCGGAATGCCTGAAAAACTGGAGAATTTGGCGGATTTCCGGCAGTTCCCGTTCACCACGCCGGAGGACGTGCGTGAGAATCCGTTGCGGTTTGTGTGCGTCTCGCAGGATGAGATTCGGCGCGTGGTGACGCTGCAAAGTTCGGGGACAACCGGCGAACCCAAGCGGATTTATTTCACCGCGGAGGACCAGGAACTGACCATCGACTTTTTCGGGGCGGGCATGTCCACGCTGACGGAGCCGGGGGAGCGGGTGCTGATTTTTTTGCCCGGTGAAACGCCCGGCAGTGTGGGCGATTTGCTTCGTCTGGGATTGGCTCGGCAGGATAGAATCCCGCTGCCGTATGGGCCGGTGCGTGACCCGAACCATGCCCTGGAAACGATGTCCCGTGCTGGAACCGGGACTAACTCGGAACGTGAACAGGCGGATTGCCTGGTCGGGTCGCCGACGCAGATTTTGGGACTGGCGCGGCGCTGGAATCCGCGCAACAAGGCGCCGCGCACGGTGCTGCTCTCGACGGATTACGTCCCGGCGGCGATTGTGCGCGAGCTGGAGCGGATTTGGGGCTGCGAAGTGTTCAATCACTACGGCGCGACGGAGATGGGCCTGGGCGGCGGCGTGGAATGTGAAGCCCACCGCGGTTATCACCTGCGCGAAGCGGATTTGTACTTTGAGATTGTCAACCCTGAAAGCGGGGAGCCGGTGCCGGATGGCGAATACGGCGAGGTGGTTTTTACCACGCTGACGCGGCGCGGAATGCCGCTGATCCGCTACCGGATAGGCGACCGGAGCCGGTTTGTGCCGGGAAAGTGTCCGTGTGAGACCGGCTTGCGGACGCTGGAAAAAGTCCGCGGGCGCTTTAGCGGGTTCGTCTCCGTTGGCGATGAAACCCTGAAGTTGCCGGATTTTGACGAGGCGTTGTTTCCCATACCGGGGCTGCTCAATTTTTCGGTAACGGTGACAGGAGTCGGGGCGGAAGCGTCCCTGCTCGTCGAAACGCAGATGCTGACCAACGTGGATTCCACCAGTTTGGTGGAGCAGGCGCTGCGGGGCGTTTCATCCATAAAAACAGTGGTGCGCTGCCACCATAATCCACACGAAGTTGGAAATTTACTTAAACGAGTGCTCAAGCGAGGTCAAAATGCGTGAAGTTTTTGTGGAAGTGGAAGCCTGGCGCGCAGCCGGGAAGCCGGTGGCGATTGCCACGAATGTCAAGCGTGAAGGGTCGTCGCTGCGCCCGCTGGGGGCCAAGATGGCGATGACCACCCAGCAGGAAATCGCCGGGTCGGTGACGGGTGGCTGTATCGAGGGCGTGGTGTACGAGGAAGCGCAGGGCGTGATGAAAAGCGGCACGCCGAAACTGTTGCATTATGGCGTGGTGGGTGACGAAAACCCGTGGGAAGTGGGACTGAGTTGCGGCGGCTCGCTGGATGTGTTCGTCGAGACGCTGGAATCGCCGGGTTGGGTTGAAATTTACCCATCGCTGAAAACCTGCCTGGAGCAGGGACAGCTGGCGGCGGTGGCGACGGTCATCGCCGGGGCGGGGCTGGGAAACAAGTTGATGCTCTGGCCGGACGGGCGCACGCTCGGCAGCCTGGGCAGCGCGGCGCTCGATGAACAGGCTGCCGAGTGGATGCAGGCGCAGATCGCCGTGCAGGAAACCACCTGGAAGGCTTTTACGCTGGCGGGCGAAACGGTGGATGTGTTTGTGGACGTGTTCGCGCCGCTCTCGCGGCTGGTGGTGATTGGCGCGGTGCATATTGCCATCCCGCTGGTAACGCTGGGCAAGGCGCTGGGGTATCACACGATTGTGATTGATCCGCGCGAGGCGTTTGCCACGCGTGAGCGCTTTCCGCACGTCGATGAACTGCTGACCGATTGGCCGTCCATCGCGCTGGAAAAACTGCGCCCGGACGAAGGTACGTATATTGCTGTCATCAGCCATGACGAGAAACTGGATAATCCGGCGCTGGCGGTGGCGCTGAAAAGCCCGGCGCGCTACGTGGGCGTGCTGGGGACGCGCAAAAAAATCCCGCTGCGTTTTGCGGCGCTGCGGGACCTGGGCGTGAGCGATGAGCAGTTGGGGCGCCTGCGCGCGCCAATCGGAATGAATATCGGCGCGGTGCTGCCGGATGAAATTGCGTTGTCGATTTTGGCGGAGATGGTCTCGGCGAAGCATGGCATGCCGGCGAGTGGTAATTTGTAATTGGTAATTCGGCGGAGCAAGCGGACACGAAGGACGCAAAGGTTTTCCTTTGAGTTCTTCGTGTCCGCTTGTCCCGCGTTCGTTGCGGGATCGTGTTTAAGAAGATTTACGCAACCCAGTGAACCGTGCCGGTCTGGGTGGTATCGTAGCCGCCCAGGTTGTGGATGGCGGTTTTGGCCTGGGGCGAGTCGAGCCAGCCTTTGAGCGCCTGGACGGTGTCCATCTCCCATGTTTCGGCGGGGATGACCAGATCGTAGCGCTCGGTCGTCAGCAGTTGGAAATTGAGCCCGAAGGACAGCGCCGCGGTTTCCACGCCCAGGCCGACATCCACCTGGCCCTTGCTGATGGCGCGCGCCACTTCGGAATGAGTCATTTTTTCGTCGGAATAGCCGGATATGGTGGATGGGTCGAGGCCCGCGCGCTGGAGCTGGGCATCCAGCCAGACGCGCGTCCCGGAGCCTGGCTGCCGATTAACGAAACGGATTCCCACCCGGGCCAGATCCGTCAAATCCCGCACCCCGAGCGGATTTCCCGGCGTGAGGATCAAGCCCACGCGGCGCTGGGCCAGCGTCAACAGCGCTACTTTTTGTCCCGGCAATAATTTTTGCACAAAGGGCTCGTTGTAAGTATCGGTATTCTCATCCCACAGGTGACAACCTGCCAGATCGGCTTTTTTCTCAGCCAGGGCAATCAGTCCGCCCAGGCTGCCGGTGAAAGAGAGTTGCAGGGTAAAGCCTTCGGTCACTTCGTGATAATGGGCGGCGATCAGCGCCATGGCCGGGTCGTGGCTGCCGACAAAGCGTAAAACATCAGGCGCTGGCTGCTCCGGTGCGCTGGAGAATGTCCGCCAGCGGTCGAGCGCCACGCGCAGCGATTGTTCAATTTCATCGGGAGTGTATCCGGCGGTCATGATTTCAAGCAGGAAAGACTCGGTGCGATTAAAGAGCGTCGCCCGCCGCAACGGAGTTTGATTCTGCTCCGGCAGCGTATCCACCACCTTGGTGCCCTGACCAACATGACTGATTACCAGTCCCTGGCGGGCCAGTTCCTGGTAAGCGCGCATGATCGTGCCGGTGGTGCAGTCCCATTGCTCGGTCAGTTTGCGCATGGCGGGCAGGGGATCGCCCGGTTTGAGCACACCCGAGAGAATCTCAGCGCGAATTGATTCGACGATTTGCTGGTAAAGATGGGATTGATCCATGCTTTGAGTATAGTGCGATGAAGCACAAATGGCAAGCACTGATGCTGTGGCTGGTACAATGTTGCTGTGTGCTCACCAAAAATCACCTGAGTATCAGCGGAGTAAACCTTGCACGAAGTTCTCTCACTACCTTTTCGCCTCGAAATCCTGACTCTGACCCTGTTGGGGTGGCTCGTTATCTATTTTTTTGTCAACCGCCTGCAAGTGGACCCCGATCGTCGCCTTGACCTGGGACTGTCCATCGACCGGAAAATTCCCTTCATGCCGCTTTTCGCGCTGGCATATTTTTCTACCTACATCTTTGTCATCCTGCCCTTCCTTGTGCTGTCCGATGCGAGGCAATTTTATTGGATGCTGGTCAGCTTTGTCGCCATCAGCGTGATTTCCAGCCTGATTCATGCCATTGTTCCCAGCAAAATCGAGCGGGTGGAGCAGGTCAACGCTGCCGGGTTTTCGGGCAAACTGCTTACCTTGTTCCAGGCGACCTGTAAGCCTTATGGCAATTTCCCAAGTATGCACGTCGGGCTTTCGGTGCCGGTGGTTGCGGTCATTTTTATGACATTTGGCGCGGCAGCGGGCAGTATGACCCTGATTTGGGCTATTTTGATTGCGATTTCCACTCTGTTTACCAAACAGCATTACATTTTGGATGTGTTGGCTGGTTTCGCCGCCGGGCTGATGATCTTTGGTCTGACATTTTGGTTGATGATGGCTTGATCCGCCCTGTTGAATGGTGACAGCGCGATGGGCTTCGTGCTATCTCCTGACTTACGAGATTACGAGAATTGCTCATAGCTCAAACTTCGGGGAATGCTATAATCTACATCAGTATTATTGCCGCCGATGAAGTTTCCGGGTGAATTGATCGCTGATGAGATCGCCATTTGAGCTGCCTTTTGTTTTTGCATATCTCGCTACGTTCCTGATCTCAGCAATTTTGGTATGGGCGGTCTGGAAGCATCGCGCTGGGCCGGGGGGAAATTGGCTGGTATTGAGCACAATCGCCATTTCACAATGGTCCTTGGTGGCGGCGATCGAAGCCCTCATCATTGATCCGGCGCAAAAAATCCTCTGTTCGCAAATTCTTTATATCGGTTTTTCTGCCGTATCGCCGTTTCTAATCCTGTTTACGCTGACGTATTTGGGCACAAGTATTTCAGCGCGCGGCATGCTGGCGATTTTTCTGATCCCGGCGCTCACCCTGGTTTTTGCCTTGACCAATGCCTGGCATGGCTGGGTGTGGAGTGGCTTTGTTTTAGGGGATGCTCAGGCAAATGTACTGATCTATCAGCACGGTTTCTGGTTCTGGGTGCATACAGGTTATATTTATGCAGCGGCACTCTTTGTTTATTTTCGTCTGATTCACGATTGGGCCTCATTTAATTTTTTGTACCAGCGGCAGATTGCTGCGTTGATGGTGGCGTATATGTTTCCGCTGCTGAGCGGAACAATGTACATCTTTAGGATTACGCTAATCCCTCACCTTGATATCACTCCGATTGGTTTTTTGGGGACGGTTCTGGTGATTTATCTGGCGCTGCTGCGTTTCAGATTGCTCGATTTTTTGCCCGTGGCGTATAACCTTTTTTTTGAGCAGACCGATGATGGGATTCTTGTGCTGGATGCCAGGGGCAGAGTGATGCAGGTCAATCCGGCTGCGCAAAAATTTCTACAAATCCCTCAAGCAAGCCTGGTCGGTCACACCCTGGAAACCGTTTCGGCTGAAATCGCCGAATTCTTTTCGGAGATCAAACTCCGGCAAGGGAGCGAGAAGATGTTTTCGCTGCATGGAATCCCAACCCAGGTGAAAACGACCCCCTTGATGATCCGTGGCCGGGGATACGCTGGGGATTTGATGATCCTGCGTGACGTCAGCGATTGGGTGGAGGCGGAGCAGCTCAAAGTCGCCGAAAGCAATCGTCAATTCGCCTGGCAAGAACGTCAGAAAATCGCCCGCACCCTGCATGATTCGATCACCCAATATCTAAACAGCCTGGTGCTTTCAGCTGAAACTGCCAGTCAGCGCCTGGAACAGGCCAAATATGAACAGGTGGAATCCGTGATGTCACGTATCACGACCAGTTCAAGGCTGGCCTTGAGCGAAATGCGGGCTTTAATTACCGAACTTCAACTGGAATCGACCGCTGATCTTGGTTTTGATCTCGTCAAGGCCATCACGGAGCGGATTGCTCAGGTTGGCTCTCAGGCTGAAACGCAGATCCATTTTGAAGCGCCGCCTTCACTTTCTCTGGAGGCTGCCCAGCAGCGCGAAATTTTTTATATCCTGCTCGAAGCGTTGAATAATGCCTTACGACATTCCGGAGCCGATACGATCTCGATCAGTTTACGGCAGGGTGATGGTCTTTTTATGGCCGAGGTTGCCGATAATGGCTGCGGATTTGATCCAAACCAGGTTCGAATCGGGGGCATGGGGCTGATAAATATGTGCGAGCGTACCCGACAGTTTGCAGGGCAGTTCTTCATCGAAAGTGCGCCTGGAACCGGCACACGGATTCGCCTGCAGCTCCCGGTGCGGCGGCGTCTGGAAACAGCGCAGCAACCCCAGGGAATTTGAAAATCCGCAAAACGAATCTGGCTTCGACCGGGTTCCGAGTTCAATCTCGGAGCCCGGTTTTGATGCTGACGAAGCATCTTTTCGGTACAGGTTTTCCCGGATTTCCTGTAAAATATTACCCTGCTGAACGGCGACTGTACCAAAAAAGCTTTTTCCGGCCCATCTCCCTTGATGATCTGTACTTCAGCTGTCATTCTTAATTCATTCAGGAGTACTCATGTCTGCCAACAATGCCCGCCCGCGTATCTCGCTTCTATCTGATGAGCAAATTGAGCAAGTCCATCAGTATGCCCTGGAAATCCTTTCGACGACCGGTGTTCGCATCGATTCTGTCCCGGTGCGGGAACTTTTGATTAAAAAGCTGGGGCCGAATGCGGTGGATGGGGCGCAGGTGCGTTTTCCCGCCGAAGTGGTGGAGTGGGCGCTCGGCACGGCCCCGTCCACGATCGAAATCTTCGACCGGCTGGGAAATCCGGCCTTTCGGATGGGGGATGGGCGCATGCACTTTGGCGTTGGGGTGACGGCTTTGTACTATCAGGACCCGCACACTGACAACCTGACCGCCTTCACCCGCGCCAATATGCGCGAGATGGTGCGGCTCGGTTCGCGCCTGAAGCACTATGAAGTCATTTCAACCGTCGGAATTGTCCAGGATGTGCCCGAAAAATACTCGGACTTGTATGGCAATCTCGAAATGATCGCCAACACCACCAAACCGATCGTCCTGCTGGTCTCTGACGAAGAGAAATTCCCGGCAGTTCTGGATATGTTCGAGCATCTGCATGGTAATCTTGGCGAGAAACCGTTTGTGATCCCCTATTTCAACCCGCTTTCTCCGCTGGTGATGAATGCCGGGACATTGGAGAAGATGCAGCTTGCCATCGAGCGCGGACTGCCGGTCATTTTCTCCAATTACAGCATGGCCGGGGCATCCACGCCCATCACCCCGGCAGGGATTTTGGCGGTCTTGATGGCTGAATTGCTGGCCGGGCTGACGATCAGCCAGATCATGAAGGCGGGCGCGCCGATCCTGTTGGGGATGCTGCCGGTCTATTTTGACATGAAGCAACTGGTCAATTTTTATGATCCGCAGAGTATTTTGATTAACCTGGCCTGCGCCGAAATGATGGAGCATTACAACCTGCCGCACTGCGGCACTTCCGGCAGCGGCACGGGCTGGGGCGCTGACCTGATTGCGGCGGATACCTATTGGATGAATACGCTCACCTACAGCCTGTCGCGCGGCGGGTTGGCGCCATTTGTGGGCGATACGCTCACATCCAAGGCGATTTCGCCCAAGACGCTGGTGTATATCCACGAAGTGATCGACCAGTCACTGCGTTTTGCAAGCGGATTCCAATTGGATGACCAGAAAGCGGCGCTGAATGAAATTGACAAAGTCGGTTCGGGCGGCAGCTTTCTTACGTCGCCGAGCACCCGGCAGAATTACAAAACCGGCTATTACGTCAGCCCGATTTTCCCCCATTTCAGCATGGAAAAGTGGCAGGCCGCGGCCCAACCAAGTGCCGCTCAGGCCTTGCAGGAATATACCGTCCAATTAATGGAGGCAGCCCCGGCGCCCGCCGATCACGACGAATTAATCAGAAAAGGCGAGGCTTATATCGCATCCCTGCCTCTTTAATCAAAAAAACGACCATTCCCTGCCATCCATCGAACTCCCATTCTGAAGGCAAACCTCCATGACCAGCCCCTATGATATTCTGTTTGAACCCGTCCGCATTGGCCCTGTCACCACAAAAAACCGTTTTTACCAGGTTCCGCACTGCAATGGATTTGGCTATCGCATGCCGCAAGGCCTGGCCGCCATGCGCGGTATGAAGGCGCAGGGCGGCTGGGGCGTCGTCTGCACCGAGGAAGTGGAAATCCATCACTCGAGCGACCTGGCGCCCTATTTTGAAGGCCGTCTCTGGGACGATGCCGACATCCCGGCCCTGGCGCTGATGGTGGAATCTGTCCATGCGCACGGCGCGCTGGCCGGGATTCAGTTGGCTTACAATGGCCTGGATGCGCCCAACCTGTACTCGCGCACTGCGCCGCTTGGGCCGCGTTCCATCAGCACACTGGGTGGTTCCGGCTATGATCCGGTGCAATGCCGCAGCATGGATAAGGAAGACTTCCGCAATGTGCGGCGCTGGCATCGACAGGCCGCTTTGCGCGCCAAGCAGGCCGGATTCGACATCGTGTACTGTTATGCCGCGCACGGGCTGACGCTTGCCATGCAACTGCTGATGCGCCGCTTCAATGATCGCAGCGATGAATACGGCGGCAGCCTGGAGAATCGCGCCCGCTTTCTGCGCGAATTGCTGGAAGACACCAAGGATGCCGTTGGGGATAAGTGCGCCGTGGCGGTGCGTTTTGCCGTGGATGAAATGCTCGGCAAGGATGGCATCACTCATCAGGGCGAAGGGCATGACGTGGTCGCCATGCTGGCTGAACTGCCCGATTTATGGGATGTCAACGTCAGCAGTTGGAATAACGATTCGGCCACTTCGCGCTTTGAAAAAGAAGGTTTTCAAGAAAAATACACGGCTTTCGTCAAGACACTCACCACCAAACCGGTAGTCGGCGTGGGACGCTACACCACGCCCGATGCGATGGCTTCCGCAGTCCGGCGCGGAGTCCTGGACCTGATCGGCGCGGCGCGGCCCTCCATCGCCGATCCCTTCCTACCGACCAAAGTCAAGGAAAACCGGCTTGAAGACATCCGCGAGTGCATTGGCTGTAATATTTGCGTCACCGGCGATACGCGCTTCGTGCCAATTCGCTGCACGCAAAACCCCAGCATGGGCGAGGAATGGCGGCGCGGCTGGCACCCCGAAATCATCGCGCCCCGCAAAAGCCGGAGCGAAGTGTTGATCGTCGGCGCTGGCCCGGCGGGCAGCGAGGCCGCGCGCGCCCTGGGTCAGCGCGGCTATGATGTGACGCTGCTCGAGGCGCGCCGCGAGTTGGGCGGGCGCGTCATCCGTGAATCCGCTCTGCCCGGTCTGAGCGAATGGCGTCGCGTGGCAGATTGGCGCACGACCCAGATCAAAAAGCTGGCAAACGTTGCGGTCTACCCCGGCAGTCCGATGAGCGTCTCCGACATCCTGGATAGCGGCATCAGGAATGTCGTCATCGCCACCGGGGCCAATTGGCGGCGTGACGGCATGGGCCGGACGCTGTTTCAGCCCATCCCCGGCCATGATTTGCCGGGAGTTTTGAGTCCCGATGACCTGATGACCGGCAAATCAGCGGACGGCGAGGCCGTTCCATCCGCTTGCTGGCGCAGCGTGGTGATTTATGATGATGACAATTACTATCTGGGCGGTGTGCTGGCGGAATTGATGGCGGCGCAGGGCAGCCAGGTGACTTTGGTGACCGCCGCGGCGATGGTTTCGCCCTGGACGCAGTTTACGCTCGAACAGGAACGCATCCAGCGCCGATTAATGGGATTGGGCGTTCGGATTTTTGTGCGCCACACGTTGACGGAGATTCAGCCCGAGGCCGTCACCCTGACCTGCGCTTACACCGGGAAAGAAACCCACCTGCCGCGCGAAGCCGTGATCCTGGTCAGTGACCGCATCCCCAACGACGGGCTGTATCAAGCGCTCAAACCGGCCCTGGCTGACGGCAGGCTGAATTCCCTGCGCTTGATTGGCGACGCTGAAGCGCCCGGTACCATCGCCCAGGCCATTTTCACCGGGCACCTGGCCGCCCGTGAGTTTGACGAAGCCCCCGTGGATGGGACGCCCTTCAAGGTCGAGCGCATCCGGCTGGCCTGAAGCCCGCTGTTGGAAAACCTTGGTTCTGGTGGAGTTTCCCCAAACCGTCCTCGAATTTTGCGCGAATAAACGAATATGGGCCGCAAATTCGAGCATCCGTGGCTTTTCGTGGACGGTTTCGACGCAAATCACCCAATAAGTCGATATCATGAAAATCCTATAAGGAAACAGCAATTCCAAATCTGAACACGGGCACTTGCCAGATGGCGCGGGTTTGGTTGGCTCGGGGAAAGGGCTTTTTTGCCACGGATGAACGCGGATTTTTGGGATTTTTCTTTTTCGGACCAGGTTTAATCCGCACGAATCGGCTAAATCTGTAAAAACTGCGTCTACATTTGGAGTTGCCGGGAAAGTTTTGTTGACTTTTTTCCCTGACGGCTTAGAATGATATTAAGCACTGCGCGCAACCGCGCGCTGATGGCATAACCAGGAGATGCGATTGACGTGAGCATCATTTTCAGGAACCTCCTGCGACGCAAAATCCGCACTTCTCTGACCATCCTGGGAATTGGCGTGGGGGTTACCGTGATCATTGTCCTGGGCACCCTGGCGGATGGATTTCAGGCGGGCTACAGTTCCATGATGCAAGGCAGCAAGGCGGATCTGGTACTCAGTCAGCCAGACACCATGGATGTCAGTTATAGCGCCGTCAAAGAAGCGAACGGCGCCGAATTGGCGGCCATGCCGGAAATCGAATCAGTCAGCGGGATGCTCCAGGGGTTGGTGCAAACGGAGAGCGAGCCATTTTTCATCGTTTTCGGTTATCCTGAAGAAAGTTTCATGCTGGAGCGCTTTAAAGTCAGGGATGGATTCGCGTTGTATGAGCGCCTGCCGCGCGAATTGCGTGGCAAGCCGATCCTTTTGGGCTCGGCCGCCGCGGAAGTGATGGACAAGGGGGTCGGTGATACGCTGCGCATTACCAGTACCACCTATCGCATTGTTGGCGTTTACGAGACCGGCGATGTTTTTGAAGACAGCGCCGCGCTTATGCGCCTGGATGACGCGCAGGATTTGTTGGGGAAAAGTAACCAGGTCAGCCTGTTCTACATCCGTCTCACGGATACCAGCCTCCGCAGCCGCGTCGAAGAACGTATCGCCCATAAATGGCCGGATTTGTTGTTGAGCGGCACATCCGAGTTTGCCAATCAACAGTCCATGCAGACCATTCTGCGGGCGTTTGTGTGGGTCATTGGCGGATTGGCGATCGTCATCGGCGGGGTGGGCATGCTGAACGCCCAACTGATGGCAATTTTCGAGCGTACCCGCGAGATTGGCGTCCTGCGTGCGCTGGGCTGGACTCGTCAACAGGTGCTCGGGATGATCCTGGGTGAATCGGTGCTGGTCTGCCTGGCTGGCGGCTTATTTGGCATTTTGCAAGGCTGGTTGTTGCTCAAGGGACTTTCACAGATCACCGTTCTGATGGGTACCCAGACTGGTACGGTCAGCCTGGGATTGATGGCTCAAGCCTTCCTGGTGGTGATGGTGCTGGGCCTGGTGGGTGGACTCTACCCGGCATGGAGAGCATCCCTCTTGCAACCCGTTGAAGCGCTGCGTTATGAAGGCGGCAGTGCCCGCGTTCGCCGTCTGCCCTTCGGCGGCATGGCTGTCCAGAGTTTGTGGCAGCGCTCCACCCGCAGCCTGCTCACGCTTGGCGCGATTGGCCTGACGGTTGGTGCCATCCTGGCGTTGGAGGCGGTCGTCCAGGGTTTTGTGGCATCTTTTACGGATATGGCCAGCGGCACACAGGCCGAGATCATGATCCGTCAGGCTGATATTGCCGATACCACCTTGAGCGTGATTGATGAGCGTGTGGTCGATTCCATTGCCGCCATGTCTGAAGTGCAAAGCGCCAGCGGGGTGGTGTTTACCGGCTTGATCCTGCCTGATTCGGGCGTGATGTTCCTGCTGCAAGGCTATTCCCCCAATGATGTTATTATCCAGCGCTTTCATCTTGTCGAAGGGCGGAGGCTTGCCGGAAATCGTCAAATCCTGTTGGGCCGGTTGATGTCCGATACGCTCAAAAAAGGGGTGGGCGATATGGTCGAAATCAGCGGGATGCGTTTCAGAGTGGTGGGTATCTACGAAACGAATATCGGCTGGGAACAAACCGGAGGCGTGGTCACCCTGCGCGACGCCCAGAACTTTATCGGCCGTCCGCGCCAGGTCAGCATGATTGCGGTGAAACTCAAGGATGCGGATCAGGCTCCGGCCCTTGTCGAACGTTTGAATGCCAAACATCCGGGCCTGTATGCAGCCTTGAGCGCAGAATTTGCCGAGGAAATGCCC
Source organism: uncultured Anaerolineae bacterium (assembly GCA_903838415.1). GTDB lineage: Bacteria > Chloroflexota > Anaerolineae > Anaerolineales > Villigracilaceae > UBA5195. The sequence continues at coordinate 84,538 of CAILYI010000146.1, read as the reverse complement.
GATATCCAGAGTTCCAATGCCATGCTGGACGGCATTTCCCTGATCGCGATTGCTGCGGGCGGGTTGAGCGTGCTTAATACCATGTTGATGTCGGTTTTTGAACGGACCCGCGAGATTGGTGTCTTGCGGGCTTTGGGCTGGCGTCGGGCGGCGGTATTGGTGATGATCTTGCGCGAAGCGGTGCTGTTGGGGCTGCTCGGCGGGCTGGCGGGGATTGCTCTTTCCTTTGGCTTGATCGCATTGATGAAATTGAACGCCGCGCTGGGAAGTTGGGTGGACCCGGTTTGGAGCTGGGATATCTTCGCCCGGGCGTTTTTACTTTCCATATTCCTGGGCGCGATCGGCGGTTTGTACCCGGCCTATCGCGCCACGCGTCTCCAGCCGGTGGAGGCTTTGCGCTATGAGTAACGGCCATCCATCGGCTGTGCGTTTGCGTAGGAGGTTGCCATGAAACCTTATCTTAAAGCGATTTTCGCCATTCTGATCACCTGCCTGGTTTTATCCGGCTGCGGTTCTGCTGAAAAGGATGCTGCTCCCAGCCCGGAAAGCGCCGGGCTGCAAGACACCGGCGCAGTCATCAGCACAACCGGGATTGTCGTCCCTGAGAACTGGGCCACTTTAAGTGCGCGCAGCCAGGCTGTGGTGGTCGAGGTGCTTGTGACCGAAGGGGAGCGGGTATCTGCCGGGCAGCCCTTGGTGCGGCTGGATGGTCAGGCTGCCGCGCAGGCAAAATTGAGCGCTGCGCAGTACGAACTCATCAACGCCCAACAAGCGCTCGATACCCTGAAGGAAAATGCCGATACGGAAGCATCTCGCGCACAGCAGGCCGTGGCAAATGCCATGCAGGCCGTGCACGATGCCCAGGATGATGTCGACAAGCTGACTTACCGGCGCGCTTCGGATGATTTGATCACCCAGACCGAGGATGAGATTGATCTGGCCAAGAAACAGATCTCCAGGGCGGAGGACGCCTTTAAGCTCGTCAAAAAACGACCCGAAGGCGATTCACTAAGGGCGGAGGCCGAACTGGCCCTGGTCAAGGCCCGCACCTATCTGGATAACCGGATTTCTCTCCTGAACTGGTACACGGGCCAACCCGACGAAATCGATGCCGCTAAATTCCGCGCCGCGCTGGCGGTTGCCCAGGCCGACCTGGCCCGCTCCCAGGCCGAATATGATCAGCGCAAAGATGGCCCTGACAGGGACTTGCTGACCCAGGCTGAGGCGCGTATCACCCTGGCCAAAGCCCAGGTGCAGGCCGCCCAGGAAGCCGCTGCAGATCTCGAACTGCGCGCTCCGTTTGAGGGTGTCGTGTGCAACCTAGATGTGCGCGTCGGCGAATGGGTCGTTCCGGGCCTTTCCATCCTGCAGTTGGGCGACCTGGACAGCCTGCGCGTGGAAACCACCGATCTAAGTGAAATCGACGCAGCCCGCGTCCATTCGCAAGATGTGGTGGCCGTCACCTTCGACGCCCTGCCGGATGTCACGGTACAGGGTACCATTCTGTGGGTGGCGAGCAAATCCGCCGATGGCTCCGGAGTGAACTACACCGCGGTTATTTCGCTTGAAAACATCCCCGCGGAATTGCGCTGGGGCATGACCGCTTTTGCGGATATCGAGGTGAGTGGATGAACGCCGATTTGATGATTGAAACCCATGACCTGACTCGTATCTATGGGGATGGGGAAGAGATCCGCGCCCTGGATGGCGTCTCGATGTCCGTGGAAGCCGGGGAATTCCTGGCGATCATGGGGCCCAGCGGCAGCGGAAAAAGCACTCTGCTGAATGTCTTGGGCACGCTCGACAGCCCCACCAGCGGCAAAGTACTCGTCAACGGGCAGGATTTGTCCACTCTGCGCGATGTGGATAAATTCAGGGCCAAGACAGTTGGCTTTATGTTTCAGCTTCACAACCTTCTGCCCACCATGACCGCCCGTGAAAACGTCGAAATCCCGATGACGGGTTTTCTGGAGGCCCGCGCCCGTCGTGCACGCGCCGTGGAGCTGCTGGGGCTGGTCGGGCTGGCTGACCGGCAGAATCACCTGCCCGGTCAGCTTTCCGGCGGACAGCGTCAGCGGGTGGCTGTTGCCCGCGCCCTGGCCAATCAACCTCCGTTGGTGCTGGCGGATGAACCCACCGGCAGCCTGGATACCAGCGCCGGGCAGGAGTTGATGCATCTGCTCAAAGAGTTGAACCAATCACAAGGGGTCACGTTCGTGATCGTTACCCATGATCCTTCCGTTGCGCGGCAAACCCAACGTGTGCTGGTGATGGCTGATGGGAAAATTGTGCGCGAAGATCGCATCGGCTCACCGCTGGAAGAAGACCTGAAAATGTGGCGGCATTCAGGCCTGGGACAGCAGATCGTTTCTGGCAGCCCGGTGGAATTACAGGCCCTCGGCATCTCGGACCACCAGGTCAGGGATGTAAAAGCCGTCCTGGAGCTGGCGAACGGGCAATAACCACTTACTTAATTCAAGCTGCAGCGAAGTGGGCCTCATGCCGTAAATTGTTGTCACGGGCATGGTAAACTTGCTTTGTTCCCCCAAAAAATATTTTTAATATCCAATATTCACACATAGAGACGATATGAAAACTCTTTCAGCTACCGCCCTCGCTCACCCAAACATTGCCTTCATCAAATACTGGGGCAACCGCGACTCCGCCCTGCGCTTGCCGGTCAACGGCTCCATTTCGATGAACCTGGAGGGGCTGTTCACGCGTACCACTGTCAGTTTTCAGCCATCGTTGGGATTGGATGAACTCATCATCAATGGTCACGAAGTGATGGGTAAGGGTCTGACGCGCGTTTCGGCCATTTTGGAGCTGGTCCGCCAGGCAGCGGGGATGGAGTCAAAGGCTGAAGTCGTCTCGGATAACAATTTCCCCACCGGCGCCGGGATCGCCAGCTCCGCCGCAGCGTTTGCGGCCCTCGCTTTGGCGGCGACCAGGGCGGCCGGGTTGGAATGGAGCGAGAGTCAGATTTCGCGCTTGGCCCGCCTCGGGTCCGGTTCCGCCTCACGCAGCGTACCCTCCGGTTTTGTCGAATGGAAAATGGGAACCGGCGACGATGACTCGATCGCCGTTTCCATTACGCCGCCGGATCATTGGGCGCTGGCCGATTGTGTGGCGGTGGTGGCATCCGGGCCAAAATCCACCGGTTCGACGGAGGGCCACGCCCTGGCGCCGACCAGCCCGCTGCAAGCGGCGCGCGTGGCGGATGCGCCGCGCCGCCTGGATGTCTGCCGGAAGGCGATTCTGGCGCGCGATTTTGAAGCTCTGTCCGCCATGATCGAACTGGATTCGGACCTGATGCATGCCGTCATGATGACCTCGCATCCGGCCTTGTTTTACTGGCAGCCGGCCACCCTGACGGTGACGCAGGCCGTGCGCGAGTGGCGCAAAGGCGGCCTGGAAGTGGCTTATACGATCGATGCCGGGGCCAATGTGCACGTCATCTGTCAGCAGGCTGCGGCCGGGCAGGTGACCGAACTACTGGCAGCTCTGCCCGGCGTGCTGAGCGTTTTGACGGCCACCGTGGGCGGCCCGGCCAGACTTATCTAATCGTAAGCGTTCAGACCCATTAACCGCCAATCGCCCCCCTGCACTTCGGGGTGTCCAGGGACACAAGGCGCCAAAGTTATAAAGAAAAACTTTGAACTTGAACTCAGGTGCGCCTGAGTTGTTGCAAAACGGGCTGTTTTTATAAAAACTTGGCAAACTTGGCGTTTTTCTCGGCGTCTTGGCGGTGAAAACATGCCCCGTTAACGGTTACATCTAATATTCCGCTAACAAAAAGACGATATAATCTTCTTACCGCGTTTTATAAACGGTATTTACGCGGAGAAGGATGAATATGACCCTAATAATTGTGGTTTTGGTATTTGGCGGCATGGTGTTTCTGCACGAGTTTGGCCATTTTATGGCTGCCCGCCTGTTGAAAATTGAAGTGGAAGAATTCGGTTTTGGCCTGCCTCCCAAAATTGTCACTTTGTTTAAGTGGCAGGGCACCGAATTTACGCTGAATGCTCTGCCGATCGGTGGCTTTGTGCGTCCGAAGGGCGAAAACGACCCGAACGTGATGGACGGCCTGGCTGCCGCCAATCCCTGGAAGCGATTGGCGGTGCTGTTTGCCGGTCCGGCGATGAATTTGCTGACGGCGGTGGTGGTGGCTGCGATCATCATTGCGCAGATGGGCGTTGGCGTGCCCGGCAAGGTTTTGATTGAAAACGTGTCAGATGCCTCTCCCGCCCAACAAGCTGGTTTGCAGGCCAATGATGTGCTGCTTTCCGTCAGTGGTACGCCCGTCAGCACGCTGGACGATGCCAAAGCGTTAATCCGTGATGGAATCGACACGCCGCTCGAGATGACGATTGAGCGTGCTGGTCAGCAGTTGAATATTACCGCCACGCCGCTTTCCAGCCGCTCGGTGGAGCAGGGTGCCCTGGGGATCGGCCTTTCCTATCCGCGCCGCCCGGCCAATATCGGTGAGATCATCGGCGGCGGATTTATCTATACCGGCGCGCAAGCCCTTAATATTCTGTATCTGCCGGTTGGACTGATTCAGGGCGTGATCGCGCCAGGCGATGCCCGGTTGATTGGCATGAAGGGCATTTACGATATTTTCGGCCAGGCCGTACAGCGCGACGCAGAGAGTCGTCAACTCACAGCAGCGACATCCACTGGCGGAGCGGCTCAAAGCGCTGCCACCGAGCCGACTAATTACATCCTTTCACTGATTGCGATGTTGAGCGTTTCGCTGGCAGTCTTTAACCTGCTGCCCATCCCCGCGTTGGATGGCGGCCGCATCCTGTTCGCTTTGCCGGAAATTCTTTTCCGCCGCCGTATTCCCTACAAGCTTGAAAACGTCATCAATGGCGTCGCCATGCTTGTGCTCATTGCGTTGATGTTGTTTATTAACGCGATGGACTTCATCAATCCGGCCAACATCAAATTGCCGTAATCAACTGGCCGCGCAAAAACGCGGCCAATTTTCTAAAAACAGACCAACATGAAAGAAATCCCTTTTTCCACCATACTGACTGCCCTGACCAACCCCGATCAGGCCTTTCCCTCGCGCTATCTGCCGCGCTTTTCTGACCTCGGTTCCGCTGATTTGAACGCCCTGATGCAGGCCTGGCCGAAAGTCTCGCTGACTCGCAAACGCACATTGCTCAAGAACCTGAACGAAAAATTCGATGAAGATAATCTGCTTTCATTCGAATCGATTGGCGCCAGGCTTTTGCTGGATCAAGATGGCGAAGTGCGGACTCGCGCTCTCAAATTGATGGAAGAGACCACGAACGCGCGCTTGATTCCTCAACTGGCAAAAATCATCGAGACCGACCCGGAACCTTCAGCCCGCGCCGGAGCCGCCGTCGTGCTTGGAGAATTTGTCCGCATGGCTGAATTGGAAGAGTTATCAGCGGTCAATCGTGCCCTCGTGGAAGAAACGCTGCTGAAAGCTGCCCGCGTTGAAGACAGTCATATCGCCCGCGCCGCGCTCGAAGCCCTGGGATATTCAAGCCGCCCGGAACTGGATGATTTAATCCTTTCGGCTTTCAACCGGCCCGACCCACTCTGGCAGGCTACCGCTCTGTTTGCCGCTGGCCGTTCCGCTGATAACCGCTGGCAGGAACAGGTCATCACTGGTTTGCTGAGCGAAGATATCGCCGTGCGTCTGGTGGCTGCGCAAGCCGCCGGTGAATTGGAACTGAAGCTGGCGCGCAATGTTCTGCTCGAAATGCTCGAAGACGAAGTTGACGAAGACGTTTACCGGGCGGTCATCTGGTCGCTCTCACAAATCGGCGGCGATGACGTGAGCACCTACCTCCAGGCCATCCTGGATGAAACAGATGATGATGATATGATGGAATTCATCGATGAAGCGCTTGCCAACCTGTCCTATACAGCAGACCTCGAGAAATTTGACCTGCTGGCCCTCGATGTGGATGATGAATTGGACGAAGACCATTAAATTCCCCAATTTATAGCTTCCGTTCGCAGTCCAAAGCCGTCAGGATGGCATTTAGAACAGTCTATCCTGACGGCTTTTCATTAATCCCGATCGTTCCGCCGTGGATTATTCTTTATTCTTCTCCCCGTTTTCAGGGGAGGGGTTTACAATTGACAGGTAACCCTGTAACACTGAGCTTTAATGTCGCTAACTGAGCTGATTAACACTTTCGCCAACAATATCCTGCCGCTCATCCTGATCAGTGGAGCTGGCTTTGTATTGGGGAAAACACTCAATATTGATTCGCGCGCAATTGGCAGGGTCACTTTCTACTTTTTTAGCCCGGTGCTGGTTTTTAGCTTGCTCACTCACAGCGATCTCCCGGCGGGCGAAATTCTCAGGACCGGCGCGTTGGCGGTCTGTGTCACACTGGCATCAGGGCTTTTGGCTCTTTTGGGCGGGATGCTGCTCAAATTGGATCGCAAGGCGCTCGTTTCCACCATCATCACTTCGGCCTTTGCGAATAACGGCAATTATGGCTTGCCGCTGATCGCCTTTGCTTTTGGGCAGGCTGCGCTGGCGCATTCGAGCATTTATTTGGTGTTTTCGTCGCTGTTGACCAATACTTTCGGTGTTTTGATTGCATCGCTGGGGCACCTTGATCTCAAACAGGCCGCTCTCGGGATGATAAAAGTACCCACCATTTACGCTGTGATTTTGGCGATGCTGATTAATCAATCTGGAATAACCCTGCCTGTGCCTGTCGACCGGACAATTTCTCTTGCCGCCGGGGCGGGCGTCCCGCTGATGATTTTGCTGTTGGGGCTTGAACTGCGCCAGATGCGCTGGACGAGCAATTTCTCCGCGCTTGGACTGAGCACATCCATCCGTCTTTTGGCGGGCCCCGTGCTCGGATTGATTTTCACTTCCGCGCTCGGGCTCAAGGGCGTGGGCCACCAGGTCGGCGTGATGGAAGCCTCCATGTCTGCGGCCGTGGCCAACACCAACCTGGCCTCGGAATACGAGTTGGATACCTCGCTGGTTGCCGCCACCGTTTTTGTCAGCACCTTGCTAAGCCCATTCACGCTGACGCCGTTGATCTTATTCTTGGGGAAATAATATGCGCCGACTTGTTTTTCTCCTGTTCACACTCTCCGCGCTACTCGCCGCGTTTCAGCCTGTTCGCGCGGAGCAAACTGACAAAATCCAGGTCGACGATCTGGGCATCTTCTATCAGTTTGGCGACTATATCACTTTTCAGGCCCGTCTCATCCTGCCATCTCCCGCCAGCGAAGTTGATATCCGCTTTCTGGCCGATGGGGAAGAATCCACGCGTGTTTTTCCGCTTACGCTGGATGAGAATGGCGGCACTTCCTTCACCTACGATGTGAACCAGGGACCGGTCCGTCCATTTGCGACCGTGCACTATTCCTACTATGCTAAACTTCAGGATGGGCAGGAATTGGTCAGTGAAGATTTGTTTTTCCGCTACGAAGACAACCGCTTCCCCTGGCAAACTCTTTCGGATGGCGGACTGACCCTGCACTGGTACGCCGGGGATTTGAGCTTTGGTCAGACGGCCCTGGATGCGGCCCGGCGCGGCGTCAAACGCACCACCGAATTGTTGGCGAGCACTGCTGATAATCCCATTGATATCTACGTTTACACATCCAGCCCAGACCTGCAAAAAGCGCTCGAAATCGGCGGGCCGACCTGGGTGGGTGGCCAGGCCAGCCCGGATTTGCGACTGGCCCTGGTCGCCATTTCTCCCGGCCCTGAACAAGGCCTGGAAATGGACCGGGAAATTCCGCACGAATTGGCGCATATCCTCACCTACGGCCTGATCCAGGGCGGCTACAACCTTTTGCCAGGCTGGCTGCGCGAGGGTATTGCCACGCAGGCCGAGCTTTCTGCCAACCCGGTCAACGCGCAGGCTTTGGCGCTGGCCGCAGAACAAAAGACCATCATTCCCCTGGCGGACCTGTGCGGTGCTTTCCCAAGTGAAAGCGGGAACGCTTCGCTGGCTTATGCCGAATCTGCCTCGTTTACCAGCTTCCTGGTCGATCGCTACGGGCAGACGGGGCTGCTGGCGCTGATCAGCGCTTATGTGGATGGTCTTGACTGCGAGCAGGGCGCACAAAACGCCCTTGGTCAGCCGCTTAGCCAGATGGAGATCGATTGGCGCGTCGCTTCTCTGGGACAGAATATCGGCGCAACTGCGTTTGCCAATTTGTTTCCATACCTGGCAATTTTGCTGGTCTTGATTGCCGTGACCTTAATCAACGCTTTCACGTTCAAGCTGGCCAAACATGCCTGATGAAACCCTGCGGGTGCACATCTGGGTGACCGGGCGCGTGCAGGGCGTGGGTTTCCGCGCCTTCGTGGTGGCGAGCGCCGGGTATATTGGCGTGGTGGGCTGGGTGCGCAATGTTGGCCTGAACACGGTCGAAGCTGTGGCCCAGGGCACTCGTCTGCAAATTGACCAGTTCATCCAGGCGGTAAAGACCGGTCCGCGCGCTTCACGGGTGGACGAACACCGTGTGGATTACGAAACTCCCGCGAATGACTTGATTGATTTTGAATTTCGTTCTTCCCGATAGGATTCCTGATACTGCTTATGACTGATACCTGGCGCTTACTGATGACGCCCCCGGCGCGCGGCGCATGGAATATGGCGGTGGATGAAGCAATTCTCGAAACTGCCGGGCGCGGCGCATCCCTGCCCACTTTGCGCTTATATGCCTGGGCTCCGGCCTGTCTATCGCTTGGATTTGCCCAATCGTACCGGGATGTGGATGTTGCCCGACTGACTGCCCATGGTTGGGATGTGGTGCGGCGCGCCACCGGCGGACGGGCGATTTTGCACATCGACGAGTTGACCTACTCTGTAACGGCTCCGTTGAATGAGCCCCGGGTGCTGGGTTCCGTTTTGGAGAGTTATTACCGGTTGGCGGGCGCGCTCGTCCAGGCGGTGCGCCAACTGGGTTTGCCGGTCGAAATGGAGGCGGATGCGCCCTCCGCCAGCGCCACCAAAGGCCCGGTTTGTTTCGAAGTGCCGTCAGCCTATGAAATCGTCGTCGCTGGGAAAAAGCTGGTTGGTTCCGCGCAGGCTCGCAAAAAGGAGGGTGTGCTGCAACATGGCACCTTCCCGCTGACTGGCGATCTGACGCGCATCACGCAGGTTTTGGCTTTCCCCGATGAAGCGGCGCGCGCCGCTGCCGCGCAGAAACTGCTTTTGCGGGCCACGACAGCCGAGTCCGTTACCGGGCAGGTGATTGCCTGGGAAACGGCGGCACAGGCTTTCGTGGCGGCTTTTGAGTCCCAGCTGGGACTCAGACTGGAGCGTGGTGAACTGTCAACAGGCGAAAAAGCCCGCGCGGACGAACTTTTCCAAAAAAAATATGACCATTCCGATTGGACGGAACGGTCATAGTCATTGGTTCGGTGCTGCTTAATGAATGAAAACCGGGTTTGGAAAGCCCAGCGCGCCAAAAAACTTGGAAAGAAAGGTTTCGGCGTTTTGCTGTGCCAGGTTCAGGATGCCGTCTTCGACCGCCGCTTTCTTGATTTCGCCTTCGGCGGCCTGCCGCGCGGTTGACTCGAGATTCTGGTCGCCCTGGGTGAGCAGGCCGGTTTCACGGTTGTAAACGTAGGATTTTTCGTTATCGAGCGTGGCAATAAACACTTCAGCCGGTGGCAGGCGGACGTTCAGGACGCCGTTGACCATCTGCATATCGCCGGGCTGGATTTTTTCCATGTCGATCCCGGCGATGACGAAACCGTGGGCCACGAAGAGCAGTTTATCGCCAAACAGGAAGCCAAAATTTCCCTGGCCGATTTCGGCGGTGATGACCTTCTCAACCGTGTATTGGATGGTTTCAAGCCGGGCCAGCGCCTGGATGTCCTTGATGATCGTGACCGGGTCGGGGATGATGGTGGGGGTGGGGTGGAGTAGATCGGCGACCTGGGTTTGCAAAGCTGCATTGCTTTGTTGAAACGGGGCGACTGCGCTGTTGATGGCGCCATTCGCGCTCTGCTGAATGGATGTGACCAAGTAATAGGCCGCGCCGATGATAATCAGCACGAGAATTAGCAAGATTGCGGAAGATTTATTCATATACGGTTGCTCCTTTGCGAATTTCATTATACTGTTTCTGATTGGCAGAACAACTGTCAAAAACGCAATTTGGGCGGTTTTTCAGTGCGTCAAAAGTCCCGGTTAACCGGGGCATCTCTCTGCATCTTCTGGTAGAATCTTTTAAATGTTTAAGAAAATTATCAAAGCGGGTCTAAAAATGTTCTGGTACCTGATTTTGGCAAGTGCGGCAGTCGTTATTCTCGCCAGGGTGATTACCGGGTTGGTGGCGTGGCAAAAAACTTACGCGGAGTCTGACGTTCCTGTTCGACGCGCGGCGATTGTCTTCGGCGCAGGGTTGACGCGCAGCGGTGAGGCCACGCCGGTTTTACAGGATCGAGTCGAAACCGGCGCCAGGCTCTATTTTGACGGAAAAGTCGAAAAACTGCTGATGAGCGGCGATAACCGTTTTGTGGAATATAACGAACCTGAAGCTATGCGTCAGTATGCCCTGAAACTGGGCGTGCCCGATGCCGCCATCGTGCTCGATTACGCCGGGCGGCGCACCTACGATTCGTGCTATCGCGCCAAAGAGATTTTCCGTCTGACGGACCCCATTCTTGTCACGCAAAAATTCCATCTGGCGCGCGCCTTGTTTCTATGTAATGCCCTCGGCCTGGATGGCGTCGGCGTGGAAGCCAACAACCGCGTTTACCGCAAAGTTTCCCTGGCCTTCTGGAACATGCGCGAGCTGCCCGCCACCCTGACCGCCTTTGCCGATATCCTGACCCGTCCCGAGCCGGTGCTCGGCAACCCTGAACCCATCTTTCCGGAGAATGCCCAATGACTCGCGCTGAAGCCCTTTCCCTTGTTCGAGAATATGTCAAAACCGAAGGCCTGGTGCGCCACATGTTGTGCGTCGAAGCCGCCATGCGTTTCTATGCCGAAAAATTTGGCGAAGACGTGGAACTGTGGGGCCTGACCGGCCTGCTGCACGACTTCGATTGGGAAATCCATCCCACAGCCGAGCAGCATCCCAGCGCGGGCGCGCCCATGCTCCGTCAGCGCGGCGTGGATGAAGTCATCATCCGCGCCATTCTCAGCCACGGAGATAATACCGGCGTCTCGCGCGACAGCCGCATGGAAAAGGCGCTCATCGCCTGCGACGAAATCACCGGGCTAATCACCGCCGTTTCGTTGGTGCGGCCATCCCGCTCAATTCTTGACCTTGAGCCTTCATCCGTCAAGAAAAAATGGAAAGACAAAGCCTTCGCTGCCGGAACCGATCGCTCCGGCATGGAAAGCGCCGCCCAGGATTTTGGCATTGACCTGTGGGGCGAACACGTTGGCAACGTGATTGCCGCCATGCGCACGATTGCGCCAGAGCTGGGCCTGGTTGGAAATATTCAATAAGCGGCTTGTTTCACCGACATTATTTTTGGAGATTCATATGAAACCACTTTTTGGCGGAATTGAAGGCGGTGGTACGAAATTTGTGTGCGCCGTCGGCACCGGCCCGGATGACATCCGCGCTGAAACTCGTTTTCCCACCACCACCCCGGCTGAAACAATGGGCAAAGCGGTTGAATTTTTTAAGGAATATGAAGGACTCTCCGCGATTGGGGTGGCCTGTTTTGGCCCACTCGACCCGTCACCGGCCTCGCCGACATTCGGACGGATTATGCCCACGCCCAAACCGGGTTGGACCAACGTTGATGTGGTCGGCGCGCTGCGAGCCGCCTTTGATTTGCCCGTCGGTTTCGATACCGATGTTGACGGCGCGGCCCTCAGCGAATGGCGTTGGGGCGCGGCCCAAAACTGTAACCCCGTCCTCTATCTGACAATTGGCACCGGGATTGGTGGCGGGGCCCTGATTAACGGTAATTTACTGCATGGTTTGATTCATCCCGAAATGGGGCATATCCCACTTCCGCATGATCTTGAACGTGACCCATTTATCGGCGCCTGCCCCTTCCACAACGATTGCTTTGAAGGTCTGGCTGCCGGTCCCGCCATCGAAAAACGTTGGGGCCAAAAAGCTGAAACCCTGCCCCCCGATCATCCCGCCTGGGATTTGGAAGCCCATTATATTGCGCTGGCGCTTCAAAGCTACATTTGCACTCTTTCGCCGCAAAGAATTGTCATCGGCGGCGGTGTGACCCAGCAGGCGCACATGATGCCGCTGATCCGCGCAAAAGTGCAGAAGATGCTCAACGGATATGTCCAGTCGTCAGCGATCACGCAAAATATTGCTGAATACATTGTCCTGCCTGGCCTCGGCAATCGCGCCGGAGTTTTAGGCGCCATTGCGTTGGCTGAGCAGGCTTTGCAGGCTTGATATTTCTCCCTTGTTTGATCACCACAACGGTCCCGGAGACCAATGAAAAGGCTCATCGAAAAAATAAAATCCATCTCAAAAGTTCAAATTTTGGCAGTCATCTTGATTGTCGTTGGCGTGGCGATCATGATCCCAAAAGCGAAGGGCATGTTCGATTTCTACAAGGAAGTGCGTTACGCCAGCGAGAACAATTTTGCGGCCGGGAATCCTTCGCCTGATTTACTGCGGCCCTGGATGAGCATTCGCTATATTGCTGTTGCTTATGGCGTTCCTCAGGAATACCTATTTACTGCCGCCAAGATCCAGCCCAAGAAAGAAAACAGCATGATCGGGATTAACCGTCTGAACAAACAGATGCGCCTTCCGCAGGGAGAAGATAAACGCCCGGTGCTGCTAAGCACCCTGCGCGACGCCATCCTGACGTACAGGGCGAACCCTGTCGCTACCGGGCTGATCGAACAACAAGTGACCGATTGGATGACGATCCAATACGTCTCCAACTGTACCGGAATTCCCCAGGAAACTTTATTCCAGGAAATCGGTATTCCCATGGATGGGAATGCTTTTAAGCCGCTCGGCTTTCTGGGCAACGAAGTCCAATACTCCGGCGGGCCAAAAGCGCTGGTCGAGGCTGTTCAAAAAGTGGTCGACAGCCAAGGGAAGAAGCCATGAGCGGAATTGATATTACTGCCCTCGCGCTTGGCTGGATTGCCGCTTATGGCTCGCCCATGGTGGCAGGGATGTTGTTTTTGGGTGGGCTAGGCGTGCCAGTTCCCGCTACGTTGATTGTGATCGCATCTGGAGCTTTCATGCGTCAGAATCTGCTGGATTTGTACTCCACGCCGGTTTTTGGCTATATCGGGACGATTATTGGGGATGCCACGCTTTACAGTATCGGCTATTTTGCCAGCGCACGCATCGAAGCGCGCTTTGGCGAGACGGCCGCCTGGAAAAGCGCCCGCGAACTATTCACTCGTCGCGGCGGCATCGCCATCTTTTTGACGCGCTGGCTGTTGACAGCCGTGGCGCTGCCTACCACTTTGATAGCGGGCAGCAGCGGCTACCGCTTCAGGAAATTCTTCATGTTTGTCATGCTGGGTGAATTAACCTGGGTGCTGATTTATGGCGGCCTGGGTTACGCTTTCGGCAGTCAATGGGAATTAATCAGCGACTTTATCTCTAACTTTAGCGGGTTTATCCTTGGCGCCCTGGCGCTTGGGGTTGGTATTTACCTGTTGGTACGTTTTGGCAAGAAACCTGTGAAACCAGCCTGAGATAATTTTTGGCGATAAAAAAGGCCTCCAGCATTTTGCCGAAGGCCTTTTTTATTACTTTTGATCTTTCCCTGCTATTCGTGCCCAATCGTTAATTGCGCACGAATTTTTTACCGGTGGCGAGTTCGACGCTCTTGTAAGCGCCGTCATAGATGCCAATGCTCTTGTTCTTGACAATTTGGTCGCAGAACAGAGTCAACAGGTCGTCTTCGTCGGTCATCAAGTCAATGGCTTGCAAAGTCTGTGGGATGGTGCGGGTTTCGACGGTGCTGTCGCCAATCTCTGCGCCGCGGATGGCGCCCCACATTTCATGGCCGCCAACGCGGGCGTTGAAGATTTTGGGGATGGGGTAAAAAGCCAGCTCGGACGGTTTGGTGATCATCACGTCCATGACGCGCATCAGGTAGTTGGTGGCGTAAACGGCGTGGAAGGTGTTATCGTGCAGGAAAACATGCAGGCCGTGGGCGGGCGTGTCGCGGATGCTGTCGGTGAAGGCGCGGGTGTCTTCCCAGGTGAAGTGGGTGTTAATCAGGTCCTTGTGCTGGGCCAGTTCGCCTTGCAGCCATTCCCAGTTGTTTTTGTGGTCGCCCAGGTTGATGAACAGGGCGATTTTTTCTTTCTGGACGAGTGGCAGGGCGTGTTCGATGATCGCTTTGAACAGTTCGCGCTGCGCCCCGGCCCCACCCATCGTGACCATGAAGCGGCGCGGCTCTTTGGCCTTCATACGGCGCAGACGAGCCTCGCAATCGACTTCAATATTCTCGACCAGTTCGTGGTCAACGTGGTGACCGGTGTAGAACAGCGCGTCTGAGGGGGTGGGCTTCATGATGCTGTTTTTGTCGTCAAAGCCACGCATGGCGCGGAAACCGTAATAACCGGAGGGCGATTGGACAGCGTGCTTGGCGCCTTCGGTCAACTGGAAGGCCATCGGCCAGTTATCGAACATCATATCGACCACGTTGCTCATCCCGCCTGCCACCGCGCCCATGCAATTCCACATATGCGAGGTCAGGATCGGCATATCAGCGGGGAGTGTGCCGTACAGGTTCTTGAACAACTCACTCATCTTATAGTCTTTGACTTCGGTTTTGAGGAAGCGCCAGGGCCAGGTCACAATCCAGTTGTTGAACAGGGTGTTCAGTCCGGGCAGCGATGGTTCGCCGGTGGTCAGACTTTCCCAGACGTATTTATCAAACCAGGGGTAGCGCTGCGAGATGCGCGAGTATTTGCTGTAGTTGCTGTTGCACCAGTTAATCACGTCAGTCGTGATGCCGGGTGTGGAGAGCAAGTCCAGCCAATAAGGTGTGAAACCCATCGCTTTGGCGGCCGAGACGCCTGCCATCGCAATGCGGTAATGACCAAAGCCCATGCGGATGGTGCTGACGATGACGCCGTTTTCTTTGTTCAACGGCGTGCCGTTGCCGTCACGGACTATTTCTTTCAGCCCGAAAATCCCGCCGCCATAGGGGTGGTCTTTGACGCTCAAATTATAGGTTTCGTTCGGATCGTAATTGAATTGTTTGGCGAGTTTCTCTTTCCATTGATCCGCCGCGCGGGTTTGCGTTTCGGTAATGGCGTTTCCGTACACTTCGTAGCGGCCGTTGACTTTTTTCATCGAAAAATTCTCCTGAGAAAGATATGATTGCTATTCTGCCTTTAATTTTGCAAATTTGGCGAATTTTTTACAGCGGATTGCGCTGGATTTTACTGTGTTGACGTTTCTTCCCGCGTCCATTTTCCCAACCTGGAGATGATATTTTCTCCCGTTTCAAGGTCGGGTACGCCGCTGATGGCGAGGGCCAGGCCGCGCGGATTGAGAGTCCGCATGACCAATTCCAGATCGCCGACTTCACAGTAGACGATGATTCCTTTCCCGGCCGCCTGGATTTTCTGATAAACCTGGACCCACCTCGAGAAGACTTCACGGCCCGCGCCTGGCACCCATTGAACAGCATCCAGTTCCGGGATTTCGAGAATTGTGTCGAGGTGGCGGAGTGCGCCGGGGCCATCAAGGTGGTAGATGGAACGGTCAAGGAAGCGGCATTCTTCGATAATCCCTGACAGGAAAAATTCGCGATACATCTTGGGACTGATCAGTGCCGCGAAATCATTGGAAGGAATGTAGTATTTCGAATAACTCGCCAAATCCAGCCAACTGGTTATTGGCTGACCAGCCTGTTGTAGTTTTTTGTACCAAAAATCGTAAACCTTATAATAATCAGGTTGCACCCGTTGCAGCAGGGCCTTGACTTGATCAGGGCGTTCGATCAAATCGAGTGCCAGATCCTGTGGGTTGCGCAGCGCGGCAATCAGATCGCCGCCGGGGTGCCAGTCGGGCATGCCGACGATATATTTATCTTTGCCAAGCGCCAGCATCGCGTTGGTCAGTTCTTCCAGCTTGCGGAAATGGAAATTGTACCAGTTCAGAACGATTTCCTCGACCATCGTCCAGTCTTTCAAAATGGGTTCGCTCCAACTGGTTCCATAATCGCCAAAATTGAGTTGAGCGCCGTAGAAAGCGGCCAAAACTTCGGGGCCGAGGTTGGGAAAGGCGACGGGGAGACTGTCACCCAGGAACAGGCGGTTTGCAAGCTGGGCATCGGCCAGCTGGGATTGATAGTCCACATCCAGCCAGCGTTCGGCAGTGGAGGCGTGACGTGACTCTGGGAGCGGAACCTGCTCGGATGCGGGTTTATTCAAGGTAAATTGGGTCACAGGCTGGTCAAGGACCGAGCGTTCCCAAAAGGCATCCATGCGCCTCATAGTTTTTTCGAGGTCGGGTTTGAATTTAATCATATGATTTTCGGTGAGAGCTTTTCTTGAAACCGCCAGCCGGAGTGTTTTCCGGCTGGCGGTTTGTTACCAAAAGTATCTGCCTTAGCCTTTGACCCCGCTGCTGGTGACACTCTCAACAAAGAATCGCTGTCCGAGAATGAAGACAATCAGGGGTGGGAGAATGGCGATGGCTGCGCCTGCCAGAATCAGGTTGGGCGTATCTGAGGCGCGTCCGCGCAGCACGTTTAGGGCCAGTGTCAGCACATGGTTCTTTTCATTGCCGACGTTGATGATGACCAGCGGCCAAAGGAAGGAATTCCAAGCATATAGAAAAGTAAAGGTGGCCTGAGTCGCCAGCGCTGGGATGCTGGCTGGGACGATGATCTTGGTCAGGATTTGCATGCGAGAAGCGCCATCGATCAACGCGGCTTCTTCGATTTCTTTGGGGAATGTGACGAAGTGCTGGCGCATCAGGAAGGTGCCATATGCGGAGAATATCCAGGGGACGATCAGTGCCGCCAGACGGTCGGTCCAACCAATCAGCACCATCAATTGGTAGAGCGGGACGATTAGCATTACGAAGGGGATCATGATCGTTCCCAGATAGAAGACGAAAACCGTGTCACGTCCGGGGAATTTGAGACGGGCGAAGGAGTAGCCGCCGATGACCGAGGTGGTCAGCGTGCCGATGACCACGAGGATGGTAACCAGCGCTGTGTTGCCGAGGGCTCGGGCCATGTTATTCAGTTCGATGACGTTGGTGTAATTTTCCGGGTGCAGTTGGACGCTTTCCACTGGCACGCTTAGGCGCACGTTCTGATACGCCTTGGTAGCCGGGTTCTTCGGGTCGATAAACTCACCGACAGTGGTCTGGCTGACCAGGTACATGGGGGTGACTTTGCCATCCACGTCCACATCGAAAAGTTTTTCCTCTTTCCCGTTGACTTGTACCGTCTTTTGGGCGTCTGTACCGCCTGTGGGCTTGACATCCACCAGGTTGCGTTCCACCGTGACGGTGGGTTTGTTCGGATCGGCATACTTTCCCACCTTGATATTACTTTTGGCGAGGGCATATTCCATCTTCTGGCCGTTGACTTCGACATAATAGAGAGGTAGCGGGGCCTTGAAGCCTGCGACCGTCACCGTCGCAGGGTCGCGAGGCAGCATCCGTGGCGGGTAGCGGAAGGTATCCGCCGGGAGTTTCAGGGAGGTAGTAATCATATACAGGAACGGGAAAATCATCACTAACGCGAAGAACGTTAGCACGACATACACGATCAAGTTGCTCAAAAAGCGCATGAGACGATAAGACTTGAGATTCATGGCGGGCCTCCGGTTATTCGTAAAGGCTGCTTTTGCGCTGGTTCTGAAACTGAATCAGAGTCAGCCCAAAGATCACGATGAACAGAACCCAAGCGAGCGCCGAAGCGTAACCCTGTTTGAAATTCTGGAAACCGCTGCGATATAGATACAAAACCAGGGTGATGGTTGAGTTGTTTGGGCCTTCGGGCGGGTTCATTAGGATGAATACCTGCTCAAAAACCTGCATGGCCTGGATGGTGGTGGTTGAAACCACATAAAAGGTTGTGGGAGCCAGCATAGGGAGCGTAATACGCCAGAACTTGTCCCATGCTCCGGCTCCATCCATCGTGGCGGCTTCATACAGCTCGCCGGGGATGTTGACCAGACCAGCCAGGAAGAGCACGGTGTTGAAGCCCATGGTTTGCCAGGCGGCGATGATGATAATTGCCAGGAGCGCAGTCTTTTCATCCGAAACCCAGTTGATTTTGGGATCCATTACTCCGGCGTTGAACAACGCATTCCAGAACTGGATTCCGAGCGTGATGAAATAGTTGATGTAACCGATCGTCGCGTTATAGAGCCACTGCCAGACAAGGGATATGCCGACGATGGCGGCGATGCTGGGGATGAAGTAGACGGCACGGAAGAACTTCATGCCGGGTAGCTTACTATTGAGTACGTTTGCCAATACGAGAGCCGGAATAACGCTCAATGGTACTGCGAATAAGGCATAAACGAGGGTGTTTTTTAACGCCAGCCAGAACAATTTATCTTCTGCGCCAAAAACCAGTCCGCCGCCGCCCAAGATCAGTCGTCCCACTTCATCATAGGTCGTAATATCCAGCACTTCTTTGGCTAATTGGGAGGGGGTAGCCAGAGGCTTGATCGTGACGTTGATGATTTTGGCGTAGTTGTCCAGCCCAATCCATTTTGGAGTATTGAAAGCATCTGAATCTGTGAACGAGAAGTAGAACGAGAGCAGCAGAGGCCCGGCAAAGAAGATCAGGAAGCCGAGCAGGTTTGGGGAGAGGAACAGCCAGCCGTTTAGCATCTGCTCATGGGATGTCTTGGATTTCAGCGCCAGCGCCGTGGGAGCGCGCCACATGCCCCATAGGGCTAGTCCAAAGATAACCAACCCCACAACACTGATGACGCCCATTGGCGAAGCCAGATTGGTGACGATTGCAATGATGCCATCGATTGCATTGACCGCGAAGAAGAAGAAAACGGCACCGGCAATCATGATCCATTTGCCGATCTGGCGGAGAATCTTCTCTGTGGAAGCGCCGCTTTGGAAATAATCCCCTGCAGCACCGACCATATAACCGGCAAAGAGAATGCCCAAAGATGGGGCACCCGCGCCAAAGTTTTCAGCCAGCGCATCGATCCCGATAAAAACACCGCCGAATTGCAGCAGAAGGACGATACTTGCCACCAGCCCCAGGTAGTCGATAATGAGGGAAATCGTTCTGCCGCGATGTTCGCGTTTGGCGATATCCAAGGCTGCAAGAAGGCTGAAAATGGCTGATAGACCCAGCACAACCGATAAGAGTACCCCCTGCCAGAGTCGTATATCAGGTAGCAGGCCGATCCAGGGGGCTAATGCACCGCCCACGGCCAGTAGGCTGAAGAGAACGCGCCACCCGGTCAGAAGATTTATTACAAGTACATTTTGACTTGCAGCAGTTGTGCTCGAGCGATCAGACATCTCAGTCATAATTACTTCTCCGTATTGCAGACGGAATTTTGGTTTATTTTACAAACACGGGCAGGCGGTGAACTGCCTGCCCGTGTTGATTTCTTTACAAATTACTTCTTGAAAACTTTGTTGGCTTCGTCGCAGATGGTCGCGCCGAATTCATCGACGGTCTTGCCGCCGGTCAGGACTGCCTGGATGGCGGGTCCCATGATTTTGTCGTATTCGGGCCAAGAACCAGCCCAGAGTGGACCTTCAGCGGTTGGCTTGGATGCATCAGCGATACCGTTCAGGAAAGCCTGGTTGTTGGCGGGCGGGGTGAAGGTGACGAAAGCGTCGAGAGCTTCCTGGCTAACACGGCTTGGGATGTTGGCACCGAGGGCGGCAACCTTGCCCTGGTTCTCAGCGGTGGTCAGAGCCTGAACGAGCTTCCAAGCTTCTTCGGGGTGAGCGGTCTTGGCGTTGACGACATAAGCGCCCCAGAAGAGCCAGTTGCCGGGGGTGCCGGAGGGGCCATTCGGGAGTTCAACAACGTCCCAGTTGAAGGGTACGGTGCGGACGCCAGGGGTGGCCCAACGACCGTTCTGGAACATGGCAACCTTGCCAGCGCGGAAAGGAGGCTCAGGATCTTCGCCGTAAGGCGTGGCGACTTTCAGATCCTGGTACAGGGAGCGCTGGAATTCCAGACCCTTGAGGGATTCGGGGGTGTTGAGCGCGCAAGCGGTGCGGTCAGCATTGTAGAAACCACCACCGGCGGCATTCAGCCAGACACCGTAGGGTCCCCACCAGGCGCTGGCGCCGTAGCCGTAGATATCGGAGCCCAGAGCGCGGGTTTTGGAAGCGACATCGGCGAAAGCGGCCCAGTCCCATTTGCCCTGCTTGGCCAGTTCACGAGGATCGGCAGCGCCGGCTTCGTTGATCAGGTCCAGGTTCAGGTAAAGGACGAAGGTCGAAACATCGCGGGGCAAGCCCCACAGAGCGCCGGAGTCAGCACCGCTTTTGGCGCTATCGGGATTGAAGGTCATATGGTACATAGGGCCAGCATAGAAGGCTTTGGTGTCGAAGCCTTCGGTCTTGGCAGCCAGGGGGGCCAGGTTCAGGATCAGGCCGCGGGTGGCGAAATCGGCGATATCGGTGCCTGGGATCCAGAAGACGTCCGGGGCAGTCCCGGCGGCGACTTCGGTTTTCAACTGATCCTGGTAATTTGCACCTTCGGTGCCGCCCGGTTCGTAGGCCAGGGTGATACCTTCGAGGCTGGTGTCGATGGCTTTGCTGATATCGGTATAGACTGCGATTTCTTCTTTGTTGTCAGGGCGTGTGCGCCAGCGTAGTGGAACGTCGGCGGCGGGAGCTGCGGCGGGGGCTTCAGTAGGAGCTACGGTTGCAGCGGGGGCTTCTGTTGCTGCGGGGGCTGCAGGAGCTTCGGTGGCGGGTGCAGCGGGGGTGCCGCAAGCCGAAAGAACGAAGGCGACCATCAGAATCAGGCTAGCCAGTTTCCATAACAAATTGTGTTTCATCTTTCCTCCAGAAATTTGATAGATGCAGGTTTCCCGAAAAACCTTCGGGATAATACACGGATGTGGAAATACTAATTTGGCGTAATTGCTTTTGGGGAGCTCAATCACCTCCTTTATTACAAGTTGATTGCCGGATAATTAACTGGGCTGATAATTTCATCTGAGAGCATTGTTCGATTAACCTGTCGATGACTTTCAGTAACATGCGCGTCGCTTCCAGTCCAATCCGCGGCATATCTTGATGCATGGTGGTCAGTGGCGGGTCGAAGTATGAAGAAAGCGGCATATCATCGACGCCAATCACCGCGAGCTGCTCTGGCACGCGCAATCCCATGTCACGAGCCGTGTGCAATACGCCCAATGCCATTCGGTCGTTTTGGGCGAAAATTGCACTCGGGAGTCGCCCCTGTTCTGCCAGAGAGAGCAGGGCATCCTGTCCGGAGGTCGCTGACCAATCCCCTTCGATGGTCATTGTTAGGTCAACCGGAATACCGGCTTCATCCAATGCGCGTGCATAGCCAGCTGAGCGGTCGCGGGAACAGTCTTCTTCCATCGGCCCTGTCACCAGGGCGATTTGACGGTGCCCGATCGATATTAAGTGTTTTGTTGCATCGTAAGCAGCTTTTTCATCATCCAGCGAAACGGAACAAATCGATTTGTCGTGGGATTTTGCGCCCACGAATACCACCGGGAAATTTTCCGGGATGGCCTGATAGCGCTCATCCATGTACGGGTTGATGACGATCAATCCATCCACGCGGCGATGACCCACTAGTTCATCTACCAGGGCTCGAAAAGCCTCCGGGTCATTGGCAGAGGATGAAAGCAGAAAATATCCATTCTGTCGGGCTTCAATTTCCGCGCCTTCGATGACGCTGGCGAGGGTGTAGTCGGTAAGGTTGGGGGCAATACAGGCCAGGGTATTGGTACGTCCGTGTGCCATGGAGCGGGCAATGGCGCTGGGACGAAACCCCAATGTCTCGATGGCTGCCTCCACGCGGGCGCGTGTTTCTGGCAGTACATCCGCGCTCTCATTGATGACGCGCGAGACAGTCTGGTGAGAAACGCCAGCTTCTCGGGCAACATCTCGGATGGTGGGGCGGGAGCGATGCATCGGGATTCCCTGATTTCTAGGTTGTTCAGTCTAATGTGACCGGTCACGTTACCGGTAACATTAGTTTACAGGGTATAATCTCGTTTGTCAAGCACCATTTTTAAACATCCTGACATTAATCATATTTTCATAGGACATTTGCCATGCTCGATTCCCCACATCGCCGTTTTAATCCATTGACTCGTGAATGGGTCCTGGTTTCGCCCCAT
This sequence comes from uncultured Anaerolineae bacterium, assembly GCA_903838415.1. GTDB lineage: Bacteria > Chloroflexota > Anaerolineae > Anaerolineales > Villigracilaceae > UBA5195. The sequence continues at coordinate 62,282 of CAILYI010000146.1, read as the reverse complement.
CGCGCCAGGCGTCCCTGGCAGGGACAGGTTGAAAAAACGCCTTCGGCCACCCTGCCGCAATATGATCCCACCTGTTATCTTTGTCCGCGTAACGAACGGGCGGGCGGGGTAAGCAACCCCGATTACAGCGGGACTTTTGTTTTCGAGAACGATTTCGCCGCGCTGCTGCCGGACGAATCGACCGAAAACCACGCTTCCGGGCACCCTTTGCTGGTTGCTCTTCCTGAGCGTGGCATCTGCCGGGTGGTCTGTTTCTCGCCGCGTCACGATCTGACTTTGCCCGAGCTGGATATTCCCGCCATCGAAAATGTACTCACCACTTGGACGCGCGAATCCGCTGACCTGGCGTCAAAAGATTTCATTCAATATGTTCAGGTGTTTGAGAATAAGGGCGCGGTGATGGGCTGCTCCAATCCGCATCCGCACAGCCAGCTCTGGTCGCAATCGCAAATCCCCACTGAAATTGCCAAAGAACTCGCCGCGCAGACTGCATATTTCAATGAACATGGCCGCCCGCTGCTGCTTGATTATGTCCGGGAAGAGCAAAAGCGCCGCGAACGTCTGCTGGTCGTGAATGACCACTTCACCGCCCTGGTTCCATTTTGGGCGGTTTGGCCGTTTGAAGTCATGGTCGTTGGACATCGCCCCACCGCCGCTCTTTCAGACCTGAATCCCGCCGAAATCAGCGCCCTGGCGGACGTCTTCAAACAGGTTACCACGTTGTACGATAACCTGTTCGAGATTTCCTTCCCCTATTCCATGGGTTTCCATCAGGCGCCCGCGGATGGCCAGCCGCATCCCGAATGGGTGCTGCATGCCCATTTCTACCCGCCGCTGCTGCGCTCCGCCACTGTGCGCAAGTTCATGGTCGGTTATGAGATGCTGGCCATGCCCCAGCGCGATATCACGCCCGAATCAGCCGCGGAACGTCTGCGCGCGCTTTCGCCGGTTCATTACAAACAGCGCTAAACATAAGAGAGGTTTAGATGCAACCCAAAAACAAGGTCCTTGACACTTTTCGTGAAAAATTTGGCACAGCGCCTGCTTTTTTCGCGCGCGCACCCGGGCGGGTGAATTTGCTCGGTGAACATGTGGATTATAACGATGGCTTTGTCCTGCCTGCGGCCATTGACCGGGCGACGTACATCGCCTTCTCCCTGGCGGATTCCGACTTTTCCACCCTTTGGGCTGCCGATTTTGGACAACGGGCCGTTTTTTCCCCGCAAACCTTGGCCACCAAAACCCAACCCGACGGTTCTGCTCTGCCCGATTGGGCCAGTTACCCCGCCGGAATGCTGTGGGCGCTGACCGAGGCTGGCTTGAACGCTCCATCCATGAACGCGGTCTTTGCGTCTGACGTGCCGCGCGGTTCGGGGTTGAGTTCCTCGGCCTCGGTTGAGATGGCGTTTGGCGTGGCCTGGCAAAAACTCGGCGGCTGGGAGATTTCCCCGATGGAGCTGGCGCAGCTTGGTCAGAAGGCCGAAAATAAGTATGTGGGCGTCAATTGCGGCATTATGGACCAGTTTGCTTCGGCTTGTGGCCAGGTCGATCGCTTGTTATATCTCGATTGCCGCTCGCTCCACTGGCAGACGGTTTCGCTGCCGTCAAATGTTTCCATCGTCGTGGCGGATACCACCATTCGGCGCAAGCTGACGACGGGTGAGTACAACCTGCGGCGTGATGCTTGCGAAGAGGCCGTGCGCCTGCTGAAACCGGATTTGCCCCAAATAACGGCGCTGCGTGACGTCAGCGTGGCTGATTTCAATCGACTTTCAGCCAAACTGCCGGAGCTGGTTGAGAAACGGGCGCGGCACGTTGTTGAAGAAATTGAGCGCTCGCGTCAGGCCGTTTCGCTGCTGGAAAATGGTCAATTGGCGCAGTTTGGCCGGTTGATGAATGACTGTCATGCCAGTTTGAGAGACCTGTACGCAGTTTCCTGCCCGGAGTTGGATGTGATGGTGCGCCTGGCGCAGGCGCTTCCGGGGTGCTATGGAGCTCGTTTAACGGGGGCCGGTTTCGGGGGCTGTACTGTCAACCTGGTGGCGCGGGAGCAGGCTGATGGGTTTGCCCAGACTCTGGCGGCCGGTTACGAGTCCGAGACGCGACTTCATCCAGAAATTTATATTTGCCGCGCCTCGGCTGGCGCGGGGCTGACGGAATAATAAAAAAATCGACCGGCTTGAAACCGGTCGATTTTTTTATTAGATTTTTGTGCGGTTGGTCAGGTAAAAAATTGCCCTGGCCACGGTGATGATGAGCAGGCTGACAGAGAGTACGCCTCCCAGGATCAAGAGCATGGATGGCGGGGATGACAGCCTTTGAGCGATTTCGACCGGCGGCTTGAAGTTGATACGCTGCCGCACGGTCTGCACGAACTTTTTGGATGGACGGACACGGTGGAAGGCGGCTTCAAGCTCGTTTTCCATGGGGTCAAAATCGGTTATTTGTTTTACTGGCATAGATTACTCCGTTGGGAATACGGCAATTCCTACTGTCCCGGGCCCAAAATTTGCCGCAAGTGAAATTGAGAGATCGCTAAGGATAAGGTCTTTGGTGGTGAACATGGCTTCAGCTTGTTTCATCAGGTCTTGACCGGCTTTGGGGTCGCGGGCATGCAGAATCGCCATGTAGACCGGTTTGTCGCCGACTTCTTCTTTGATGATGGCTAGCAGGCGTTCGAGGGATGCTTTACGGGTGCGTACTTTTTCTGTCATGTGTAACAGGCCGTCATTGAGCACCGCGATCGGTTTGACATTGAGCACCGAGGCCAGCGCTGCCTGCATCGTGCCAACGCGTCCGCTCATGCGGGCATATTCGAGCGTGTCCAGTGACAGCACCAGGCGGCCTGTTTTGCGCATGGTTTCCAGGTGTTGCAGGATTTCATCAATGCTTTTCCCGGCGCGTTCCATCTTGCGGGCTTCGCGGCACATAAAGCCAATTCCCAGCGAGCCTGTGGCCGAGTCGAAGGGCATCACTTTGAAGGTTTCGCTCAGTTCTTGCCCGGCGGCAACTGCTGAAGCGTAGGTTCCGGAGAGTTTGCTGGTGACGTGGATCGACAAAATGGTATCGCCTGGTTGGGCGATTTTTTTGTAGAATTCGCTGAATTGGTGCGGGCTGGGCTGCGAGGTCTTGGGGATTTTCTTGGTTTCATCGACCAGTTTGTAGAAGCCCTCGTTATCGAGTTCCACGCCTTGGAGATAGGTTTTATCGCCAAACTGGATGTTGATTGGAATGATATCGATGCCGAATTCTTTTTGCCATTCCTGTGGTAAATCTGCTGCGCCGTCGGTCACAATTCGTAACATTTTTCTCTCCTTTGTGGTTGGCCATAATGATTTCAATCACTGTATTGGTCGGCATCGCCAATGTCATCACGTAACGCCAGCAGTGTGCGGTGATACAGGCTTTTGACCGCACCTTCACTGCGTCCCATGATTTCGCCAATTTCAGCGTTTGACATGTGCTCGACGAACTTCAAAATCAACAGCGTCTGGCGTTCTGCAGGCAGCGAGCGGATGAGACTGAGCAGGGCTTCTTGCTGTTGAGTATGCACCAGGCTGGATTCGGGTGCATCGCCTTTGGCAACCAGCGGTGCTTCTGAAAGCGGAATTTCCTGCTTGCGGCTGCGGTCGCGGTGCCAGTTGGCAACCAGGTTGTGCGCAATACGGTACAACCAGGCTGAAAATGGCACACCACGATCGGTGTAGTTGATGATGTGATTCATCGCCCGCTGGAAAACTCGCGCTGTCAGATCTTCGGCGTCATTGGCATTGCCCGTGCGGTAATAGACGTAGTTGAAAATCCGGTCTATGTAGCGTTCGTAAAGCAGGCCAAACGCATCCCGGTCGCCTTGCGCTGCGAGCGCCAGAATTTCTTCGTCGCTGAGTTCCATGTGTGCCTCGGTGTGGAATTCCCGGCGAGTTGTAATCTATAAAACCCTGCCGGGGGAGAGAAGTTACAGTTTTGCGAGTATATCACGCCTCTGATGATCGTAAAAAGCTGAAAAGGAGGCGGCTTTCCATTGTATTTGCTGCTTCTGACCGGGTGCTGGGTTTCGGTCAGCTGGTTGAACGGATATTGCGTTTTGGCCCGAATTAGCCGCATTTAACGCACATCAACTTCCAAAATGGCCAAAAATTACGGAGCTGGAATTCGGCGTTGGTTAGCGGTTGATAATAAATAAAGGAGAGCAGCAGCAGGCACACGATCCCGGCGATCAGTACGAGCAGAACGATGAAGGATCGCTTGTGGCCTGATTTGAAAGGCGCCAGTTTGACGAAAACGGCAAAGAGTATCAGCCCCAGCAGCATGGCGGGCAGGTAATGATACAGGTACATCACGCGCTTGATGAACCAGAAAGGCACAATATAGCACCAGTAAAGCGTCACAAAAGCGTATAAGAACGTCTTTAATTTGCCGGGATTTAAAAATCGATAAAGTAAATCTGACAAAACGAGCGAACTTCCAAAAATGACGCCCAGCAGCGAAACCATCCAGGTGACCGGGTTGGGCACCAGGTAACTATAACGGTAGTCAATCCCGTTGGGCGTCTCCCAGCGGTAATTGATAGCCGTCCCACCCATCACCCAGTAATACCAGGGACTGCCCACTTCTTCGGGATTCCCCAGTTTAAGCGCAGGCACACCTTCGTTGTATTGTTTGCTGAATTTAAACGCATCCACCATTTCAATGTAGAACGTTCGAATTGGATTGGGCGGAGCGACGTCCCCCGTCAAAATATCCCGGTGCTCTTGCGAGATTTTATAGGTTTTGTCCTCATAGAGGGTGTTTGCAATGGAAAAATGGATCAGCCACCAGCCGAGATAGGTTATCGCGAAGCAGGTCAAGAAAATGGATGTCAACGAAAGCGTTTGGGAGAACGACTTCTGTCTCAGGGTTTTCAGCGTGAGAAGGCCGAACGGCACCAGCACGATCAAGCCGGTGTCTTTGACATTCGCGGCGCAGCCGGAAACAACTCCAAACATGGCCAGCTCAAAAAAAGAAACCGGTTTTTCCGTCAGAAAGGCGCGTACAAAGAACAGCGTTGATAAGAAAACGAAAAATAGCAGAAAAACATCCAGCATTGCGATGCGCGCTTGCATTAAGAAGGCCGTATCAAAGCATAACAACAACGCCATCAACCAGGATGTGATCGTATTTCCGGTGATGGTTTTGAGCACCAAAAACAAAATCAGCGGGATAAAAATGCCAAAAAGCGCGGGCGCAATCCTGAAACCGGTAATATCAAAATCCTTGGGCCAGGGCGCGGAGATTTTTTCCACGCCAACGAAATCCGGACGGATTTCGCCGCCATATAGCAGCTGGCCGAAAGCGATCAACAGTTTGCCGATGGGCGGGTGGTTTTCCTGATAAAAGACCCCGTTTAAATATTTTTGGGCCGAGGGGATGTGGTAGGTTTCGTCAAAAATGAGCGCTTGTGGAACATTGAGCCTGTAAAAGATCAAAACGCTGGTAATAAGCAACAAAGCCAGATGCGGCAGGTACTTCTTTGGCGCAAAATGGCGCATGGAATTTCTCATCGTTTGCAGCATTGCCGCAGAGTTGTTTAAAAATCCATTCACCATGTGGCTCCAAAACCGGGAATTCTTCATTGAAAAAGGGGACCGCGATCGAATTCATTATAATTCGAATTCCGGCGGTCAATTCTCGGGGAGAAGTTTGGTCTCATTGAAAATTTGCGGAGAGGCTGTACTCTGGGGTAAAATAATATTTCGTCTCCAAAAGAATTTCCGTTAAATCGGCGATTACTTATCGTGAAACATATGTGCTATAATTATTTAGCAAAACAGGCACTCCTTTGCCTGACTCGCCGACTATTGAGCTTTTTCCTGCCCTGATCATTATCCGTTTCCCCTTCCCATACCCTTATGACTCAAAACGTTATCCGTGTCGTTGGCGCGCGCCAGCACAACCTGAAAAACATCACGGTTGAGATTCCGCGCGACAAGTTTGTTGTCATTACCGGCCTGTCTGGTTCCGGTAAATCGTCCCTGGCGTTTGATACCATCTTTGCTGAAGGCCAACGCCGTTATGTCGAATCACTCTCAGCCTATGCGCGCCAGTTTATCGGTCAAATGGACAAGCCCGATGTTGATTACATCGAAGGGCTTTCGCCCGCCGTCTCCATCGATCAAAAATCCACTTCTCACAATCCGCGCTCCACGGTTGGAACCGTCACCGAGATTTATGATTACCTGCGCCTGCTGTATGCGCGCATCGGGATTCCACACTGCCCAACCTGCGGCAGGGAAGTGGTCAAGCAGTCTGCGCAGGAGATCGTGGAAGCGGTTGAGAACCTGCCCGAAGGCACGCGCATCATGGTGCTGGCGCCGGTTGTGCGTGGACGCAAGGGCACCTATCAGGCCGTTTTCGAGGAAGTCCGCAAGGCCGGTTTCACCCGCGCCCGTGTGGACGGTGTGGCCTATAACCTCGATGATGAAATCGCCCTGGATCGCTATAAAATCCACAATATCGAGGCCGTGGTGGATCGACTGGTTATCACTCGCCCCACCGTGGCGGATGATGAGAAGGCCGCCCGCACGCGTCTAACAGATTCGATCGAAACGGCGCTTAAGTTTGGCGAGGGCTATGTCACCATTCAGGTGTTGGCGGGTAAAGATGGCGGCGAAGATCATGACATGTTCTTCTCTGAAAACCTGTCCTGCCCTGAGCATGGCATTTCCCTGCCTGCAATAGAACCACGCACCTTTTCGTTCAATACTCCGCATGGTGCCTGCCCCGATTGCCAGGGACTTGGCGCAAAGCTTGAAATCGACCCTGAGCGTGTCATCGACCCTGAAAAATCGCTGGCGGATGGTGCGCTGATTGCCATGGAATGGAATAACGTCCGCGAAGAGGGTATGGGCTATTACTGGCAAATGCTCGAAGCCATGGCGCATCATTATCATATTGATATGAGCAAGGCTTTTAAACAGCTGCCGCAGGCGCATCAGGAGTTGGTTTTGCGCGGCACAAAGGGCGAGAAAGTCCGCGTGCATTATCAGAATCGCGATGGCCGCTCGGCGACCTTTGACGCCGCTTTCGAAGGCGTGATCGGCAACATGGAACGTCGCTACCGCGAAACCAACTCGGACTACATCCGCACCAAGATCAGCGAATACATGACTGATCGGCCCTGTCCCACCTGCGGCGGAAAGCGTTTACGCCCCGAGGCGCTGGCCGTTACGGTGGCAGATGCCAACATTCTGCAAATCACCGAATGGCCGGTAAATCGCTCGCTGCAATGGGTGGAGCAGTTATCCGGGCCGCAGACGACGCTTAATGCGCGTCAACAGGCCATTTCGGAGCGCATCCTGAAAGAGATTGGTTCACGCCTGGGATTTTTGGTCAACGTCGGTCTTGATTATTTGACCTTGCAGCGTTCGGCGGCCACGCTTTCGGGCGGCGAAGCTCAGCGCATTCGCCTGGCCACACAGGTTGGGTCGCGGCTGGTGGGGGTACTCTACGTGCTGGATGAACCGTCGATCGGCCTGCATCCGCGCGATAACGACCGACTGCTGACCACGCTCAAGGGTCTGCGCGATCTGGGCAATACCGTTTTGGTAGTCGAACACGACGACGAAACCATCCGCACTGCGGACTGGATCATCGATCTTGGCCCGGCGGCTGGCGCGCATGGCGGCGAAATCATCGCCGAGGGCACACCGGAACAGATTTTGGCGCATCCACGCTCCCTGACGGGCGCCTATCTTTCGGGCAGGCTGAAAGTTCCAGTCCCGGAAAAGCGTCGCGCGGGCAACGGCAAGGTTTTGAGTATCGTCGGCGCGCGCGCCAACAATCTCAAGAACATCACCGTCAATATTCCGCTGGGAGAGCTGGTTTGCATCACGGGCGTCTCCGGCTCCGGCAAGTCCTCGTTGATGACGGATATCCTGTACAGTTCGCTGGCGGCCCGCCTGAATGGCGCGCGCACCCAACCGGGCGAGCACGACCGCATCGATGGCATTGAGTTTTTGGATAAAATCATCGAAATTGACCAATCGCCGATTGGACGGACGCCGCGCTCGAACCCCGGAACGTATACCGGGCTATTTGACGAAATCCGCAAGCTGTTTGCGGAGCTCTCCGAAAGCAAAATGCGCGGCTACAAGCCTGGGCGTTTCTCGTTTAACGTGCATGGCGGGCGCTGCGAAGCCTGCCAGGGACAGGGCATGCTGCGCATTGAAATGCAGTTTCTCCCCGATATTTATGTGCCATGCGATGTTTGTCACGGCACACGCTTCAACCGCGAGACGCTTCAGGTGCATTTCAAAGGTAAATCGATTGCAGACGTGCTCGATACGACTGTCGAAGAAGGTGTGGAGTTGTTTTCCGCCTTCCCGAACATGGTAAATAAATTGGGGCTTTTGCAGGAAGTTGGCCTGGGCTACGTCAAAATCGGACAGCCCGCCACCACGCTTTCGGGCGGCGAAGCGCAGCGCGTCAAACTGGCCAAAGAACTTTCACGTCGCGCCACCGGGCGGACCTTGTACGTGCTGGATGAACCGTCAGTTGGCCTGCACGCGGCTGATGTGCACAAGCTGATCGAAGTCCTGCAGCGTCTGGTGGACGCCGGGAACTCGGTGTTGATTATCGAACACAACCTTGATATCATCAAAGTAGCCGATTGGGTCATTGATCTTGGCCCCGAAGGCGGCGACCGTGGTGGCGAATTGGTCGCTGAAGGCCTGCCCGAACAGATCATGGAAATCGAAGCGAGTTACACCGGCCAATTCCTGAAAGCCCATATGCGCGTTTAATCTTTCATTGACACACGCAATACCCCTCTGGCTGTCAGGTATTGCGTGTTTTTTGTCCTGAATCAGGCATTTTTCAGGTAGAATACATTTATACGGGATGGGATAAAATTTCTTCCTGTCCGGGCTACCGAAAGGCAAAGGTTATGCTAAATAAAACTCCAAAAACTCCTCCCGAAAACAAATCTGACGCGCCATTGAAACCCCTGGCGCCACCGCCGAGCAAACCACCTTCCATGATGATTTCATCGTACAAGAAGCGCCAGCAGATCGGTCCCTTCGTTATCTGGGGATTGGTCGTCTTATTGGTTTTTGCTGGATTGATACTGTTGGTTGTTTGGTTGACCAGCGCTAACGGACCGAAAATTTCCCTGTTTGCGACGGAAACCCCCACCCCGACCACGACTCCCTCGCCGACGAGTACTCCCACTTTTACGGCGACGGCCACCGAAACGCCGACCGCCACCATCACCCTCTCGCCGACGCCGGACAAACCGTTTGAATATACGATTCAAGAAGGCGATTCGCTTGATGCAATTTCGACCAAGTTTAATCTCGGCGATAACGGCGTCGCGTTACTGTTCCTGCTTAACCCGACGATTGACCCGGCGACTGCCAACGTCAGCGTGGGCCAGAAAATCATCATCCCCAACCCGGATATGAAGCTGCCTACCGCTACGCCCATTCCGCCAGATTTGAAACCCGGTACCCAGATCGATTACACCATCCAGGCGGGTGATACCATTGCTGGGATCGCTGCCATGTACAACAGCACCTTTGAAGACATCCTCAAAGAGAATAATATTACCGATGCAAACAAAATCTTTGTTGGACAGCAGATCGTCATTCGTGCCAACCTGGTAACGCCCACGGCCTCCCCGCAACCGACCATTACACCCGGTCCGTCTGCCACGCCGCCATCCCCGTTTACGCCTACGCCTCCCGGTGGCATTGCGCCGACTGTAACGCCCACGGCCACCCCGTAAATAATACTTCCAGCCGCCGGTTCCGGCGGCTGGAAGTTCGTATGCTTTTCGCGTGTCTTTAAGCTGGACAAAACGCGCCCTCTCGTGTAGAATTTAGCCCCGCTGTATAGGAATCATTTTCGGAGGAACTACCTTGGCAAACATTAAATCTCAGATCAAGCGCAACCACCAGAACGAAAAACGTCGCCTGCGCAACCGTACTTTCCGTGGCGCAGCACGTGCTGCCGTTCGCGATGCGCGCGCTTCCATTGATTCTGGCAAGCCCGATAAAGCCGCTGTCCTTGAGGCCATCAGCCGCCTGGACAAGGCTGCTGAAAAGGGTGTTATTCACAGAAACAATGCCTCGCGCCGCAAGAGCCGCCTGATGAAGGCGCTGGCTGCAGCCGAAGCAAAGTAAATTTTCTTTACCACTCATGACACTTATGACGGGAGCATTTATGCTCCCGTCTTTGTGGTTAAAGCGCACATTCAGGAAGGATGTCACCTGATAAATGTGATCATTAAACGTGTTTTGACTTCAGTGTTGTGTTTTAATAATGGTGTAAGTTTATCTGATTTCACCAAGGAGCATACCATGTCAAAAACAACTGATAATCTTCAAGCTGCGTTTGCGGGCGAATCACAGGCTGGACGCAAGTACACGGCGTTTGCCAAAAAAGCAGAAGACGAGGGCTACCCTCAGATTGCCAAGCTCTTCCGCGCCGCTGCGATGGCCGAATCGGTGCATGCCATCAATCACTTTAAGGCGTTTGGCGGCGTCAGCTCCACCAGCGATAACCTCAAGGCAGCGATTGCGGGTGAGAATTACGAAGTCACTACCATGTATCCGCCCATGATCGCGGACGCCGAAGCTGAAGGCGACAAGAAAGGCCTCACTTCCTTCAAGTGGGCTTACGAAGTTGAGAAGGTTCACGAGGCACTCTATCGCTATGCCCTCGAGCACATGGACCCGAACGCCCCGGTTCCCGAATATTATGTCTGCCCATTCTGTGGATATACTCACGAAGGCAAATTCGAAGGCAAATGCCCGGTTTGTGGCACTCCTGCTGAGAAATTTTTAGCGGTCGAATAATTTCCTTGTTTTCTCGGACCCTGGAGTGTAAACTTCAGGGTCTTTTTAGTTTGGCAGGGGCTACGCCAAAAGTCATGTTTTGAATTGTGCAAACGTCTTAAGCGAGTTTTCGCTTATTCGGGATGTTATAATCTTCCCTGCGAAATCATTCCTACAGGTGAATTATGTTTGAACACGAGCAACAAACCATCGAAGCCAAGATTAAGGCTTTTTGCGCTAAAAATGATATCCCGGAAACTGAGCTCAAATGGGCTGCCATTCCCTTTAGCGGGGAGTGGGGGATCTCCTGTTCCTTTTTTCAGATGGCGGCCAACGAGGCCAAAGCCGGGAAAGGGAAGGGACTTCCAGTGCCGCAGCGCGCCGCCGAAATGGCGGAACAGGCCAAGGCTTATGTCGGTTCTGTTGACGGAATCAGCCATAGCGAGGCGGTCAAGGCCTATCTCAATCTGTATTTTTCCACGCCGGAATATGCTTCACGGGTGGTGAATACCGTTTTGACGGCTGGTTCCCGCTTTGGAGCGGGTGCGCCAAAGGTCGAGCGCGTGATGGTGGAATATGCTCAGCCGAATACGCATCATTCGTTTCATATTGGACACGCGCGCAATACCATTTTGGGTGAGTCACTGGCGCGGATTGTGCAGTTTGCAGGTTATGAAACCATTCGCGCCTCGTATCCGGGGGATATTGGCCTGGGCGTGATTACTGTGTTGTGGGCGTATGACAAATTTTACAGTGGGCAAGAGCCGCAGGGCGTCCACGAACGCGGGCAGTGGCTGGCAAATATTTATGTTGAAGCGACTCGGCTGCTCGAAGCGAAAGAAGGCGAAAGCGCGGAAGAAAAATCCCGGCGCGAAGCGTATGACGCTGAACGACGTGAAATGTATCGAAAATGGGACGAAGGCGATCCCGAAGTCCGCCAATTGTGGCTGAAAACGCGCGAGTGGAGTCTGGAAGAATTGCGCGATATTCTGAAGATGCTCGGCGCGAATATCGACGTTTGGTTTTTTGAGAGTGAAGTGGATGAGCCTTCAAAGGCGATCGTGGATGAGCTGATTGCCAAAGACATCGCCACGGACGAACGCCCCAACGGTGGGGCGGTGATCGTCAAAATTGACGAGAAGCTTGGGCTGACGAAGGAAAAATATCGCACCAACGTGATTTTGCGTTCGGATGGCACCACGCTTTACCTGACCAAGGATTTGGCGCTGGCCAAGGTGAAATTTGAGCAGTATCACGTCGATCGCTCGATTTATGTGATCGATGTGCGCCAGGCCATGCACATGCAGCAGACTTTTGCTATCCTCAAGCTGTGGGGTTTTACGCAATCTGAGAAGTGTTTCCATCTTTCCTATGGATATGTCAGCCTGCCTGAAGGGGCCATGTCGGCCCGGCGCGGACGGGTGGTGCTGTTTAAGGAAGTTTATGATGAAGCGATTCAGCGGGTGCTGGCGGTGATTGCCGAGAAGAACCCGAATATGCCCGAAACCGAGCGCGCTGGCGTCGCCAGGACGATCGGGCTGGGAGCGTTGACTTATTCCATGCTGGCGGTGGATAACAACAAGGATATTGTTTTTGACATCAATGAGGCCCTCAGTTTCGACGGGCGCACCGGGCCTTACATCCAGAATGCGTACGTGCGCGCCAATTCCATTTTAAAGAAATCATCCGGTTTACCAGAGACGGCCGGTTTTGGGTATGAGCTAGCGACTCATGAAATCGAGTTGATCGAGCAGATTACCCGCTTCCCCGCTTTGGTCCAACAGGCGGCGAATGAATACCGCCCGATGGTGATTGCATCTTATGTTTATGACCTGGCGAATACCTTCCACAGTTTTTATCACGCTGTGCCGGTGCTCCAAACCGACGATGAGTCGGTCAAGTCTGCGCGCCTGCGGCTGGTAGCCGCCGCAAAGCAGACCATTGCCAATGCCTTGGCGCTTTTGGGCATCACAGCCCCAGAAGTGATGTGACGTAGTTGCTCAAAGAGCGCTGCGAAAATCAGCTAATTCCTGTTTTGCCACAGGATTTTTGGAATCTCCTTTGAAGCGCAGGAGAGACTTTGTCGTTTTGATGATCTCAAAGTGGCCGATGTGGTTTCCGCAAGAACATGGCTGAAATTCATCTTTTCTGACCAGGAGAACCTGCATGTCCCGCATAAAAACCCTCATCATGGGAGCCGCCGGACGCGACTTCCACAATTTCAACACTTTTTTTCGTGGCAACAAGGATTATGAAGTTGTCGCCTTTACCGCGACTCAAATCCCTGATATCGAAGGCCGCCTTTACCCCAAGGAACTCGCTGGTGATTTGTATCCGGCGGGCATCCCGATTCATGCCGAAGCTGAACTGGCTGAGCTGATCAAGAAACACAATGTTGATCAGGTTGTGTTCGCTTATTCTGACTTGCCGCATGAATACGTCATGCATAAGGCCTCGCAGGTCAATGCGCTCGGCGCCGACTTTCGTTTGATGGGCACCAAATACACCCAGGTCAAATCCACCAAACCGGTTATTTCCGTCTGCGCCGTGCGAACCGGTTCAGGCAAAAGCCAGACCACGCGCCGCGTATCGCTGATTCTGCGTGAGATGGGCTACAAGGTGGCTGCCATCCGTCACCCCATGCCTTATGGCGACCTGGTGAAGCAGGCTGTCCAGCGCTTTGCCACGTATGAAGACCTCACTAAGCATGAGTGCACGATTGAGGAACGCGAAGAATACGAGCCGCATATCGATAATGGAGTGATCGTCTATGCCGGGGTTGATTATGAAGCCATTCTGCGCCAGGCTGAGCAGGAAGTGGATATCATCCTGTGGGATGGCGGCAACAACGATTTCTCCTTCTACGTCTCCGACTACCAGATCGTGGTCGCTGACCCGCATCGCCCCGGGCACGAAAGCACTTACTATCCCGGCGAAACCAACGTCCGCATGGCGGATGTATTCGTAATCAACAAAGTGGATACTGCCGATCCTGAGAGCGTCATCAAGGTCCGTGAGAATCTGCGGCGGCTCAATCCGAATGCGGTCGTGATCGAAGGCGCATCTCCGCTGTTTGTGGATGACCCGGCTGCGATTCAGGGCAAACGCGTTCTCGTCGTTGAGGATGGGCCCACTCTCACGCACGGAGAAATGGCCTACGGGGCGGGTTTTGTCGCCGCCCGTCGCTTTGGCGCTGCTGAAATCGTCGATCCGCGCCCGTTTGCGGTCAAATCCATCGCCGCCACGTATGTGAAATATCCCAAAACTGGCCCAATCCTGCCTGCCATGGGCTACGGCGAGGCGCAAACCCGTGACCTGGAAGCGACCATCAATGCTTCGGATGTGGATTTGGTGGTGATTGGCACGCCGATCGACCTGACGCGTATTATCAAAATCAACAAGCCGTACCAGCGCGTGCGCTACGAACTGCAAGAGATTGGTCAGCCCACGCTGGAAGATTTGCTCAAAGCGAAGTTTGGGAAGAAGTAGGCCGGTAGATTGGGGCTTGGTTGCCTAAAAGTCGGTTAATCCGAATGGTACAATAAGGATTGGCAATGTTATACCCTGACGGTCGCAATTTGCGACCTGGGGCATTCCATAATGCCAATCCTTATTTTTCCCCGACAGTAAAAGTCAGATTAGTGAGAAGTGTAAGACTATGTTCATCGATCAAGCAGAAATTTACGTACGATCCGGCAACGGTGGCAATGGCATGGTGCATTTTCACCGTGAAAAATTTGTTTCGCGCGGCGGCCCGGATGGCGGCGATGGTGGCAAGGGTGGCGATGTTATCCTTGAGGTGCGTGCAACTATCAACACCCTGGCAGAATATCGTCACAACATGCGCTTTTTGGCGCAGGATGGCAAAGGCGGCGGCCCCAATAATATGTCCGGTCGTGGCGCTGAAGATTTGATCATTGCCATTCCGCCCGGCACGGTGGTGTATGATGCCCTGACCGGTGATTTGCTCGGCGACCTGACTGAACCCGGTCAGCGTTTGCTGGTTTGCAAAGGCGGGCGTGGCGGACGCGGCAATCAGCATTTTGCCACGTCCACCAACCAGGCGCCCCGGACCGGTGAAAAGGGCGAGCCTTGCGAAGAAAAGCAGCTGCGTTTTGAATTGAAACTGATTGCGGATATCGGCATCATCGGCGTTCCCAACGCTGGGAAATCCACCTTGCTTTCGGTGTTGACCAACGCCAAGCCCAAGATTGCGCCGTATCCCTTTACCACGCTTGAGCCCAACCTGGGCGTGGCGCGCGTGGATGAGAAAACCACCGTCGTGCTGGCGGATATTCCCGGGTTGATCGAGGGCGCGAGTCAGGGTGCGGGGTTGGGGCATGAGTTTTTGCGTCACATTCAACGCACCCGGGTCTTAATCCATCTCATCGATGGCCTTTCGAGCGATCCCCTGGCCGATTTCAGCCAGACCAATGGCGAGCTGTCGCTGTTTGATCCGAATCTTGCCAAAAAGCCGCAGATTGTGGCACTGAACAAGATCGATCAGGCTGAAGTGCAGGAAATTTATCCGGCGCTGAAGAAAGAACTGAAAAAGCGCGGCTACGAGCTGATGACGATTTCTGCAATGGCCCGCACCGACATCCGTGACCTGTTATTCAAGGCGGTCAACAAACTGGCTGATACGCCCGCGTTGGCGGATACCGAGGCGCCCCTGCCTGTGTACCGTCCCAAGGACGATCCCAAGCAGTTTGAAATCACTCGGGAAGGCTCCAATGAGTGGCGCGTCGCTGGCGCTGGCATTGAGCGCACCGCCAAGATGACGTACTTCGAGCATGCCGGTTCGCTGCGCCGCTTTCAAAAATTGATGGAAATTCTCGGGATCGAGGCCGCACTGCGCCAGGCTGGAGTCAAAGATGGCGATACGGTGTCGATCGGCGATTATGAACTCGAGTGGCAGGATTAAAATCAAAATCCCGGTCTCATTGTGAGATCGGGATTTTTCGTTATTTCAGGCTGCTGCGGTAAAGGTCAATCTGCCATATGATGAATGCAATTCCGCCCAGGGCTGCTGGGAGCAGCCAACTTGTCCCTGATATGGCGCGCACACAAAAAAAGATGGAGGTGCCCAAGGCTACGCCGCCCAGCAGGGCGACCTGCATCACAAGCAGAAAGCCAACGCTGTTCCATTTGAATTTCTGCGCGGTTTTTCCACGCCAGGCGAAGGCTTTTTCTAGCTCTGCATCATGCTCAATGTAGTAATCTTTAATCTGATTCATGGCCTGCACGCTTTCATACCAGGCCATGCGCAGGCGGGCAAGCTGCAGGACGGTCGAAACCCCCATTCCAGCCAGGATAAAGAACAGCGCAGAAAAGCCGGTATCCATCCAGGTTCCGTTTAGATTGTTGTCCAACCGGTAGCTGACGATTGCCGCGATGAAACTGCTGAACGTCAGCAGGTAAAAGGATGTGGCGCGGGAGCGATCTTCATTGGCCTGAAAGACTGTGCTGGCAATGTAGTCATATTCTGCCTTGAGAATTTCATCGGACGAGAGCGCGGGTTTGGGTGTCATAAAAAATGAGTGGAGGCGCAGCATGCTGCGCCTCCACTGTGATTAACGTCGATTGCGCAGGAAGGTGGGGATGTCGAGATCTTCCTGGTAGGAAGGCTGGCCCCTGAATTCGGGCGGATTTACCGAGATGGACGGCGTGGGAGGGGCGGCGTTTACGCTCACTGACTCGGATGGGCGCTCCATCGGGATGCCCTGCGTTGGACGAGGCTGTTCCTGCGGGCGTGGGGCGGTATTCATCGGGCGCTGTTGTTCCTGCTGGCGCGGGGCATTATTGCCCATTGGGCGCTGTTCCTGCTGACGTGGCGCGGTATTCATCGGGCGCTGCTCAACAATCATACGGCGCGGCATGCTGGCGCGTTCGAAACCGGTGGCAATGACCGTGATGCGGATTTCGTCGCCCATGTTCGGGTCGATGACGGCCCCGAAAATCATGTTCACATCGGGGTGAGCGGTTTCGCGGATAATCGCCGCAGCCTGGTTGACCTCGAACAGAGTCATGTTGGGGCCGCCGGTGACATTGAACAACACGCCGCGTGCGCCGTCAATCGTAATGTCGAGCAGTTGGCTCGAAATGGCCTGTTCAGCGGCCAGGCGGGCGCGATCGTCCCCTTCAGCGTGACCGACTGCCATCAGCGCGGCGCCACCTTCAGACATGATCGCTTTTACATCGGCAAAGTCAAGGTTGATCAGGCCAGGGACGGTGATCAACTCTGAAATGCCCTGAATGCCCTGACGCAGAACGTCATCGGCCATGCGGAAGGCGTCATTCAGGCTGGCTTTCTTGTCCACAATTTGCAGAAGCCGGTCGTTTGGAATGACGATCAATGTATCGGCATGTTCTTTCAGCATTTCCATGCCAGATTCGGACGACTGCATGCGGCGGGCGCCTTCAAAAGTGAAGGGACGAGTCACCACGCCAATCGTCAGCGCTCCGCACTCTTTGGCGATCTGGGCAACGATGGGTGCTGCGCCAGTTCCGGTGCCTCCGCCCAGTCCGGCAGTCACGAAGACCATATCCGCGCCTTTAAGTACGCTGTAAAGCTCTTCTGCGGTTTCTTCCGCGGATTTTCGGCCAACTTCCGGGTTGCCGCCTGCACCAAGGCCGCGCGTCAGTTTGTCACCGATGCGGACTTTGATGGGCGCCTTCGCCAGGAGGAGTGCCTGAGCATCGGTATTGACAGCCACAAATTCGACGCCCTGGATGCCTTCCATGATCATACGGTTCACGGCATTACAGCCGCCACCACCGACGCCGACGACTTTGATACGGGCAAATGTTTCCACAGGTTTAAGTTCCATTTTGTCCTCCTGAGACGGTTACCGGGTAGATAAAGGTACAATTTTTGCGAAAGCGAACTGGCTTATGCCATCATTAAGAGAATTATCTTTTACGGGAGTAGGCGACCAAATAAATCTTTGAAAGTATTCCAATTTTTGCCTTCTCCTTTCTGTTGTCGTGGCGGATGCCCTTTTCTCGAGTTGTCATGCATTGGAAGGGCCTGCATGGCTGCTGCCCAGGTGAGCAGCCCGACGCTGGTGGAGTAGGCCGGTGAATTGAGCTTATCGGCCAATCCCATCAGTTTTTCCGGCTGTGCGGTGCGAACAGGCATCCCCAGCACTTTGCTCGCCAATTGGCGGATGCCAGGCAGCAGGCTGGTGCCGCCAGTCAAAATCATCCCGGCCGGTAGGAGCCCATCATAGCCGGAACGTTTAATCTCCTGCAGCGCCAGGTCAAACATTTCTTCCACGCGCGCCTCAATGATCAGCGCCAGGTCGCGGCGATTCATACGCACTGGACTTTCCTCGCCAAATGGCTTGATATTGAAGGTCTCATCCAGTCCAACTTCAGATTGCAGGGCGTGCCCGTGCATTTTTTTGGCTTCTTCAGCCTCATTCAGCGGCAGGCGCAGGCCATGCGCAATATCCTGAGTGATGTGATTGCCGCCAACTGCCAATACCATGGTGTGCCAGACATCGCCGTTGACGTAAATCGCCAGGTCGGTTGTCCCGCCGCCGATGTCGCAGACGACCGCGCCCATGTTTCGTTCGGTATCGGTCAGCACCACTTCGGCGGAAGCGAGCGGATTCAGGACGAATTGCGCCACATGCACACCCGCGGCTCCCACTGCCTGACGCAAATTCTCCACCGTTGCCGTTGCCGCCGTTATGACGTGTGCTTCCACTTCCAGGCGATATCCGTGCATTCCGACCGGTTGGTGGATGCCGTCCTCGCCGTCGAGTGAAAACCCGCGCTGAATAACGTGGATGATTTCTCGGCTGTTGGGAATGGCCACGCCGCGGGCTGCATCCATGGCGCGCTCGATGTCGCTTTGATCGACGGTGTTGTATCCAGAGACCGCCACCACGCCCCGGCTGTTGACGGAAGCCACGTGCGCCCCGGCCAGGCTGACCAACGCTGAATCAATTTTCAGTCCCGAGGTCTGCTCAGCCTGAACAATGGAGCGGGTAATAGCCTGCGAGGCGGACGTCAAATCGACAATGACACCTTTGCGGATGCCTTCAGATGGTTCGATTCCCACCCCCATGATGCGCAGAGAATCGTCCTGCTCCACCCTGGCTACCAGGGTGCAGACTTTGGTTGTGCCAACATCAATTCCTACAACGATATCATCCATACTATTGCTCTACTCTATAGAACGGAGCACCGGGAAATTCCACGCTGATCAGGCTGGGCTGAACAGATTTCGCGCTCAGAAAATCAAGCATGGATTGATAAACCTTTAACTTCATGGCGGTGTCGCCATTGGAATGGCCGAAATAAACCTTCCAGCCGCGCGGATCGCTCCAGCCCAGACCATATTTCGGGTCAAAAACCAGGGCTGCGCCTTGGGGAACATATGGTGAAAGGGTCACAATGGCCGAAGAAAGATCAGTCGTTAGGAACGGCCGGGCCCCAATTTTTTGCGTTACATCGAGTTCGGCGGGCGTGGGCGGATCGCCGTTCGCCGTCACGGTGGTCAGCCCCTCGATCGATCCGCGTGGAGGAAATGCAAATCCTTGCGCATCCACCCAAACTACCTGACCATCTTTAACCCAGGCGGTGATTGGTTCGCGTTCGATGATTGTTACCGTGATACTGGCTGGCAGGTTTACCGCAACCTGCACATTGGAAATGTCTGGAAAGGAAGCCAGGATATTGTATTCGATTTGTGTCGGGTTCAGAAGTACCGTGGGTTGCCCCATTGCTCCTAAATTATTTACAATTTCGTTAACATCCACGCGGTTATTGCCGACGATGTCAACATTACTCACGATGAACAAACTCATATTGAAGAGCATGTACAAACTGGCGGCGCAAAAGACTGAAATGAGCAGCGAGACCCAGCGCGGTCCAAATTCAATATGGGGCATGGAAAAGGAACTCGCTGGATTTTTTACCTTGGGCGAGTTGAAATTTCCGGTGCGCCCATACGGTGTGCTCATGCCGATGTCATAACGACGCTGCAGGCGGCTTGTCGAAACGAGCGGCAGGCTTTGGGCGGGCGGCTTTCGCTCCGTTTGGAGTCTGGCGGCAGGTTTGTGCGCAGTGGCAGGCTTGGGCGCGGCGACCGGCTTCGGTTTTGACATATTCTTTTGCGTCAATTTATCTCGCCGCTTTTGTTCATCTTCACGGCGCAAACGGACGGCTTCAGCGCGGGTAATAGTGGTGTGGTCGGGGCTCATGCGTTTCTCCGGTATTGGTGCACGCTGCGGTCGCGTTCGGCTTTGCGTTCCACTGCTAATTCGATCAGGCGGTCTACCAGCGCGGGGTAGGACAGGCCGCTGGCTTCCCAAAGCTTGGGGTACATACTGATCCGGGTGAAGCCGGGGATGGTGTTAATTTCGTTGAGAAAGATTTCGCCGGTCTGCGGGTCGAGCAGAAAATCCACCCGCGCCATGCCGCAACAATCGACGGCTTTGAAGGCGCGTCGGGCGATGTCCTTGACCTGTTCCGTTTGAAAGTCACTGAGCGGGGCAGGGATGCGCAGTTCGGAGTTACCCAGCACATATTTGGCGTCGTAGGAGTAAAAATCAGCGCCAGGGATGATTTCACCCGGTACGGAGACTTGCGGTTCATCGTTGCCCAATACTGAAATTTCGATTTCGCGTGGATTGGGTACGCCGCGCTCGATCAGGATGCGCCGGTCGTACTGCGCAGCTTCCATCAACCCTTCGGCGATATCCGAGCGTGAGCTGCATTTGGTGACGCCGACAGAGGAACCAAGATTGGCGGGTTTGACAAATAATGGGTAGCCGCTCACACTTTCGGCGCGTTTAACCACGCTTTCGATGTCCTTTTCAATTTCCGAACGCAGCACCACAATCGATTCGATCACCGGCAGACCATTGGCGCTCATCACATCTTTGAAAACACCTTTTTCCATGCCAACTGACGAACCGATCACGCTTCCGCCGACATAAGCCACATCCGCCATCTCAAACAAACCCTGGATGGTGCCATCTTCGCCGTAAGTGCCGTGCAGCACGGGGAAATAGACATCCACCGCGGTGTATTTTTCAAAATTATTGTTTCGAATCACATACAGATCTGGTCGTGAAGGGTCGGGCAGCAGGCTGGCGGGGAGCAGGGTCTCAGTTTGTCCCTGCTCAAACGCCGCCAGCGCATCCTGCCCGGTTAACCACGCACCTTCGTGCGTGATCCCGATTTCAACAACATCATATTTGTTGCGGTCCAGCACTGAAAGCACCGAGCGGGCCGACATGAGAGAAACCTCATGTTCACCAGAGCGGCCTCCAAATAAAACGGCGATCGTGCGTTTTATGTTCGCTGTTGTCATTTCCATTCGCCAATCATTTCAACTTCGAGTTCCAGGTCAATGCCGAACTGTTCTTTGACAGTTTTTTGGGCCAGCTCAATCAGTAATTTGACATCTTCGGCCAGGGTTTCGCCGTGATTTACGAAAAAATTGCCATGAATGCTGCTGATTTCGGCGTTGCCGATGCGCATCCCTTTCAGCCCGGCGGCTTCGATCAAACGTCCGGAAAAATCTCCGGGTGGGTTTTTGAACATTGAACCCATACTGGCGCCGGGTGGTTGAGTCGATTTTCGGCGTAGAGTTAATTGGCTAATTGTAGCCTTAATTGTCTCAGAATCGCCGTTTGTTAACCTAAATTCAGCCGAAAGAATGATGGCTTTTCCTGTCGCGTGTTTTAACAGGCTGGTACGGTAGCCATATTCCAGTTTTTCCACCGGCCACCAGGTTCGCCCGGCTTCGGTCAAGACTTCGGCGCGCAGCAGGTCGTGAGCGGTTTCGCCGCCAAAAGCTCCGGCATTACCATAAACTGCTCCGCCGATCGTTCCTGGCACCGTTGCGGCCCATTCCAGGCCGGAAAATCCCTGGGCGGCGGCCCGGTGAGCCAGGTTGGAAAAAACCGAGCCGGATTCTGCCCAGACGGTTGGTTTCAAACCCGGTCGGAACTCTGTCGCCTTGGCCTTGTTCAAAATGACGACTCCCCGGATGCCTTTGTCGCTGATCAGGAGGTTTGAGCCTCCTCCGAGCAGGGTGAAGGGCAGGTTGGCGTCCCAACAGGCCTGCGCGGCGCTGGCAAGCTCTTCCGCGCTGCGTGCGCTGACCAATATATCTGCCGGACCGCCAATGCGCGCGGAGGTGTAAGGCGCGAGGAGCACGTTCTCCTGCACCTGGTCACTGAACCGTTTGCGCAAATCCGCCGTCAAGATGGAGGTCACTGCAAGCCTTTCTGCTTACTTGTCGTCTTTTTTCAAATAGCCGATTAATTTCGCCACAGTGTTTTTGACATCTGTCTCTGTCTTGTCTTCGCTAAAGGCGCGGAACAGACGGCGTTTGCCACTGGGATCCGGGTCAGGCACATCGCCCAGTACCATTGTCAGGGGCGGTAAAGCCATAAATTCCGACTTGTACGTGTGTTTTTTCTCAGGCATGATGAATCTCACTTTCCTTCAGGTGGGCCAGCACTTCGGCGCTGACTTGATCGGCGTCTCCGGCAGACATGACAATTAGCACATCGCCAGATTTAAGATGAGAAACAAGATAATTGCGAATTGCTGGCAGCGAAGGAATAAAATGTGCCGCCGGGTGATGCATGGCCTTGACCACTTGCTCGGCCGAAAAACTCTGGAGCGGTTCGCGCGCCGCATAAATTTCGCTGACGACAACTTCATCAGCCTCGCCAAAAGAGCCTGCAAAATCGTTGAACAAAGTCTGTACGCGCGAGTAAGTGTGTGGCTGCCAGACGGCCCAAATGTGTTTGGCCGGGTAGCGGGCGCGAGCGGCCTCCAGCGTGGCACGGATTTCGGTTGGGTGGTGGGCGTAATCGTCAATTACGATGACGCCGCTGGCCTCGCCCTTGATCTCAAAGCGCCGTCCCGTGCCTTTGAACTTGCTCAGAGTTTGGGCCGCATCTTTCAGATCGTAGCCCATCAAGACCGCCACGCTCAGTGCTGCCAGCGCATTGCGGACGTTGTGCAGTCCAGGTACCTGCATGTGAATCCCTGAGACTTCTTCGGAACCGGACTGCAGGCGTGTAATTGCATCGAAGGTGAAACCACCCAGGTTGTTGGTGGTCACATTCCGGGCCAGGGTCCATTCACCGGCTTCAGTGATTTGATTTTCTGCAATGCGGTAGCCAATGACGCGTTTGCCCATGTGCCGGGCGGTCTGTGCCAGTTGGGTGGCGCCCATGTCTTCGCCACAGATAATCAGCGCGCCGTTTTCTGGCGTCAGGCGGGCGAAATCGACAAAAGCGGCCTCAAACGCTGCCAGGGTGGGGTAAATATCGGGGTGGTCGAGTTCGATATTGGTGACCACTGAGTAGCGAGGTTGCAAACCGAGGAACATGCGATCATATTCATCAGCTTCGATCACGAAGGCGCGGCCTTTTCCAGCGTGGGCGTTGACGCCAAAATTCTGCGCGATGCCGCCGATGATGAAGGAAGGGTCTGTGCCGAGCTGATCGAGCATCCAGGCGATCATTGCGGTGGTGGTGGTTTTGCCATGTGTCCCGGCGATGGCGATGCCGTCTTTTTCTGGCGGAGCCATCAGGCGGCCGAGGAAGTCAGCCCGTTTGTAGACCGGGATTCCGGCTGCCAGCGCGGCTACCACTTCGGGGTTGTCATCGGGAATGGCGGAGGAGCGCACCACCCAATCGGCACCGGTGACGTTTTCAGCGGCATGTCCCACAGCGACGGTTGCGCCCGCAGTTTTTAGTTCGTCGGCCAACGGGGAGAGCGTGCGGTCTGAGCCGGTTACTCGGTAGCCCTGTTCGAGCAGGAGCCGGGCGATGGCGGAGAGTCCGCTGCCTCCAATTCCAATGAAATGGACGTGTGCCTTGGGCGAATCTGGTTGAACCGTCATTAGATGAATACCACCAGAACGAAAATGAAGCACAACATGACTGCAAAGTAGATGGCCGGTTCACCCAGCAGGCGCGGGGCCAGCATGGGGATTAAGTTGAGTGCGGCTTCGCCCATGGCTGTGCCGGGGACTGGCGCGGAGATGGTGGAAAATGGGTATTTTGCCATGTCGAGATAGAACCAGGCGGTGCCGATGACAAAGTAGCCGTTTAGCGCGCCCAGAACGAAGCCGAGCAGGCTGTCTTGCAGTTTTTCGCGGGCCGCTTTACTGGCAAAGCGTGGCAGAGCAACAGTCTGGTAGCCAAAGAAAACCAGCGTGATGACGATGATAATGCGTACCCAGAAAAGCGACGATCCGTCGGTAGGCAGGGTGTTGACAACCGGGACGTAGCGTTCAAGCAGGCGGTTGAACGCCAGCGCCAGAATGACGCTGAAGGAAACCAGTAGTTCTTTGGCCCATCCGCGCATCATGCCAATCAGACCAAATAAAATGACCATCAGCCAGAATGCAAAATTGATACTAATCATGCTTGTCTCCAGCCAGTTCGCACAACTGAGCGGCGATTTTCCCGGCGGCATCTGGCATGCGCAAGGTCAGCATGGCTGCGCGCATGGCGTCCAGTTTTTCCGGGGTTTCCAGTAATTTTTCGATGGTCAGATAAAGACCGCTCTTCAGTTTTGCATCTTCGATCATCAGGGCCGCCCCGCGGTTTGTGAGTGAATTGGCGTTGATTTTTTGGTAGCGCCATGCGTGCGGATAAGGGACCAGGATGGCCGGGATGCCGAACTGGGGGAATTCGCCGAGAACCGAGGCCCCGGCGCGGGATACCACTAAATCTGCGGTTGCCAAAGCTGCGCCCATGTCTTCATGCAGGTAAGGGTAGGCGTGATAGCGACTGGCTTGTTCTGTTGAAAGGGTTTCGCGCGTTTTTTGCACGACCGGCCAATCCAATTCGCCGCTGATGTGGAGCACTTCGACTTGCTCCAACAGGGTGGTGATGTGTTCGAGCAGCGCCAGGTTGATTGAGCGTGCGCCTTTGCTGCCGCCAAAAATCAGGACGACGGGCATGGTGCCAGTGTTGAGTCCCAAATGTTTGCGGGCCGTGGCTTTGTCCCAGCGCGCGATTTCTTCGCGGATAGGATAGCCGGTGACGACCAGATCAGCCTTCGACGAAAAATACTGTTTTGATTCTTCGGTGGTCAGAGTGATTCGTTTTGCAAAACGCGCCAGCGCTTTCAGTGCCAGACCGGGTTCGATATCCGGCACGTATAACAATGACGGGATCTTTCGTCCGGCCAGCGCCACGGGGACGGCCACATAGCCGCCAGTGAAAAATAGCACATCAGGCTTGAACTCGTTCAGAATGCCGCGGGCGGCTACTGTGCCGCGCGCGAGGGCGGAAAGATTCCCGGGCAGGCTTTTGATGTCCACGCCGTGGACGGCAGCTGCAGGGATGGTCTTAAACGGAATACCGGCTCTTTCAACGAGCCCAGCTTCCATGCCGCCTTCACCGCCTATCCAGAGCGTTTCCACTTCGGGATGGGCGGCCTTGAGAGCACTATGAACGGCTAGTGCGGGATAAACTCCGCCGCCGGTTCCGCCCGCGCAAATCAATAGTCGCACCGAAGTTTCTCCATTCTTGAGTTTCAGCCTGTGGCTCAACCTGTCGTGAGACACTCAACAAAATTCCAATCGCAATCAGCGAAGCGACCATGCTCGATCCGCCAGCGCTGATGAAGGGCAGAGCATTGCCAGCGAAGGGTAGCAGGCCGACCATTACCAGCATGTTGATGATGGCTTCCATTGCAATCCAGACCGTCAGGCCGGAGGCCAGCAGGCTTCCGAGCATGTCGGGGGCTTTATCGGCAATGCGCAAGCCTCGCCAGAGCAGCAAAACGTAGAGCAGAACCGTCCCGGCCGCACCTACCAGACCGAGTTCCTCGGCGATAACGGCGAAAATGCTGTCGGTGGGAGGAACGGGCAACCCTAGGAGCTTGGTATCAGATTGTCCAATTCCCACGCCGAACCATCCACCTTTGACGATGGCTTCAAAGGAGCGGCGCACATGGTAGGAGGCCTGGGTCGGGTCTTTAATCCCGGAGATATACATACCGACGCGCGCCTGGCCCGTAGCGCTGATTTGTACCACCACGATGCCAACGAAAACGGCAATCACCATCAGGATTAAAATTTGTTTCATGTCGCCGCCGCCTAAAAAGAACAGCAAGCCGCCGAGCATAAAAATGGTGGCAGTGGCTGAAATATCGGGCTGGACGTAAATCAAACCTCCGACGATACCCAGGATAAGCGCCAGGGGGATGAGTCCCCACTGAATATCGTGCAGTTGTTCGCGCTTGGAATGCATCCAGATGGCAAGATAAACGATGGTGACGACTTTTGCCAGTTCTGATGGTTGGATGGAACCGCCCAGCATTGACCGCACTGCGCCCAGGTGCATGTCGTTGAGCGCCAATACCACGATTAGGAGGATGATTGTAATGACCATGACTGGTAAACCCAGGTTGCGCCAAATGTGGTAATCAAGGCGCGATAGAAATAGTGCAATCAAACTACCAAGAATCATCCAAAGGATTTGACGGTTGAAGATGTGCATTGCATCGTTGAACACACCCAATGAATAATCATACGATGCTGAAAACACCATGATTAGTCCAAAGGACAATGTAACGACCATGATTAACAATAAAGGAATATCAATCGAGCCGCCGATTCTTCTGACGGAAGGATTCGATGTGGCGGGCGAAGAGTTGGGAGCTACTGCTGCGTCTCGGAAAATTCTAGAACCCATTTGGTAAACCTTTCTCCACGTTCTTCGAAATCTTTGAACTCGTCATAGCTTGTGCCGCCTGGTGAGAACAGCACTGAATAACCGGGTTGGGCCAAGCGTGAAGCCGATGCCGCTGCATCCTGACATTTTTCAACGCGAGTCAGGCTGTATGGCTTTGATCCCGGGGTGAGTTGACCAAGTGCGGTCTGGATCTTCCCGGCGGCTTCGCCAAAAATGACCACATGGTCAACTCTTTGGTGGACGAGCTTGGCGAGCTCTTCCCAGGGCAAGTCTTTGTCGCGACCACCCAACAAAAGGATGAGCGGGCCGCTGAAGGATTTGATGGCGGCAATCGTGCGCTCGGGGGCGGTGGCGATCGAGTCGTTGTACCAGTGCGCGCCGTGCCAGGTGCGGATAAATTCCAGGCGGTGCGACACGCCCCGAAAGTCTTTCACTCCGGCCAGCATGGCTTCCGCGCCAAATCCGGCGGCGTGGGCGATGGTGCAGGCGGCCAGCACATTCAAGCGGTTATGATCTCCGCGCAGTTCGATGTGGTCTTCGACTGGCAGACGGGTGATTTTCCCGCCATCGCGCAGATAGAATTTTTCGTTTTCGATGTAGGCGCCATCCTGTCCAGCGGGCAGGGGGGAGAAGCCAAAGGAGTATAGATGACTGCGAAGATTGGCTGCCAGGCCCCAAGCGCCTGGGCCATCGCGTCCCAGGATGGCGCAATCAGCGCTCGTTTGAAACTTGATGATATTTGCCTTGGCCGTGGTGTAGGCTTCCATCGTGCCGTGCCGGTCGAGATGGTTGGGCGTGATATTCAAGATGGCGGCCACGTTTGGCGCTGAAGTCATCAGTTCTGATTGAAAGCTGGAAATTTCAAGGATGGCCAGATCTGTCGGTGACATTTCGTCCACATAGTTGATCAAAGGATCGCCCATGTTGCCGCCAATCCAGATGTGCCCATACTTGCCGCTCGCGCCTGCCTGGGCCATGCGTCCCAACAGGGTGGTGGTGGTTGTTTTGCCCGCTGAACCGGTGATGCCCACCGTTTTGCAGGGAGCGGCCTCCATGAAGACCTGGGTATCGTTCGAAAGGCGGATGTGGTTTTCGCGCGCGAAAGTCACCAGAGGGTTATCGAGCGGAACGCCGCCTGAAACGAACAAAAACTCAGGGTGCGGATTCAGGATGTTCAGCGGATGTCCGCCAGTGACCCATTCGATTTGGTATGGGGCTAGACTTTCCATTTCCTTGATGAGCTGCTGGGGCGTGCGGCGATCATTCAAAATCACCGTCGCTCCATGAGTGGAAAGATAACGTGCCAGCGCCAGTCCCTGACGGGCCGCGCCGATGATGACAACACGTTTGCCTTTCCAGCTAATTTGCGCCATGATTTTCCTATGCCATTGCCAGACCGACGGCGATTAGCGCCGCCAACAGGCTGATGAGCCAAAAACGCTGCACGATTTGCGTCTCACTCCAGCCAAGCAGTTCAAAGTGCAGGTGGATGGGTGCCATTTTGAAAAAGCGGCGGCCTTTGGTGGCTTTGAAATAAAGCACTTGGATGACCACGCTCAAAGTCTCGCTGACGGGGATGACTGTGACCAGCGGCAGAATGGCCCATTGGCCCGTCATCAGCGCGACGACCGCCACCGTGGCGCCGAGCGCCAGCGAACCGGTATCTCCCATAAATAACTGCGCCGGGTGGACGTTGAACCACAAAAATCCAAACAGTGCGCCGACCAGGGTGAACGAGAATTGCGCCAAAAAGGTTTGACCCTGGATGATGGCAATCACTCCATAAGCGGCAAAAATCGTAGAAGCGATCAAGCCAGCCAGCCCATCCAGGCCATCGGTAAAATTGATGGCGTTCGATTCGGCGACGATAATGAAGGCTGCAATCGGCACGTACCACCAGCCAAAATCAAGCGTGATTTGGATGCCGGGAATGTACAGATCGGGGATGCCGAGTACATATTTGAGTGACCAGGCTACAATTCCGGCGATGAGCCACTGCGCAAAAAACTTGGTGCGCGCGCGCATGCCATTGCCCTTGCGTTTGCCGCGGATGCCTTCCCAGTCATCGAGTGCGCCCAGGATGCCGAAAGCCAGCATCGTCATCAGCGGTACGAAGACCGATTTGCCGCTCAATTTGAATCCGATTAATGGGGCGGCGTTGAGCAGAATGGTCAGCATCAACACCGGCAGGATGATCATCACGCCGCCCATGGTGGGCGTGCCCATTTTGACCATGTGCTTGCCAGGTTCTTCAACGCGGATCAGTTTGCCTATTCTAAAGTGCCGCAAAACACGCAGCAGCGGGCCACCCCAGATGATGGTCATCATAAAACTAAGCCCGGCCAGACTCACAGCGAGGGTGGTATCTTTCATTATGAGACCTCCAGCGCAGCCACGATTCGCTCCATCCGCAGGCCGTGGGAGCCTTTAATCAGCACCACATCTTCAGATTTCAGATGCTGATTCAGCCAGTCCACGATTTTGTCCAATTCTTCGTATTCAAAGATGGACGTTTTTTTCATGCCAGCCTTGCGGGCAGCTTCAGCGATCATGTGCGCGCGAAGTCCCAATGTTACCAGTACATCCGCCACCTGGGCGGCGCGTATGCCTATTTTTTGGTGGCCATCCTCTTCATATTGGCCCAGTTCGAGCATATCACCGAGCACGGCGATCTTGCGTCCCTGCAGTTCATCCAGCAGATTGAGTGCAGCCAGCATCGATTCGGGTGAAGCGTTGTAGGTGTCGTCGATGATCAATGCGCCGCTTTCAGCGCGGACGGCGGACAGCCGCAATTGAGCTTGACTCTCCTGCATGCCGCGCACAATCTCATCCCAGGTCAGACCTTCCACCAGACCGACGGCGGTGGCGCGCAGGACGGTTTCGACCGAGTGGCGTCCGATCATGGGGACGCGCAGATGCAGCGTCTCGTTTTTGTAATGCAGCCGAAAACGGATGCCTTCCAGCCCCATGCCTTCCACCTGGTCGGCCCACAGATGTGCTTCCGGAGATAATCCGTAATAAAAAACGCGCGCTTGGGTCCGGGCACTCATCGGGCGGACGAAGGGGTCGTCATAGTTCAAAATGGCAATCCCTTCAGGGGCAGGCGGCAGGGCTTCCACCAACTCGCCTTTGCCCTGGGCAATGATTTCCTGTGAACCGGCCCGCTCTGCATGGACAGTGCCGATATTATTCAGCACGCCTACCTGCGGCAGGGCGATCTCGCACAATTGCTTGATTTCGCCGGGAACATAGAATCCCATTTCGAGCACGGCGCGCTGATGACCAGCGGTCAATTTCAAGACATTCAGCGGCAGTCCAATTTCATTATTAAGGTTCGCTGCGCTTTTGAGCGTTATGTAACGCTGGCTGAGCACCTGGGCAATGGCTTCTTTTGTCGTGGATTTTCCCACGCTGCCGGTAATCCCAATCACGCGGATGTCCAATTTGCGACGCCAGAATGCAGCGATTTGCTGAAGGGCGGTTACGCTGTTAGTGACGATGAAGCAGACGGGTAGTTTTAGATGCGACAACGCCTCGACTTGCAATACGTCCAAGGCGGACGCGCCATTTCGCAGGTCGATCGTGGTGAAAGGTGCTTCAATCTCATGTTCGATGAGTGCAGCCACGGCCCCGCGTTGAAAGGCCTGGGTCACATAAGCGTGCCCATCCACATTTTCGCCGGGAATGGCTACGAATAATCCGCCTGGGATGATCTGCCGCGAATCAACCGCCGCCTCGGTGATGAATATAGGCGTCATCTCCGGGCGGAAATTGATGATGGCTTCGATCAAATCGGCAAAGGTTAGCACGGGTTCACTGTCCAGCCAACTGTTGGCGTTTTTCGTCTGGCGGAATATCCATCAGCACCACCAGTTTTGACACCACGTCATGGAAAATGGGCGAAGCTACATAGGAGGCCCAGTCTGCGCTTTGGGGGCGTTCCATCCACACATAGACCATGAATTTGGGATCATCCACCGGGCCCCAGCCCAGGAAGGATGCATTCGTCTGTTTTGGATCGTACAGGCCATTTGGTCCGGGGATTTGCGCCGTACCAGTTTTTCCGGCGATGCGATAGCCATTTACTCGCGCCACTGATTCGCCGCCTTCCATCGCTGTGGCCAGCATCTCGCTGACAGTTCGCGCAGTCTGGGGCGAAATCGGTGTGCCGAGATTTTGCGCCGGGGTGTTATATTGATTGCCGTTGCTGACCATGCCATAAAGCAAGTGTGGATAAACCATTTTGCCGTCATTCGCCAGCGCAGAGGCGGCAGCCATCATCTGAATTGGGCTGACGGCGACGCCCTGACCGAAGGAATTGGTCCCAAGGTCAATTTTGTACCAATCCTCGTCGCCGGGTACCTTCAGGCGGCCGTTGGCTTCCATTGATAGGTCGATGCCGGTCGGATGACCGATGCCGAAGCGGCGCATGTAGGTGTAGAAAGTTTCCTCGCCCATTAAATCTGCCAGGCGTGCCATGCAGACGTTGAGCGAGTGTTGCAAACAGCCGACCATATCCTGCGGACCCCACGCGCCTTGATCCCAGTTATAGACGTATCCGCCGCCAATTTCATAGAAACCGGTGTCGAGATAAGTGCTGCTGGGAACCACCGTGCCGGAATCGATGGCGGCAGCCATTGTCAGGACTTTGAACACGGAGCCGGGTTCGTATTGCATCGAAACGGCGCGGTTAAATTCGCTCGCGTTGTGGTAAACCGCGCCGTAGTCCGAGAAATTGTTCAAATCCATCTGCGGCGAGGAGGCTATCGCCAGGATTTCCCCGCTGTGCGGGTCCATCACAATGATGGTTCCAGCCGCAGAACCGGTATCTTCAATACCTTTTTTCAGTTCCGCTTCCACCATGGCCTGGATTTCACGATCAATTGTCAAAATCAGATCGGAGCCTTTGGGAATGCTGGGCAGTTCTCCGGCCAGATTGGGGTCTTCAGGCACCCAGACTGTAACGGGCACGCCCGCCAGCAGGTTGTTGTATTTTTCTTCCACGCCAAAATAACCGCGATTTTCCAACGTCACGAATCCCAGGGCATTGGAAGCCAGTGATTTTTCGGGATAAGAGCGCATCAGGTGTGCTTTGAAATCAAGCCCGGAGAGGCTTGCGTCGCTTTTGGCTGTGTATTTGCTCGCCAGTTCTTTTTTCAGATCCAGCATCTGGTGATACTTATCAGATGACACGTAGTCGTTCACCACCATATATACCCCGCCAGCCGGTGGGTTGGTGATTTGGTCGAGAATTTTTTGATAATCCATGCCGAGCGTCACATTGAGTGTGAGCGCAATCGTGTGTGCATTTTTTACATCAGGCAGGTTGATGCCAATTTCGTAAACAGTCTGATTCCCGGCCAGCAAATGTCCCTTGCGATCGCAAATTTGACCACGTTCCGGGAAAAAAGTCTCGTACCTTCCGGCGTAATCCTTGCTGTCCTGAAGAAATACCGCAGCTTCCTTGCTGAATTGGATGCGAATCACTTGAATGACAATCAACGCCGAAAGGGCGGAGAAAAAAATCCCAAGGACAAGCGCGCGGATTTGGTATTGCTTTTTCATGATTGTTTACCGAACCTGTGACAGCGGTACTGAAGCGATTTCCATTTGACGAGCCAGCCAGCTAAAGAGCGATTCGGAGTATTCCGGAGACGTGGCCAGGATGTCTGCATCAGCAGTGGGTGTTACTAGGCTTACGCCTTGCTGTGGGAAATAGCCCGGAACAACAATGTAATCCATCTCTTCCTGTTTGAGCGGCTCAAAGCCCATCGCTTTGGCGCGTTCATCCAAGGAATGATAGGAGAGCAGGCCTGCGATTTGGGTCTGCAGATCGGCATTGACGCGCTTGTTGGCCGTAATTTCCGCTTCAAGGTTTTGGATTTCTCGTCCGGCAATGGCGGCGCGGGCGGTAACGTTCAGATACAGGCCGATAAGCATTCCCGCAAGCACCATGATCGCCAGGAAACCTGTAATCCAATGCCGTCCGAAGTTCAGCGGAATATTCTGATAATTGCGTAATGTGCCGGCCATTTCAGCGATGGCATGGTAAGCGTTAAAACCCGCTTTGTCCGTTCCCTGTGCTTTTTGCCTGGAACGGGTGGGCCGGGGAGCTGCTTCGGGCGCGAATTCATTGGTGAGAGTAGTCATAATTTTTCTGCCATTCTTAATTTTGCGCTTCTGGAACGAGAATTATCCTGTTTTTCGGCCTCATCGGCTTCGATGGGTTTGCGATTTAGTTCTTTAATAATCGCCTTATGATTGCAGGTACAAATGGGTTGCTTTGGCGGGCAAATGCAATCCACGCTTTCGCGGCGGAAATATTCTTTTGTGAGACGGTCTTCCAGTGAATGAAAGGAAATTACCGCCAGCCTTCCACCGGGTTTGAGCAGCATCACCGCCAGCGGCAATACCATTTCGACAGATTCCAGCTCGTTGTTGACGGCGATGCGTAAGGCCTGGAACGTCCGTGTGGCGGGGTGAATGCGTTCTTTCTTGCCGATATATTTAAGGATTAAGTCGGCCAGTTCTGTGGTGGTGTAGATTGGACGGTTATTGACGATCGTGCGGGCAATTTTGCGTGAGAGCCGTTCTTCACCGTAGCGGAAGATAATATTGGCAAGCTCATCTTCCGGCAGTGTATTCACCAGATCTGCCGCGGAGAGCGTCCCCGCGCCAGATACGGGAGCATTTGGGGTGAAGCGCATATCGAGCGGCCCGCTGTGTAGAAAGGAGAAACCACGCTCAGGCGTATCCAACTGCATCGATGAAACCCCAAAATCCAGGATGATGCCGTCGACCGCGTCCCAGGCCAGCTTCGCAGCCTCGATTTTCATTGCTGTATACGAAGCCTGCACGATGTGGGCGCGTTCCCCGAAAGGGGCGAGCCGCTCATGGGCGATGGCGAGCGCCTGCGGATCGAGATCCAGACCGAGCAATTCGCCAGAAGGGGAGCTTTGGGCTAAAATCCCTGCAGCATGCCCGCCCGCTCCCAGCGTACCGTCGATATAGCGCCCGCCGGATTTGGGCTCTAATGCGGTTATAATGGTTTGGTAAAGTACAGGCAGGTGCGGCGCGCTGGCCATGCTACAGTCTCGAAGAGAGATCAAGCGTGGAGAAGCGCTGAGCATTAGCTTCCGCATCCTGGAGAGTCTGCATCTGGCGTGCCCATTCGGCGGGCATCCAAATTTCGAAATATTCGCCCTGGCCGACCAGCATGGCCTCTCCATTGATCGTCAGGAACTGGCGCAGGTTTTGCGGCAAAAGAATGCGTCCGGCTTTATCCACTTCCACCTGATAGGCGGATGAAAAGATGAGACGGCGCAGCATGCGGGCTGCGGAATCGGTGATGCTCAGGGCGTTGATGCGGTCGTAAACCTGCTGAAAGTAGGCCGAGCTCATCACCATCAAGTTGCGGTCGAATCCTTGGGAGATAAAGGCCCCCTCTCCCAACGCATCACGGAACGCCGCTGGAATTGTCAGGCGTCCTTTTTCGTCGAGAGAGTGTTGATACTGGCCTAAGAACATTAGTTCTACTTCTCCTTTAATATACAGAACGCCGGACATTTCGCCTGGCGCTCCACTTCGACCCACTTTCACCCACTTACAAGCATATTCTACACCTATTATTATTGCGATTCAAGAGGCAATATACTTTTTCCCCCACTTCTTAAGAAGTTTGTTAACTGTTTTCACCTGGTATGCCCCACTTTGGTATGTTTTTTTGTCGCTTTCCCCCACTTTGCTTGTGTGGAGCGTTTTTTGCGCCCACTATTTCAATAAAATACGCTTTTGCAGGATGCCTTGATGAATTTAACTTTGCTGGAATCTCCTGATTGGAAAGATTACGAACTGCTCGATAGCGGCGATGGGCTCAAGCTGGAGCGCTTTGGCCCATACCGTTTTGTGCGCCCGGAAGTGCAAGCCATCTGGAAGCGTGGATTACCCGAATCGGCCTGGCGCGATGTCCACGGCGTTTTTCAGCCGACCAGCGAAGAGAGCGGTGGCCATTGGGATATCAAAAAAGCCGTCCCGGATAAATGGCAGATGACCTATAAAGGCATCCGGTTTGATGTGATGACCACGCCGGGGCGGCATTTGGGCGTTTTCCCTGAAGTGGCGGCGCATTGGGATTGGACAGCAGCCCTGATCGAGAAGGCCGCCCGCCCGGTGAAGGTGCTTAATCTATTCGGTTATACCGGGCTGGCTTCGTTGGTGGCGGCCAAGGCCGGGGCCTCGGTCACGCACGTCGACGCCTCCAAAAAATCGGTCACCTGGGCGCGGGATAATCAAATCCTTTCGGGTCTGGAGCAAAAACCCATCCGCTGGATTGTGGATGATGCGTTGAAATTCGTTGAGCGCGAGACTCGCCGCGGCGCCAAGTATGACGGCATCATCCTGGACCCGCCCAAGTTTGGACGTGGGCCCAAGGGTGAAATCTGGGAAGTGTATGAATCCCTGCCCGCGCTATTGCAGGTTTGTCGGGCGGTTTTGAGCGATTCCCCGCTTTTTGTGGCGCTGACGATGTATGCCATCCGCGCTTCGGGCGTGCATTTGTATCAAAGCCTGGATGAAATGCTGAGTCCGTTTAACGGAAAAACGGATGCGGGTGAGTTGGTGATGCGCGAAAAAAGTCGCGGGCGTTTGCTTTCCCAGGCCGTCTATGCGCGTTGGGAAGCCTGAAAATTTCCGTTTCTCTGCATCATCAAAATCAGAGATATTTCGCGGTGTGACTTCACACCCTGCTGAAAAGTACATCTACAATTGGAAGTGAGACATTCATGGCACTGCATGATGAAATTTTGGAACAACCCCGCCGCTTGCGAGAATTACTGCGTTCCCAGCGCGAAACGGCGTTGAAGATTGCCGAAGCGATTAAGGCGCGCGAAGTGAAATATGTTTTTCTGGCGGCGCGCGGCACCTCTGACAATGCCGGGCGCTATGCCAACTATCTGTGGGGCGCGCACAATCACTTGCCGCTGGCGCTGGCCACCCCATCGCTGTTTACGTATTACGCCGAGCCGCCTCGCCTGGATGGGGCGCTGGTGGTGGGCGTCTCGCAATCGGGCCAATCTCCTGACATCGTCAGTGTGTTGACTGAAGGTCGCCGCCAGGGATGTCTGACTCTGGCGATTACCAACGCGCCCAATTCCCCGCTGGCTGATGCCGCCGATTTGGTGCTGGATATTCAGGCTGGAGATGAAAAAGCCGTCGCTGCCACCAAAACCTACAGCGCCGAGCTGCTCGGGCTGGCGATGATTTCCGCTGCCTTGAGCGGCGATGAAAGCTACTGGCAGGAACTGGAAAAAGTGCCCGCCTGGATTGATGAAGTGCTGCTTCAGGATGCCGCCATCGCCCGCATGGCGGAGCGCTTCCGTTATATGAATCAGTGCGTGGTGCTTGGGCGTGGATTTAACTACGCCACCGCCTTTGAATGGGCGCTCAAGATGAAAGAACTCAGCTACGTGGTGGCAGAACCATATTCTTCCGCCGATTTCCAGCATGGGCCGATTGCCATGGTCGAAGGCGGATTTCCGGTGATGGCGGTAACGCCGCAGGGCAAAGTGTTTGATTCGATGCTCGAAATGCTCACCCGCCTGCGCCAGACACATGATGCCGAGTTGGTGGTGATTTCCAATGACGAGCGCGCGCTGGCGCTGGCGCAATCGCCCATTCGCCTTCCCGCCGGTATTCCCGAGTGGCTGACTCCGCTGGTGGCGATTGTCGCCGCCCAATTATTCGCCTGCCATCTGACGGTTGTCAAAGGCTATGACACCGAAAAGCCGCGCAGTATCACCAAGGTGACAGAGACGCATTAGTCGCAGCGTGGTGAAAACAGAGAAAGCAAAAGGACAGGCCACTCGGCCTGTCCTTTTGCTTCACGGGTAAATCTTTCAGTTTACAACTGCGCAAAACTGATCAATTGGATGCCGCGTTTTTCGACTTCATTGCGCATGGTCGGATCTGTCAGAATCTCAAACTCGTTCATGCGCTGATAGGCGTAGGCGGATTCTCTGGCGAAGGCTTCATCCACATAACCGGGATGGCACATGATTTCAAAGGTTCCGTTGGGAAGAAAATGGCTCAAGATTCGCAGAAACTCTCCACGCGTGGCGTTTTTATCGTAGAAGGATGCAAAGAAGGCATCGGGGCTGCGTGGTTGGAATTCTTCCAGGATGCGGGGGCCAAAATCGAGGATTTGTTCCACCAGTTTCGCGGGCAGACCAAATGCGCCCGCCTCCATTTTGTAGGCGATCGGCAAACGGACGGCAATGTCGTATTCGCGGGCCAGCTCGAGAAAGGCCTGGAGCAAGTTCGGAGTGAAATAAGAGACATGATGGTGCGCATCGATATGGGTGGGCTTCTTCTCGGCGGCGGCGATGAAGGCTTCCACCTGAGCGTGCCATTCGGCTTTGGCTTCGTCAGGGTCGAGGTTGGGGAGACGCTTGACGAGTTCCGTGATATTCAAGAATTCGCCCCCGGCTTTGGTAAACGTGGAGATTTGCGAGGCTGGCAGCAGCGGCTTTCCCGAAGTCAGCACCAGGTGCACGCCCAGGCCCAGGTTGGGTGTCTCCTGCAGGGCGATTTTGATGTTGGCCACCACAGAAGGCATGATCATCATGCAGGAGGTGGATGTAACCATGCCATGCAGGTGGGCATCACGAATTCCGCGTGAAATATCCGGGCTGCGTCCGTAGTCGTCAGCGTTGATGATGAGGCGTAGCGCCAAGTCAATTCTCCTACTTCTTCCAAAATTGGGGCAGGTGCTCGCGATGCGTTTCCAATAAATCGTCGAGCACGGCCTGAATTTTATCAGCTTTCGGTCCGAGCGGATTTGCCAGCAGGGCCTGATAGGCGGCGTCGCGATCGCCATGTACCGCGGCCTCAACCGTCAGCAATTCGTACGCTTTGACGGCTGCAATCAGCCCGAACTGCGCCGGGGGCAAAGGTTCGGTTGGGATGGGCGTAATGCCGCTCTTTTTTACCACGGCGGGCATTTCCAGCACCCAATCGGCGGGCCATTCCTTGACCGCGCCGTTATTGCGCAGGTTGACAACGTGCGTTTCCCCCAGGTCGTTGAAGTGGGCGTTGAGCAGCTGCGTGGCAACCGTCGAGTAATAGGCGCCGCCGCGTTTCATCAATTCCGCGGGAGGTTCTTTCAGGTTGGGATCGGCGTAGGCTTGCAGCAGCACCTTTTCGACCTCGATCACTTCTTCAGCGCGTGAGGGCGGCCAACTTTCCTGTGCTTTGAGCTTCTTATCGGTATGATAAAAATACTGCAAGTACGGGTTGGGAATCATGCGCAGCACTTCAATGGTGCGCGCATCCCATTCTGGATGGTTTTCGGTTTTTAGCTGCCTGACAAATTCGCTGATGACTTGCGGCCAGACATCCTCGCCATCGACGGTGAAGCCGCGGTGCCAGGTGAGATGATTCAGCCCGAGAGTCTTCAACTCCGTTTGGGCAGGATCAATTTTCCTGCCCGTGGCCTTTTCGAGGCTTTCGATCAGTTTCATCCTGGTTGTGAGCGGGATATTACAGACGCCCACGGCGGGCGTTTCAGGGGCGTATTTGCTCAAGGCTTGTGTAATCAGACCGGCGGGGTTGGTGAAGTTAATCAGAGTGGCGTCAGGGATGGATAATTCATGCATATCCCGCGCAATTTTCAGGATAATCGGGATGGTGCGCAGGGCTTTTGCCATGCCGCCCAGGCCGGTGGTTTCCTGTCCGATCAGCCCATGCCGCAGCCCGAGATATTCATCTTTGCGGCGGGCTTCCATGTGACCGACGCGCAGCTGCGTGGTGACGTAGCTGGCGCCCCTGACAGCTTCGCGTTGATTGGTGGTTAGCGCTACTTTGAAAGGCGAACCCTGATATTCCACCATGCGTTGGGCAAAGCCGCCGACCACATCGAGGCGCGCGACATCGATATCCATCAGCCACAACTCATCCAGTGGAAATTGAGACATGCGAGACAAAAATCCGTTAACAAGTTCAGGGGTATAGGTCGAGCCGCCGCCGATCACCGCTACTTTCAACATTGTGTTTCCTCGTGAAGGGTTCCCTTTATTTGGATGTTTCTGATACTTTGGCAAAGGTACTCGTAAAGTGCTCCACTATTTCCGGGTCGAAGTGTCTGCCGGATTGCTCCAGGATATAATGCCAGATCTGGTTTGGGAGCATGGCTTTGCGGTAGGGGCGGTCGGAGATCAGGGCGTCCCAAACATCCACAATGGCGAACAGGCGGGCCGCAAGCGGAATCTCATTTCCTTTCAATCCGCGCGGATAGCCGCTGCCATCCCATTTTTCGTGGTGACAGAAGGGAATATCAATGGCGGGACGCAGGTATTCGATCGGATACAGCCAATTGTAAGCATAGATGGGGTGCTGGTGCATGATTTCCCATTCTTCAGCGTTGAGTGTGTCAGCTTTGAGCAAAATGGAATCGGGGATGCCCAATTTGCCGACATCATGCAGCAAGGCGCCGCGCTTGATATGAACCTGGGTCTCTTTATCCAGCCCGACGGCGCAGGCAAACTTTATAGTCATTTCGGTGGCGCGTTGGGTGTGGCCTTCGGTTTTCTTATCGCGCAGGTCGATGGCGCGCGACCAGCCTTCGATGGTTTTATCGTAAGCGATAATCAGATCGTTGTTCAGACGTTCAGCTTCCTGGCGCTTTTCCATTAACAGCCGGTAACGATTCAGGCGGGTCATGTTCTGGATTCGCACCAGTAATTCGAAAATGTCGAAAGGTTTCGTGATGAAATCATCCGCACCGGCTTTCAGGCCAGTCATCCGAGATTCCCGGTCATCGAGGGATGTAATCAATATAATGGGCACTTCGGCCAGGTTGGGGATCAGGCGGATTTGTCTGCAAACCTCGAAGCCGTTGATGCCCGGCATCATCACATCGAGCAGAATAATATCGGGCATGATTTCGATTGCCAAGGCTACGCCTTCAACCCCGTTTTCGGCAAAATAAAGTTTATAATTTTCAGGGGATAGCAGGGCTTCGATGGTAATTCGGGCAATCGGTTCATCATCGATGACCAATATTTTGGATTGGTTATCCATTATTTCTCCTGGGTGGATACTGTTTCACCATTAATGATTTCAAAATATCTTTTTAGGATGTCAAGCCGGGCTTATAGATAGAACCGTACCAACAAAAGCTCAGCCACGAATAACGCGAATCGATACGAAAAATTTGAGAAAAATCGTGCTATTCGTGGCAAAAAGGTTGCGGAGAAAAACTTTGAGCATGAACTTCGGTGCGCCTGATGTGCGGCAAGTGGGCTATTTTACCAAAAACCTGGCGAACCTGGATGTGAAATCATGCCTCGAGAACGGTTACCTGAAAATAATTTTACCGAGGTATTTATACCATAGCCGCTGTGGTGACGCACTCCCGTTGGCTATTCAATTGCAGTGTAAAATAAGAGATCTGTATGCATTCTGGAAATGGAAGTGTGGCGATGACCCCTTATAGTGAACCTCCCGGTAATTTCAGCGCTACCTCGCTTTATGTCAATCGAGAATTGAGTTTGCTGGAATTTCAGCGCCGCGTGCTGGAAGAAGCTTTCGACGAAAGCAATCCTCTGCTGGAAAGGCTGAAATTTCTGGCTATTTTGGGCTCCAACCTGGATGAGTTCTTCATGGTGCGGGTTTCGGGTATTTGCAAACAAGTGGAAGCCCGCATTATGGATGTCTCTGCGGATGGCCTGACCCCGCCCGAGGTTCTCGCAGACATCCGCAAGGTGTCGATGGAGCTTTATGGCGATGCCTTGCGCTGTCTGCACCGCAAAATTTTGCCGCGTCTGGATAAAGCCGGCATTCACATCCAGGATTATGAAAAGTTGAGTAAAGCCCAGCAGGAACGGGTGGACGACTATTTCAAAGAAGTCATCTTTCCGGTTCTGACGCCGCTTGCGCTTGACCCGGGACATCCTTTTCCGCATATTTCCAACCTTAGCTTGAATTTCGCAATCGTCATCCGTGACCAAAAGGGACGGGAAAAATTCGCCCGTCTCAAAGTGCCGGACACTTTGCCGCGCCTGCTGCCGATCAAACGCTCCTCGGGCGGTGTTCGCAAAGATGGCACGATTCCGCACCATCATTATTTTGTCTGGCTGGAACAGGTCATCGCGGCGAATCTCGCATCCTTATTTCCTGGCATGCATGTGATGGCCGGGTATCCTTTCCGTATCATTCGTGATGCGGATGTGGAGATTCAGGAATTGGAAGCTGACGATTTGCTGGAAACCATGCAGCAGAGCATCCGGCGGCGTAAGTTTGGTTCGGTGGTGCAGGTCGCCATCAATGAGAATATGCCCGCCGGTATCCGCGATTTGCTGGTGGATAACCTTGAAATCCACCATAACGATTTGTTCGTTTTGGAGAGTCCGCTTGGGATGAGCAGCTTGTGGCAGCTCTATAATCAGGTGGAACGCCATGATTTGAAGATACCGGCATACAAACCCAGGATTCCGCGCGTCTTGAAAAACAGCGCCTTGGGGAATGATATTTTTGACGCCATCCGGCAGGGAAATATCTTGATCCACCATCCCTATGATTCATTCACGCCGGTGATTGATTTCTTAAACGCTGCCGCGCGTGACCCGCAAGTCTTGGCCATTAAACAGACGCTCTACCGCGTCGGACAAAATTCTCCCGTTGTGGAAGCTTTGCTCGAAGCCTCGGAGCGCGGCAAACAGGTGGCCGTGCTGGTGGAGCTCAAGGCGCGTTTCGACGAGGAAAGCAATATCGGCTGGGCGCGCATGCTGGAGCAGGCCGGGGTTCATGTTGTTTATGGCCTGGTTGGGCTCAAAACGCACAGCAAGATTGCCATGGCGGTGCGCCAGGAAGGCGAGGGCATCCGCCGCTACCTGCACCTGGCAACTGGAAATTACAATGCCAACACCTCCCGCATTTACGAGGATATTGGCATGTTCACCTGTGACGAAGCCATGGGCGCGGATGCCAGCGATTTGTTCAACTATCTGACCGGTTATTCCACCAAACAGGATTATCGTAAGCTGCTTGTGGCCCCGGTAAACCTGCGGCAGCGCCTGGAAACGCTCATCCGGCGCGAAATGGAGCACGCCAGGGCCAAGCAGAAGGCGCACCTGATCTTCAAAGCCAACTCCGTGGTTGACCCGGGCATGATCGCTTTATTGTACGAGGCATCGCAAGCCGGGGTGCAGGTCGATTTGTTGGTGCGCGGCATGTGCTGTCTGCGGGCCGGCATCAAGGGTGTCAGCGAAAATATCAACGTCATCAGTATTGTCGGCCGCTATCTCGAACACAGCCGCCTTTATTATTTCCTGAACGGCGGCAAGGATGAAATTTATCTTGGCTCGGCCGATTTGATGCAGCGCAATCTCGATCACCGTGTCGAAGTCGTTTTCCCGGTTGAAAAACCCGAACATGTGCGCGATTTGCGCGACAATGTGCTGGAAACCTATCTGCACGACAATTTGCGCGCGCGCATCATGCTGCCGAATGGAAAATACAAACGGGTCAAGTCCGCCTCGAATGAGGAACATATCGATGTGCAGGAATGGTTGATGGCGCGAGGGAGCAGATAAACGATGGTTGATATTCTTGTGATTGGTTCTTTGAATGCTGATTTAGCGGTACGTGTGCCGCGTTTCCCTGGCCCGGGAGAAACCATCAGTGGCACTGACCTCGAAACCATCCCCGGCGGCAAGGGCGCGAATCAGGCTGTCGCTGCCGCAAAGCTGGGGGCTGCGGTTGCCATGCTGGGGCGCGTGGGTGATGATCAGTTGGGACAAATGCTGCTCGATAACCTCGGCAAGTTCGGGGTGGAGTCGAGTGCGGTGCGGAAAACGGATTCAGCCACGGGCGATGCCATCATCATTGTCGATCAGAAAGGCCAGAACAGCATCATCCTTTCTCCCGGCGCGAACGGCAAAGTCACGCCAGCTGATGTGGAGTCTGCTCCGCCGGCCAAAATCCTGCTGCTGCAACTGGAAATTCCGTTTGAGACGGTGCTCTACGCCGCCAAATGGGGTAAAGCGCATGGCATGACGGTGATTTTGAACCCGGCCCCGGCGCGGGAACTGCCCGACGAGTTGATCGCGGGCGTGGATATGCTCGTGCCGAACGAATCGGAACTCAGCCTGTTGACCGGTAAACCGGTTTTTGACCGCGCCTCGGCGCAGATCGCTATCGCGGCCCTGATGGCGCGCGGCGCGAAGCAGGTGATTTTGACGATGGGGGAGAAGGGCGCGCTGGCGCAAACCAGCGTTGAAAATGGTTATTTCGTCCCGGCGCATCAGGTGACTGTGGTGGATACGACGGCCGCTGGCGATGCCTTTATCGGCGGGTTGGCGGTGGCTTTCTCGCGCGGGATCGCCATGCCGGAAGCGCTCAATTATGCCAATGCCTGTGGGGCGCTGACGGTGACGAAGTTCGGCGCGCAGCCGTCCCTGCCAACCGCGGCAGAAGTGGAAGAATTTTTACAAGCGTTGTAGGGGTTCAACATTGCTGAGCCACTAACCCGGACAAGCCAGATAACAAAAAATGAATCGCGACCCCACATGAAACGCGGGGCGAGTGCGGTTCGAAAATCCCTGATTTTAACGAAATTTGTAATTCGCATTCCCCGCCCGGACGTAAACGTCCGGGCTAAATTACAGCGCCCAATAAATTGGGC
Source organism: uncultured Anaerolineae bacterium (assembly GCA_903838415.1). Lineage (GTDB taxonomy): Bacteria > Chloroflexota > Anaerolineae > Anaerolineales > Villigracilaceae > UBA5195. The sequence continues at coordinate 19,095 of CAILYI010000146.1, read as the reverse complement.
TTTCCAGCTCCGTTTACAGGGCTTCGTACCTTAGCCCGATGATTTATCACCGGGCGGTGCGGCCAAACCACAAATTCGCGCGGAATCAGGAATCTTGGCCCCTACTGTTGCCTGTTCAGGTACACCAGGCGCAGAATTTTCAGATCATCGTAACTCACCGCGCCATTCAAACGGTCAAAAGCCGGTTTGAGAAACTCCGCGCCAACTTCGTCGAAAGCGTCAAAAACGGCTTTTTCCAGCATGGGGGAAATGGAGGTCAGCGACTGCAGGTTTTCGCCGCTGCGCAGCGTGTTCCCGGCAGTGACGAAGCGCGCTAAATTGTCGATAATCGTCCCAACTGTTACCTTATAGCGTTCCATCAGGTTTTGGATGCTTTCCCCGGCGTTGAACGCTTCGCCCACCGAGACATATCGCCGCCCGGAATCGCTTTTTTCGCGCTTGATCTCTTTCTGCTTCTCCCCGATTTTGTGCTTTTGACAATATTCCTTAATCAGCGCCAGGAAGGCTTCTCCGTATTGACGCGCCTTGACCTGCCCCACGCCGCTCACGTTGAGCAGGCTGGCATCGGTTTGTGGATAGTAGGCGGCCATTTCCACCAGCGTGCGATCTGAGAAAATGACGTAGGGCGGCACTCCGGCTTCGTCGGCCAGTTCCTTGCGTTTGGCGCGCAGGATGGCAAATAAGGCGTGGTTGTATTCCAACTCGGCTTTGTTGGCCTTTTTGGGGGCGCGCTCCTGCACTTCCTGCATCTGTCCCACGATTTTGGAACGGCTGCGCAGGGTTTCCAGCGCTTTGGGCGTCAGGCTGAGCGTATTGAATTCGCCATCCTGATTGAGATAGCCCATCTGCACCAGCTGGCGCGATAGGTGCATCCATTGCTGCTGCATGAGTTCCTTGCCGATGCCGTGCGTCGAGAGCTTGTCGTGCTCGTTTTTGAGCACTTTTTCGTTTTTCGAGCCCAGCAACACATCCACGACATGCCCGGCGCCGAAGCGTTCGCCGGTGCGCTTGACGCACGAGAGAAACTTTTGGGCCGGGATGGTGATGTCTTCCAGGATGGGCGGTTCAGCGTTGCAGTTGTCGCAGTTTTTGCAATTGTCGACAGTGTAGGATTCGCCGAAATACGTCAGCAGCGGCTTGCGGCGACAGTTTTTGTCGTCTTCCGCATAGCGCACGATCGCATCCAGGTGCTGGACGGCGACGCGGCGCTCCTCGCCTTCTTTCTGGTTGATGAAATATTTCAGCTTGGCAACATCGGCATAGCTGTAGAGCAGCAGGCAGTGCGCGGGCAGGCCGTCGCGCCCGGCGCGGCCAATTTCCTGGTAATAGCTTTCCACGCTTTTGGGCAGGTCATAATGGATGACGAAGCGCACGTTCGGTTTGTTGATGCCCATGCCGAAGGCAATCGTCGCCACGATGATCTGCGCGTCGTCGCGGATGAAGGCTTCCTGGTTGCGGCGGCGTGCGTCGTCTTCCAGACCGGCGTGGTAGGGACGCACCGAATAGCCTTTGCGGGCCAACGTGTCGGCCAGTTCATCGACTTGTTTGCGCGAAAAACAGTAGATGATGCCCGATTGGTCTTTGAAACGCTCCAAAAATTTGACCGTCTGAATGGCGGCGTCGTTTTTGGGGGCAACTTCGATGTACAGGTTATCGCGGTTGAAGCTGGCGACAAACTCATTTGACGCAGCAAAGCCCAAGCTGGATTTGATGTCGGCGCGGACTCTGGGCGTGGCGGTGGCTGTCAGGGCGAGACAAACGGCGGATGGGAAGCGGCGGCGCACATCCACCAGTTGGCGGTATTCTGGACGAAAGTCATGTCCCCACTCCGAGATGCAGTGCGCCTCGTCGATGGTGAAACAATCCACCTTGAGCGAGGCCAGTAAATCGAAGATGCGCGGCGTCAGCAGGGTTTCGGGAGCCAGGTACAGCAGCCGGACCTGTCCGCGCCGGACGTATTCCATGTTTTCCTGATAGGCTTCGGGCGAAAGTGAACTGTTGAGAAACAAAGCCGGGACACCGGCGGCGCGCATTTGTTCGACCTGATCCTTCATCAGCGCGATCAGCGGCGAGACGACCACGGTCAGCCCGTCAAAAATCAGCGCCGGAATCTGGTAGCAGAGCGATTTGCCGCCGCCGGTGGGCATGACGGCCAGCGAATCGCGCTTATTGAGCACATTTTCGATGACTTCGCGCTGCAGTGGGCGAAATGTGTCGTAGCCGAAGGTTTCTTTGAGGATGGAGGCGGGCGTAGGTGTCATGTATTTCCCGAAAATTGGATGTGTGGGATTTGTAATTGGTCACGGCGAGGTTTTCATCGCCCCAAAAAACGCCAGCTTTGCAACAGGCCAGGCTGGCTTTTTTCTGCCACGTTTGGCAGGGCTTACCAAAAATTATACAACGAGCCATGAAGATTTCGTCTATAATGTCGGGACGAAATTCACGGGGTGGATGACCTGGTTTTCGTTGGGCAGTGAAATTCTTTTACAGGTGAGGTTCCAATTGAGCAAGTCGTCGTTTGAAGACCGGCGCGATCCGTACCAGGCGCTGCGTTACCAGGATTTTCGCCTGCTGTTTGCAGGCCGTTTCATCACATCCCTCGGCAACCAGATGTTGTCAGTCGCCATCGGCTGGGAGTTGTGGCTGCGCACGCACAGCGCCTTTGCGCTCGGGATGGTGGGACTGGTGCAGGTCATTCCGGTCATTCTGCTTTCGCTGCCTGCCGGGCATGTGGCCGATCAGTATAATCGTAAACGGATTGTCCTTTTTACCCAATTATTGCTGGCCTTGTGTTCGCTCGGGCTGGCGGTGCTTTCATACACTCAAGGCTCGCTGATTTTGATTTACCTGTGCCTGCTGGGCATCGGGATTGCGCGCGCTTTCAACGACCCGGCCTCTTCCACGCTTTTACCGCAAACCATTCCACCGGAAGTGTTCACCAGCGCCGCCACCTGGAGCAGCAGCTCCTGGCAGCTGGCTTCCATCGTCGGCCCGGCGGTGGCTGGGCTGGTGGCGGCCTGGCTGGGCAGTGTGACGGTTATCTATGTCTTTGACGTCTTCGCCGCGCTGACTTTCCTGGTGCTGGTCAGCCTGATTAAGGGACGGCCGTTGGCGCTTTCCCGCAAAGCCGCCACGCTCGAATCGCTGGCGGAGGGGATTCGCTTTATCCGTGACACCAAGGTGATTCTGGCGGCGATCACGCTGGATATGTTTGCCGTCCTGTTGGGCGGCGCTGTCACGCTGCTGCCGGTCTACGCCACCGATATTCTCAAAGTCGGGCCAACGGGGCTGGGGCTGATGCGCGCCGCTCCGTCAGTGGGCGCGCTGCTGATGGCGCTGGCGCTGGCGCATCTGCCAGCTTTCAAACAGGCCGGGAAGACTTTGCTGTGGGCGGTAGCCGGTTTTGGCGCGGCCACCATTGTGTTCGGCCTGTCGACCTATTTTTGGCTGTCGATGCTGATGCTGGTGGTGCTGGGCGGGCTGGATAATATCAGCGTGGTCATCCGCAGCACGTTGATGTTGACGCGCAGCCCGGACGAAATGCGCGGGCGTATCTCGTCCGTCAATAGTATTTTTATCGGCGCGTCAAACGAGTTGGGTGGGTTTGAATCGGGGCTGGCGGCGGCGCTGTTTGGCCCGATCATTTCTGTCGTTGGGGGCGGAATCGGCACAATTCTGGTTGTCCTGGCGATTGCCAAAACCTGGCCGGAGATGCGCGAGATGAAAACACTGGATGTGCCGGAAGCGTGAGTAAGCGTTCAGGCTGAAAACACACCTCGTGAACGGTACCAAAGAAAGATCAGCCACGAATAACGCGAATGGACACGAAAAATTCGAGAAAATTCGAGCTATTCGTGGCAAAAGGGTTTCGGAAGTTTGAAAATTTTTTGACGTCGAGAAAGTTTAATTTGACGTAGAGAAAGTTTGGTTTGACGTCGTGAAAATTTAATTTGACCCGGTCAAATCCGTGAGCATCAGACCCATTTATCGTCCTGAATTGCGGGGGGCCATACCTGCATGTGCAATAATCAGACAGGATTTTAGGATGCAAGGAGACAAGACCGGCTAACCATGTCTGTGAGAATCGGCAATTTCAGATTTGGCATCGCTGCTATTGCAAAAAAAGACCATCCCCGCAAAGAGACAGTCTTTTTTATCAGACAGGTTGATTACTTACTTGACGGAATCGCGCACCGAGGGCAGGATGCCCATTGCCAGGATGGGAGTCGAGGCCACGAGACTCAAAATATTGAGCGAGGTCCGCAGCCAGTTGATGTTGCGGCCTCCCAGCGCAAACAATGTGGACAGCGCGCCCACCAGGAAAATCAACGCGATGACCATGCCCAGGTTCAGGCCCCATTTCTTTTGCTTCCAGACTCCAAAGGCGCTCAACAGGGCCAGGATAATCCCAACCACTGTGAATCCGATGCTGACGTAGCCAATGATCTGGCCGTTAATGCCCAGGGTGCGGAAAATGCTGAAGGCGTTGAATCCGCTGCGGCCCTGGATGGTGCGGGTGCCCGTTCCTCCCTGGTTGTTACCGGTGCCGCCGTCATTATTTCCGTTCTGGAAGTTTCCGCCGTTATTATTGGTGAATGTGCCCGGTTGACGTGTTCTGGTAAATCCCAGGCGGCTGGTCAGCGAGGAAGTTGTGCTGATCAGGGCCAGCACAACCAGCAAGGCGACTATGATCATGATTGATTTTGGGCGGGCAGTTGACATTTTGACTCCTTTGATCTGCAAACGCTATTCAGAACGCAGCGCTTCCATGGGGTGCAGGTTGGCGGCGCGATATGCCGGGTAAATCCCGAAAAACAAACCGATGGCGACAGCAAAGAAAAACGACAACATGACGGAAGAAAGCGTCACCTGGGCGGTGATTAATCCCAGCGCGGTGACGACTCCGGCGATAGCAGCGCCCAGGCCGATTCCGATCACGCCTCCGCTGATGCTGAGCGTCATCGTTTCGATCAGAAATTGGAACAGGATGTGGTCTTTGCGCGCGCCGACCGCTTTGCGCAGACCAATTTCGCGCGTCCGCTCGCTGACCGAGACCAGCGTAATATTCATAATCCCAATGCCGCCCACCAGCAGCGAGAGCGCCGCAATCGCGCCCAGGAAAGTCGTCAGGGTGGCTGTGACACTGGTCAGGGTGGAGAGCAGTTGGGCCTGGTTCATTACGCGAAAATCGTCCACGGCGTCAGCTTTGAGATGATGTTGATGGCGCAAAACAAAGGTAATCTGTGCCGAAACCGAATCGACGGTATCGGCGGAACTGGCTGAGACCGCAATGGCGTTGACGATTTTGTCGCCATTCTGGATGGCATTGGCGCCAAATAATTTGCTGTAACCCGTCTCCAGGGGAATAAAGACGACATCGTCCTCATTGGTGAAGCCTGAAGACCCCTTCGATTTGAGCGTTCCGACCACGGTAAAGTTGACATTGTTGATTTTGAGAGTTTGTCCCACCGCGGTTGAGTTTGGGAACAAATCTGTGGCGGTGGTGGCGCCGATGACGGCCACCTGCTGTAATTTGGTGCGGTCATTGGCGGTGATACCGCGCCCCAATTCGACTTCATAGCTGTGTACTTTTAGATAATCTTCTGTGGCGCCGGTGACCGAAGTTTGTGAGCTTTGCGTGCCCTGTGTCAGGGTATATCTGGCCTGGTAAGCCGGAGCAATTCCGGCCACATCTGTCAGGGTTTTGGCGAGCGCCTGATAATCCTTGTAAGTCAGATAGGTGGGCGCTGTCTGCGCGCCGGGCGCCGGGCGTTGAGAGCGTCCGGCCTGGATGTTGAGCAAGTTGGAACCGTTGCCCTGGATGCGGCTGGTGATGCTGCTGGTGGCGCCGTTACCGATCGCCATCAACGCCACCACGGCGGCGACGCCAATCACAATCCCGAGGATGGTCAGCGCCGACCGCAGTTTATTGGCCATCAAACCGCGCAAAGCCGTCAGAATATTCTGTGAAAATAACATGGCTCTCCTAAAATTCGGCTTCGGGACGGGGCGTTCCGGCTTTGATGGGCGCCAGATTCGGGGCGTCTGACGTGATGATACCGTCTGCCAGGCGGATAACGCGATTTGTGTGGCGGGCGATAAATGAGTCGTGTGTCACCATGATGACCGTTTGACCGATATCACGGTGAAGTGATTGGAATAAATCCATGATTTCTGCGCCGGTTTTGCTATCGAGCGCGCCGGTCGGCTCATCCGCGATCAAAATGGCCGGATCATTCACCAGCGCGCGGGCAATCGCCACGCGCTGCTGCTGTCCGCCGGAAAGCTCGGCCGGGTGATGCTTGACCCGTTCTTTCAACCCGACCAATTCCAGCACGCGCAGGGCTTTTTCGCGGCAAACGCGGGCGCTCAAGCCGGTATAAGTGAGCGGCAGCATCACATTTTCGAGCGCGCTGGTCCGCGAGAGCAAGTTGAACTGTTGAAAAACGAATCCGATTTTGCGGTTACGCACATCAGCCAGTTGGGTATCGTTCATTTTTTCCACCGGACTGCCATCGAGCACATAGGTGCCCGAGCTTGGCACATCCAGGCAGCCGACAATCGACATCAGCGTGGTTTTTCCTGAGCCGGAGGGGCCCATGATCGAAACCATTTCACCCTTTTCGATGGAAAACGAAACCCCGTTCAAGGCGCGGATTTCATTTTCACCCATCGGAAAGACTTTGGTCAACTCTTCAATCACGATCATCGACATTTTAGGGACCCCCGAGCGGGCCGCCGAAACCGCCTCCGCCATTGTTTGAGCGTGTGTTGGCGCTGGTGGTGCTGCCTGATCCAAGCTCCACCTGGTCGCCTTCTTTGAGATTCTCTGTGGTGGTTATTGTTACCAGGTTGCCCGAAAGGTCACCGCTTTGAATATTGACGCGTTGGGTGTTTTTCCCGTCCGCGGAAATCAGCAGGACATATTCGCCTTTTGAATCGCTTAAGACCGCGCTGACTGGCACAGCCAACATGCCATGCGGATCGCCAGTTGTAATTGTGACATTGGCCGTCGCGCCAAACAGGACTTGTTTATCGGTTGGATCGACTGAAACGACTACTGTGTACTTGACCAACCCGTTGACCGTGGTACCAATTCGATTGATTCGGGCAACCTTTCCGGTCAGCACCTCGTCTGGCAACGAATCCATGGTGATTTGAGCGGGATTCCCCACGAGCACGCGGGAAATGTTGGTTTCATCCACCAGTGTTTCCACTTTGAGGGTGTTACGATCCACCAGTTCCACCGCTGAATCGCCGCCGTTGATGGAATTCCCGACACCAGCCTGAACCGAGATCACCTCGCCATCAAATGGAGCGATGATATACATCGTGTTGACTGTCGCCTGAGCCGCAGTCACCTTGGATTGTGCGGCAGCCAGTTTGAGCGGATCGGTGCCACCTTTGACGTTATCGCGCGTGCGTTTGGCATCTTCCAGGGTGGCGTTGGCGACATCCAGCTTTGCCTGGGCTTCATCAAAATCGGCCTGAGTCGGTTTGGCAATGTACCAGTTGTATGTGACGTACAGACTGTCGACGGCAGCCTGTGCATTTGTCAGGTTGAGCAAAGCCGTAGTTTTGGAGGCATCGCCATCGGGGTTGTGTTCAACTTCTTTATAGGCTTTGTTGGCCAGGGTTAACTTCTTCTCGGCTGCCCAAATTTGCGCCTGCGTATTTTTTATCAAGGTGTCAGAAGCGCGCGCATAAGACAGAGAGTCCAGATTGGTCTGAGCCGTTTCCACATTGGCCTTGGCCGTGATGACAGCCAATTGCGCCTGCGCCGTCGAGGTGGTCGAATCGATCAGATTTTGCAGGTCGCGTTGGGCGGTAGCCAGTTCCGATTGCCCGGTGGCAATATCCGACGAGACGGAATCTGCTCTCAGCCCGGCTAAAATATCGTTAAGTTTGACTTTATCCCCCACCTTGATATTGACCGTCTCGACAACGCCACTTGTGCCCCATTTTAAGGTTGCCAGTTTGTCGGCGCTCAGGTTTCCCGAGGTTTCAATCGCATCGGAGAGGGTGACAGTCGAAACAGTGCCGACACCGCCAGCCGCACCGGCAACCGAGGCCTTATTATTCGCTGCAGAACAGCCTGCTAGAACCAGGCTGGAAACAAGCAGGACGAAGAACGATAATTTTTGCAGGTTTTTTTTCATCTACCGACTTTCCTATTGAGAAAATTTCGCACCCTTTATAATATCAAAAGAGTATGTAGAAATTATGCAGATGTGAATTGATGCACTGTTCTGGACAGTTGCGCTAATAAAGCTCAATCGCTGCGCTCCATTGCGGAGCGCAGCGATTGAGTTATCGAAGTTTTTCACGTTGCTGTGAAGGAGTTATTCTTTTGGACGGCAAGCGTGCCAGCTCTGCTTTTTTCTTTGCGTCGGCTTTTTGCTGATATTTCAGGACGAGCCAGTAAACTGTCAGAAAAATGACAACCAGCGCCGTTCCGCGATAGAGTAATTGCATCGAAAGCAGCGGAGAATCTGTCCCGGCATAAAAGCCATGCAGGGTAATTCCGAGGTATCCGAGCAGGCTGAGAACGTGAATGGCGCGGAAGGTGCTCATGCCGATGCGGCTGCGCAGATAAAAAGTGACCGTGACGAGAATGATGATGTAGAGGGAGATTACCCCAATCCCAACCCATAACGGGCGATAAGGCGAGAGAAACGGAATCAAAATTTGCAGCGTAGAATAAGGCAGGTAGTGGTCGAAGGTCAGGACGATGATATGCAGCAGGGCAAATCCGATTGACAGGAGCGAGATGAACTGGTGAAAGTCAAAGGTGTAGGATTGTTCCAGCAGCGGTTGGATGATTTTTGACGGCACCGCCAACCCCCAAACGGTTGAAAGCCATAAAAGCAGATAAGCCAAAATTCCAGCCGAGCGGGTCACGTACCACCACAGTTGTTTACTGTCGGTGGCGAACAACCAGTTGAGCGAATTTGCCAGCCAGTTCCCTGCGGGTGTCAGGATCAGCAGCAGCCCGACCATGAGCAGGGCGAAGATGGCGAATACAGCCAGCCCATCCAGCAAAACTCTGGGCAGGGTGTACCCTGCGGGGCGCTCATATTCTGGGATGGCTGGTTTATTCTTGTTCATCAATGTACTCCATACTTTTTCTCGTTCCAACGAGTTGTCCATCGCGGTTGACGGCGATGAAGGCAATCTCGGCGTTTTGTGCGATTCTTTGGGATTCCCGTGACCCGGCGATCAGCAAGGCTTTGGCAAATACTTCGCACAAGTCGGTGTGCTCGGCGATCACGGTGACGCTCAGCCAGTCGGTTTCGGCTGGTTCGCCGGTGCGTGGATCGATCAGGTGGTGACGCTGCTTTTCGCCCTGCTTCCAGGCGCGTTTGGTGATGGAAGAAGTCGCTACCGCGCCGGGTGGTATGTTCAGAACGGTCAGCGTTTCGCCGGGATGGCGGGGATCGTCCAGGGAAACCGGCCAGCTGTCCATGCCTTGGGGCAGGCCGCTCAGGTACATATCGCCGCCCGCGCTGACGCCGCTGGCAGGAGAATATTCTGCCAGGATGGCGGCGGCCTGTTCGGCGATCCAGCCTTTGGCGATGCCGCCCAAATCCAGCAGCAGGCCGGGTGGCAGGCAGATGAGAGACTCATCCGGGCGGATGACGATTCCGTCAAATGGGGTGCGTTGTCGGGGGGTGGGGGTGGGAGGGAAGAATACGCCTTCTGCCAGGATCAAATCCATCGTCCGGTCATATCCGATTCGCTGTAAATCCGGCAAAATGGAGGGGTCGAACAATCCCTGCGTCTGTTTGACAGAATATTCGGCCAGTAAAATCACCTGGAGCAGGTCAGGTGAAGCATGGAACCATGTTCCGGCGCTGCGATTGAGTTGTGAAAGTTCGCTGTATTCTGAAAAACGGGTAAATCTGCGTTCACTCTCGTCGATAAATTGTTTTGCTTTCTCAAAGCCCTGAGTGAGTTGGGCCAGTGAGCCTTCCGCGGCGAAGAACACGTCGGTGTTCATTGCCCGGAAATGAAAATTTTCCATTGGTTTATGAACCTCGCGTGGCGAACATTGCCCTTGATGAGCGGGTGCGGCGGACGGGAGTGAACAAATTTAAGAGCCAATTGCTGTTATTGTCGCTCATGTTGACTGAACTGCCGTCGATGGCGCGCAGCGGGGTGAGTGGGGTGAGCGGTTCAAGGGCCAGCGGTTGGGCTGTCACCGGCTGAATGGGTTTGCGTGAGTGGGCAAAGGTAGCCCAGCCGCCCAGAAAACCAATCACGCTGGCGAAAGTGAGCAGAATATGGAGGGAGTTCTTCAGGTTTTTCATTTCGTTCCTTGATATTTGACTTCCGGTTAATTTCTGGTAATCAGGATGGTGCCGTTATTCTGGATTTGAATCAGCCCGCGCGCTTGCAAGGCCGAAAGCAACTGCTGAACCTGTTGGACTTGTGCGGCGGCTTGCTGTAATTGCAGCTGATTGCTTTGGAGCGTTTGCCGGTACTGCAGTTCGCGCTGCTGATACTGTTGTTCGCGCAAAGCGTATTCATTGATGCGAGCTTGCAATTGCTTAATCTGCGCCTGCTCGACGCCGCTTGCCGAAGATGTGTTCGCGCTGGCGTTGGCAGCGTCGACTGAGTTTTTATTAAAAAGGGCGTTGGCGCCGGTCACAAACATGACCAGCGTGATGAAACCGGTAATCAGGAAAGCCGCCAGCAGTGCAGGAAGTTGTTTTTTCATAGGATACCTTTCTCGTATTGATAATGCGAGTATACAGGCCGAAAATGACAGGATGATGAACGAATAGCAATTCGTTGACGCAAATCCAAGTTGCAAATCTGCAACTTGCGAGTTGGGCCTCCTTCATAGGATTGTCATCTAATCGTGCTAGAATTTGTCAGATGAATCTGTCTCTGGAGAAACACAATGCGTCTACTATTGGTTGAAGACAACAAACGGTTGAGCGATTCCCTGCGAATGACCCTGGAAGATGATGGTTATGCCGTCGATGTGGCCTATGACGGCCTCGATGGCGAAGAAATGGGGCTGATGGATGTCTATGACATCCTGATTCTCGACATCATGCTGCCGGGCAAGGACGGCATCGAAGTCTGCCGGACGCTGGGCAACAAGCGGGTGCGCACCCCGGTGCTGATGCTCACGGCGCGCGACGCGCTCGAAGACCGTGTGCTTGGCCTGGATAGCGGCGCGGATGATTACCTGGTCAAACCGTTTGAAGTGGATGAACTTCGCGCCAGGGTGCGCGCGCTATTGCGACGGGAATCTGCCACGAAAACCGGCATCCTGCAAATTGGAGATTTAATCCTCGACCCGGCCATGCACACCGTTAAACGGGGCGGTCGGCCCATCGAGCTGACCGCGAAAGAATTTTCCCTGCTCGAATACCTGATGCGTCATCCCAATCATTTAATCACCCGCGAAATGGCCGAAGGCCACCTGTGGAGTTATGAGAGCCTGGTAGCCTCCAACGTGGTGGATGTGTATATCCGCCGCCTGCGCCGTAAAATTGACGAAGAGAGCGATGTCAAACTCCTTGAAACCGTGCGTGGAGCAGGCTATCGCATCCGTGACGCCCAGGAAAATGGATGAAAAGATTAACTGGTTTAACGATGTTCTTTCACAGTATCCGCTTTCGGCTGGTATTGTGGTTTACCGCCATCCTGGTTTTGGTGCTGTTCACATTCAGTGCTTTTATCTACTACAACCAGGCCCGCGATTTTCGCGGCGATGCCCAATATCATCTTGAGCGCAAGCTGGAAGCGATTCAAGCGAAGGTTTTAGGCTCCATGACCGGCCCGGTTCTGTTGCAAGAATCGGATATTTTCGTTTTACTCGGGCCCGATGGCAAGGTATTGGCCAGCCAGGGAATTGCTTCTCAAGAGGAAATAATTTCTCTGGTCAAGCAGGCTCAAACTGCGCAGCAACGAAATATTGAAAATCCTTCCGAATCGGTCGTCTCGTGGGTTCAAGATTGGAACGGAACTTCAAAACATTATTCTTTTGCCATCAAGGCTGTCCCCGTTGAAGGCAAGATAGGTTTTGCCATCCTCGGCAGCCCGTTCGATCCTTATGATTTGAACAGGCGCTTGCTGGTCACTTTGTTACTGGGCAGTTTGCTCACGATTGCCATTGCTTTGGGCGGTGGATTGTGGCTGGCAGATCGTGCCATGCGCCCGGTACACGCCATCACGCAAGCGGCGCGCACCATCAGCGAAACCGATTTGAATCGCCGCTTGAATATGAAGGGCAAAGATGAACTGGCGGAATTATCCAACACGTTTGACGAAATGTTGGCGCGTTTGCAAACCGCCTTTGAACGTCAGCGCCAGTTTGTGGCGGATGCCAGCCACGAACTGCGCACTCCGCTGACCATTGTCAACCTGGAATCCAGCCGGGCGCTGGCTTCCAAACGTACCGCGCCAGAGTATCAGCGCGCTTTGGGCGTGATTCGTAGCGAAAATGAGTTCATGGCGCACCTGGTCAATGACTTGCTGACGCTGGCGCGCATGGATTCCGGTCAGGCGGCGATGGAAAAGACTCCGCTCGATTTGAGCGACATCGCCCTCGAGGCGGTGGAACGTCTCGCCCCGTTGGCGGAGAGAAGAAACGTCAGGTTGGAAACCGGCGATTTGCCGGAAGTAACCATCCTGGGCGATCGGCGTTACCTGCTCCAGATGATGAGCAACCTCGTCGAAAACGGAATCAAGTACACGGGTGGAACGGAAAGACGCGTCTACGTGGAAACCGGCCTGCAGGCTGATTCCGCCTGGGTGCGCGTCTCAGATACCGGTCCCGGCATCCCGCCGGAACATTTGCCGCTGCTCTTTGAGCGCTTTTACCGCGTGGATAAGGCCCGCGCGCGCGGTGATGATGATGCGCAGGGTGGCAATGGCTTGGGCCTTTCCATTGTGAATTGGATTGTCCAGGCGCACAACGGCGAAGTGCGCGTGGAAAGTACGCCAGAGGCCGGGACGACTTTTGAAGTGCGCTTCAAGGCGGCATAGGGAATTTTGGCGGACGCCTTCAACGGCGTCCGCTTTTTGTTGGGAGATTTTTCAAAGATGGGCAAGGGCGGATATCCACAATTTCTCCATAATGTTTGACAGTTTGTTCATTTGTTTGTCATTTTCAACCCCTAAAATGGAGTCATTCAAGCGCACAAAAACTTGAACAAATAGTGAAGGAGATTACCGTGTCTACAAAAACAAATTTAATTCTCGATGTGACGATTTTCACCGCTTTTTTATTGGCGAGTAACCCGGCCATTACCGGGCTGCCTATTCATGAATGGTTCAGCCTGGCTTTTACAGCGGCGCTCGTGACGCACCTGTTATTCCACTGGAAGTGGATTGTCAGTCTTACCAAGGCCTTTTTTAAGAAGCTGTTCCACTCTTCACGCCTTAATTATGGCATTGACAGCCTGTTGTTCGTGGCGATGACGGCTGCAATGTTGAGCGGCTTACTGATTTCCAAGAGTATCCTGGCGACCTTCGGTATTCAGCTCGAAGTGGGCCGAGCCTGGCGCTCCATCCACTCGCTTTCGGCGGATGCCTCGCTCATCCTGGTGGCGCTGCACTTTGCCATGCACTGGAATTGGATGATCACTTCGCTAGAACGTTATCTCGTCGCGCCGCTGACGTCCTTTGTACAGCGCCCGGCCAACCGTCCGACCAGACAACTTGCCGCCCAGCCTGTCAGATTTGACCTCGAAAAATAAGCAGAAGGATCAAAAAATGTTCAAAATTATCTTTAGAATCATCGTCATCTTGCTGGTTGCCGCACTCGTTTCGGGTGGTTTATACGCCCTGGTGCAGTCCAGCGGCACGAACAACCTCGCCGAAAGGCCCGAGCATCAATTTGAGAACCAGAATGCTGGTCGAACAGGTTCCCAACCCGACCAATTCCGCGAACATGGTGAGGAGCGCAATGCGTTTTCCTTTGGGCGCGGGCTGATTGGAGTACTGGGTTCTTTGCTCAAAGTGGGCGTCATCGTTTTCATCGTGCTCCAGGTTCAAAAAATGTTGAGCAAAAAATCACGTCAGAACACTTCCAGCCCGGCCTGAACGAGAATTCGTTCCACTTTCCAGCCTTCACGGTCAACGTGAAGGCTGTTTGTTAATAATTCGGCTATCTTGCACACACAGAAGCACAATAACTGTAAAATAAAAGCATGCTTGCGCGCATCTTTTCCTGTGCAGTGATCGGTCTTGATGGTGTTGTCGTCGAAGTTGAAGTCGATTACACCAATGGACAGCCCGGCATGACCATTGTCGGTCTGCCCGATACCGCTGTCCAGGAAAGTCGCGAGCGCGTCCAGACCGCAGTCAAAAACGCTGGTTTACACTTTCCCCGACATCGCATCGTCGTCAATCTGGCGCCCGCCTCCGTCCGCAAGGAAGGCCCATATTACGATCTGCCCATTGCCCTCGGCGTGATCGTGCTCGGCGGCCATCTTCCGCCCGCAGCGCTCGAAAGCACCCTGGTCATCGGCGAACTCTCGCTCGATGGCGTGGTGCGGCATGCGCGCGGCGTCTTACCCATGGCGGCCACCGCCCGGGCGCAGGGCTATAAGCGGATGATTGTGCCGGAAGTGGATGCCGCTGAAGCGGCCTTGATTCCGGATATTGAAGTGATTCCCGTTTCAACGCTGTCGGCGCTTTACGACCATCTTTCTGGCCGCCGATTAATTGAGACTTTCCAGCCCTCGGGCGAAGAACTCACGCCCCTGTTTGTCCCGACCGATTTTGCCGAGGTCAAGGGGCAGGAACACGTCAAGCGCGCCCTTGAAGTTGCCGCTGCTGGAGGCCACAACGTGCTAATGAGCGGCTCCCCCGGAAGCGGCAAAACCCTGTTGGCGCGAGCCCTGCCCGGTATCCTGCCGGAAATGTCCATCGAAGAATCGCTCGATGTCACCCGTATCTATTCAGTGGCTGACCAGCTTCCGCTTGGGACTCCGCTCATCCGGCATCGACCCTTCCGTGCGCCGCACCACACCATCAGCCACGCCGGGCTGGTCGGCGGTGGAAACATTCCACACCCCGGCGAAATCTCGCTTGCCCATCGCGGCGTCTTGTTCCTCGATGAATTCCCCGAATTTGGCAGCCGTGTGCTCGAAGTCATGCGCCAACCCATGGAAGATAAGGTAGTGACGATCAGCAGAGCGCAAGGCTCGCTGACCTTCTCGGCCAATTTCCAACTGGTGGCGGCTATGAATCCGTGTCCTTGCGGTTTCGCCAATGATGCTGTAAAACCTTGCACCTGCTCTGCCTCCACTGTCACCAAGTATCAGAAGCGCATCTCAGGCCCGCTGCTCGACCGCATTGATATCCATATCGAAGTTCCGCGCGTGGATTATGATAAATTATCCAGCGACCGGCTGGGTGAAAGCTCGGCTGTGATTCGTGCGCGCGTGCAAGCCGCGCGGCAACTGCAAACTGAGCGATTTAAAGGCACGGATATTGTCTGCAACACAGATATGCGTGTGGCAGAAGTGCGCAAATTCTGCAAGCTGGATGAAACCGGCGATAACCTGATCCGTGTGGCAATGAGTCAGCTGAATCTCTCGGCCCGAGGCTATCATCGCATCTTGAAACTGGCGCGCACGATCGCCGATCTGGCGGGGAGCGAAAACATCCAGACGCCGCACCTGGCCGAGGCGCTGCAGTATCGACCCAAGGGGATGCTCAACACGATGTGATGGGGTAAATGCCCTTCGAAGGCGATGAGAGTCTCAAAGATGAGATCATCCGCGCCGCGCTCTACGGGGTTCTCAAAAATACCTACACAACCTTATTCATATTTTATTTTCAGATTGGGTTCAGCTATCTCGATCCGAATAACAACAAAATCTCCCTCTTTTGTACTTATCTTTTGCATTGCTTCAATCGGACCTGAAATGACAATCCCATTTAATTCAGGGTCACGAAGTATATATTTCATCTTCCGTGGATCACCGTTCTTCTTACTTGCCAGCTTGGTTGCTTCTACATCAAAATTTTTCAGATGGGCTGATTGTTCAGCGTAGTTAGTAAAAGCCTCCCTTGAATAATTATCGTCAAAGAGTTTTTCGGTTTCTATTATTTTTTCAATAACAGGTATCGTGACATTCCCTTCTATTCTTCCAAGCGCAGCAAGAACAGCAGGAATTTTGTCTGTCTTTACCTGCACATCATTATCATCCGCGAATTTAACCAATTCCGGTACCAGTTTCTTAATTTGGAGTTCATCGGATTTTTTCGTTGTGCATCCGAGAAATGTAGCCCCGAAATATTTCCGCGGCTCCGCAGATTGTAAATCTGTCACCTTCAAGTCATACTGTTGTTTGTCTGGATGAGGAATTAAGGCGCCCTTCTGAAGTTCTTTGAACAAAATATTTGTGACTTCCTCAACCGTGATTTCTGGCAAATTGTCTCCAGAAAGAATCTTGATGACCTGTTCATCTTCGCATTTTATTTTATAGATGGCCACATACTTCAGGTCTGTATTCGTGTCGCGACAAAGAATAACGACCAGGATTCCGCGAGATGCATTTGCCGGAGACACCTGGAAAAGCAGGTCCGCTAATTTTTTAGAATTATCCAAAATTGTGTCAGGATTTTCCAGGATGGCGTGAATTAATGGTCTTGCCCTGGAAGGAGTTGCCCCATGATTGAATTGCCCGGAAACTGTATTCCCAGAATCTTCGGCGTCCCATAATTTATTCGTCAGGGTTTCCAGAAAATCGATAATCGTGATATTGAGTGTGCTAATTTCTGGTTCGTTTTCCGAATAACTGATGTAGTTTGAAGCTTTGTCAATAAAATGGTATGCAAATCGGAGTAATTGAATTCCCATTGTTCCCTCTTCAATTCAAATTGGATGAAAGGATGTGGTCAGGATTTCAAGCATTATAAGCCTGACCCCTACTAAAATTTGTTCCTATTCAGAAGGCTGTGCTTCAGGAAAGGCAAAAGCAGGAAATTTATCGTTGAGCGTGTCAGCGAAAGATCTCTCGGGGTACTTGACTTCGATTACAATTCTGTTCAGCGCAGTATTCTTCGCTTTCCAACTGCCCGGTATTTTAAGGCTACCATCCTGTATCACCACGCAATACGGATACCTATCCTAATCCATGCCTAACCGTTCTGACCTGGCTCTCGAACATGCCGTACAAGGCAAAGTCATCTACCTGCTTGCGCTAATGGTGCTGGTGCAATTCGCCTACCCCTTCACCGCCTATGGCACACTAGCGCTCATCACCTACGAGTTATTATATGCCTCGATGATTGTGGTCGGCATCCTGCTCGGGCGCGATTCGCACTTTCACACAACCTTCCTTACCGTCACCGGCATCATTTACCTGGGCAACACTGCTCTACGCGCTCAACCCTGGTGCAACCTGGGCTGTCATCATCACCTACATTGCGCTGATTCCCTACCTCGGCATGTTGCTCTGGATTTTGGGACGCTTCCTCGCTGCCGTCCAAACCATCACACGCGATGTGCTTTACGCGGCTGTGGCGTTATACTTGCTGATTGGAGCGATTTTCGTCCCCATTTATGGGCTGCTGGATGTGCTAATTTCCAACTCGTTCCGCGATGGGACATTTCCCGATGCCCCGGTACAATGGCAACAGCTCATCTACTTTTCGTACACTACCTTGACCTCATCCGGTTACGGAGACATTTTGCCCGTCTCGTGGTGGGCGCGTTCACTTGCTAACATCGAGATGATTGCGGGCGTCTTCTTCATCACCATCGTCATGTCGCGGCTGGTATCCTTATATTCCGAAATTAAAGGAGAGAATCCATGAAAATCACCATTATTGGCGCAGGCAATATTGGCAAAACACTCGGCAGTAAGTGGGCACAATCCGGTCACCAGGTTACCTACGGGGTGCGAAATACCGGCGACCCCAAGCATGCCGGGCTGAACGTTGCCCCTATTGCCGATTCACTCACAGGCGCGGAAGTCATACTGCTGTCCCTGCCGGGCGCAGGTGTCGTAGAATTCGGCGTTCAGTTTGGCGCAGGCTTAGCTGGCAAAATCGTTATAGACGCCACCAACAATCCACGCAGCCCGCTGATGAACAACCTGGACGCGCTCCAATCAGCTGCACCGGATGCCGATCTCGTGCGCGCCTTCAGCACCCTTGGTTGGGAAAATTTCGCCAACCCAAGCCTGGGCGGCCAGCAACTTGACCTGTTCTACGCCGGGGCTGAATCCGCCCGCCCCACTGCCGAACAACTCATCCGCGATATTGGATTGCGCCCGGTCTGTCTCGGGGGGCTGGAAGCCGTCACCGCGGTGGATGGGCTGACCCGTGCCTGGTTCGCGCTCGCCTTTGGACAGGGCAAAGGCCGCCGGATTGCTTTCAAGTTGTTGGAAGAGTGAACAGTAAAGTGCTTTTATGAGCGATTGTTGATTTTCAACATCACCACAACCACCCGACACATATCCAGCCTACGGCTACAGCATTTTTATGCACCTTTACGGGTGATAGGCTTGATATTTCATCTCGTTAATCAAAAACAGGCTCATTTTCAGAGAGCCTGTTTTCTTTACTGGATTTTGGCAGCTTTTATTTCAGCCAGTTCCACCATCTTGTCCGGCTGCTTACACGGTGGGGGCGGGAAGTTTTAGTACGCTGTCTCTTCCTCTTCATCGTCATCGTCATCAAATAACTCGTCTTCGTCGATATCATCTTCTTCCTGTTCTTCTTCATCCCATCTTTCATCACCTGCAGCTGCACCTTCAGGAAGTGTGAAAGTAACGCAACTTGTATCTGGATCAATCTCAACGGCAGCCGCGGAGCAGTAGCCGTCATCGGTGAATATGCAATCTATGTAATGACAGCGAATACGGGGCATTATTTTCTCCATTTTGCTGGTTGAAATACCAAACAACTTGTTGTGTGATGATGTGGATAAAGACGAACATTCCGAGCAGTGTGGCGCAAACAGAAAACCAACAACTGTCCATTCGCGGAAATGAATTTGACTTTCGTCAATTATCCGCAAGCTGAGAATAGATGGTGGGCGACAGCCCAAGCAATTCCAGAATTCGGATTTGCAGAATACTCAACCGAGTTATATGCCGAACAGGTTCCTGGTTG
>CAILYI010000145.1 GCA_903838415.1 uncultured Anaerolineae bacterium | reverse complement strand
TTTTACCGCCAGCTATGAAGATAACTGGAAATTCACGATGGTTTCCTATCACAGTGGTTTTGGCTGCCTGCAAAGCGCCCTCGATAGAATCAGTACTTCGAGCGGAGAAATTACCTGGCCAACGGTCGCGGCGCAGTTGACCTGTATGGGCGCCACAGATTATATCGACCGTTTGTGGACCACGCTGCAGAGCTTCAGTATTTATCAGATCAAGCGAATAGAACCGGTGAATGTACAGTTGCAAACTCCAACACCCATTCCCACCCCGGTACTGCATCTTTCCAATGCGCAGATTGTCGTCAAGGTTTTCGTGGATTTAAACGGAGACGGCATCCGCCAGGACAATGAAGCGGTAGATAATGTGCAGGTGAATCTCGATATCACAGGCACAACGAATATAAAAGTTACACAGCAGGGCGAAGTGGTTTTCGATCTTAACGGCCAGGAAGTTGGCACGCACGGTATTGTGAGCCTGCCGGGTTTGTATCGCAGTGCACCGATTGTTGTCCCTGAGAGCGGCGATTTACCGGTTGTGTTCATTTTTATCAAGCCGATTTTGCCAACCCGCCTCCCGTAAACGGAAAGAGTGAAGACATGCCTACAAAAAAATCAATCCAGAAGCCTTTCGAAGATGACGAATCCCTGCCCGGCAAGGATCAAACCAACCCAGCTCCGGGCGGCTTGACTGAGGAATCTCCTGAAGATAGTCGCCTGGCTGAAATCCGCCTTGATTTGACGAATGAACAGCCTGAAAATGGACCCTTCGTAAAGACCAATAGCCTGGATCAATTCTTCAAAAAAGGCAGCGAATCGTCAACGAAACCGGCGCTTACCCCGGATGAAGAAGACTCACCATTTCGTTCGCCGTTCGAACCATCAGAGCCAACCCCGGAAGGTGAAGGACGTCGATTTTTTCCTTTTCAGGATGGCGAACCCTTCCCTGGCCCGGGAAAGACCGAACAGCTGCTCCCGCTCAATCTCCATCCGCGTCCGGCTGGCGACACCACCATGCCAGCAGCGAAAAAACCAAGGGTCACTACCCCACTCAAAAAATTCACGCAGCGCCTGGATGCTCAAGGAGATTCCCTACTCAATCGCAATCACGCGCCAGAAGGGAATCCGTTTGCCAAGCCCGCCGAGGAATACGATCAACCCTTCAATTCGGATGGCCTGGTTCAACCCTTCGTCGATCACGGGAATCCGTTTGAAAGCGAGCTTTCTGATTCTCTGGCCGTAAAAGTTAGAAATGGAACCGTCCCAGGCGAGACGATACGCTTGTTAATCACCGCTTCGATGAGCGAAGCGGAAGTTATGGCGATTTGCAGTGAGCTAAACATTGATTGGAAACTGGTCCCGGGCGAAGATCGTGAAGAAAAAATCCGGTATTTGATTAATTATTTCAATAACGGGGAAACCCACCTGGATTACAAAGAAGTAGTCTCGGCTTACGCGCCGAAACTGCCCAGCCACGAAGAGGATTGGGACGATTCTGAAGGCCGCTTACGGGAACTGCAGGCCTCTTTGCTGGAGCCCGGCCCTGAGATGTTCGTGGAAGTTCTCGAAGATGAAAAAAAGCTGGCTTTCTGGGATCAACTAAAGGAAGATTTCACCCAGGCCACACTTGTGCAGAAAGTCCTGGTAGTGGGTCTGAGTTTGCTGGTCGTTGCTCTCCTGATTATGATCGCCGTTGTCACTTCATCGGCCAGCTCACCTGCCGTCAAACCACCGGATGTTACCGCGACGCCTTCCAGTCTGCCCAGCCCCATATCGCTGCAATTGCCTGGAGGCTGGAATTTTGCCCTGAAAGCCGGAGCAGTGCTGGATGGAGCCTGGAACCCCGCCGGTCCCGAATGGCTGCAGGGAACTGAGATTTGCAAGTTGGTTTCGTTACCATGGAATCGACAACTGGATGCGGTCTATCAAACTCTCCAGCCGGGCGATGAGCTTCTGCTGACAATGAGCAACGCGGATATCCTGCACTACCAGGTAACAGAGCTGAAGACTCTGGATCTGATCGATTTTAACTCACAGGGCCTAAGTCAAGTAACGACAGCCAGCAAACCCTGCCTGGCAATTGTCCTAACCAATAAAGAAACCGAGACTCGCCAGATGCTGATGGCCATCCCGGCAAGTGACACACCCTGACGCAATAAAAAGTGATCCCAGCAAATTCGCCAGTGTCTTCCAGGTGACTGTCATCTTTATGATGGACGTCACCTTTTTAATAGCCTCGCCACGTTCTTGGGAAACAATGATAGACTAATATCAGGCTCTTTGTTCAAAACACTTTCTGCTAGATTCGATTTTGCATAAAGGAATTTATGAAGCACATGAAGTCTCTCTTCTCAACCATGGTGACCCGTTACAGTCTGATTGGGATTGGCCTCGGCATTCTTTATCCTATACTGAGTCTTATAGTTGAAGTCAATACAACCGGGCTGCCGATGACCATCAGCTCTATGATCAGTGTCCACAATGCACACAAGTTAATGTGGTTTGTCGATACTGCCCCGCTCTTCCTGGGATTGGCTTTTGGGCTGGCCGGATTTCGGCACGCTCAACTAGAAAAACTAACCGCCCAATCGGAGGGAAAGGTCGAAGAACGAACTCTCGAACTTTCCCTCGCCAATGAACGCCTCCAGCAAGATGTGCATGTTTTACAGCAATTGGAAGCGGTCATCGAGCGCGGGAAGAAAGAATGGGAAGCCATCTTTGACGCAGTCTCCGACCTGATTTTTGTGGTGGATGCCAACGGATTGATCGCGCGCAGTAACCGCTCCGCATCAAAACGACTCGACTTAAGCTATACCCAACTGACCGGAAGATCACTGGCAGACTTACTCTTCCCCGAGGACGAAAATCATCAACTAAAAACCGGGGAACTCGAGATTAAGAAACTGGGCGGCTACTTTGACGCATTTTCCCAAACAATAAACATCGACCGGGGAATTCAGCGCACAATTTACGTCCTGCACGATACAACCCAACGCAAACTGGCGGAAAATTCTCTCTCCGATGAACGCAATCTGCTGCGCTTGCTGATTGACAACCTGCCTGACCGTGTTTATGTCAAAGATGCGCAGGGACGCAAAACGATCTCCAATACCATCGATTGGAAAGCGTCTGGCGGAAAGACCATGCAGGAAGTGCTCGGGAAAACAGATTTTGACACCTATCCCCCCGAAATGGCGACCAAATTCTGGGCAGACGATAAAGCTGTTCTCGATACCGGCATTCCCATCTTTAGCCGTGAAGAACCCGGCATGGACGTAGCTGGCAAACCGGCTCTGGTTTTGACCACCAAGATTCCCCTACAGGATAGCAAGGGACAGACTT
Organism: uncultured Anaerolineae bacterium; assembly: GCA_903838415.1. Classification (GTDB taxonomy): domain Bacteria; phylum Chloroflexota; class Anaerolineae; order Anaerolineales; family Villigracilaceae; genus UBA5195. The sequence continues at coordinate 11,271 of CAILYI010000145.1, read as the reverse complement.
TGGGGCTGGTTGGAATCGGCCGAGACATCACTGAGATTAAACGCGCCGAGGCCGCACTCGTGCGCGAAAAACAATTCCTGGAGGCCTTGAACCTGAATAGCCCGGTCGCTATCGCGGTGCTGGATGATGCCGATAATATTGTCTCCTGCAACCCGGCTTTTGAAAAACTATACGGCTACTCAAATGCCGAAATCATCGGAAAAAATCTCGACTCCCTGATCACCTCCCCGGAAAATATCAAAGAAGCCAGTTCCTACACCAAGCTTGCGAAAAGCGAGCCTGTGCACGGCGTGGGAAATCGTCACCGAAAAGACGGGAGAACTGTCATCGTGGAGATATTTGGCGCTCCGGTCATTGTCGGTGGCGAAAAGGTGGCCACCCTGGCCATTTATCACGACATTACCGACCTGGATAAGGCCCGCAAGGAAGCTGAACAGGCCAATCTGGCCAAGAGCGAGTTCCTGGCCAACATGAGCCATGAAATCCGCACGCCCATGAACGGGGTCATCGGCATGCTTGAATTGTCCCTGGGCACTACGTTGACCGACGAACAGCGCGACTATTTGAGCATTTCCCTGGAGAGTGCCGAGGCGCTCCTGGCGCTGATCAACGACATCCTCGATTTTTCCAAAATCGAAGCCCAGAAACTCGATCTTGAAATCATCAACTTTGACCTGCGCAACACCGTCGAAGATGTGGCGTATGCCATGGCGCGGCGCGCGCAGGATAAAGGCCTGGAACTGGTCTGTCTTATTCACCCCAATCTCAGGACCGGGTTGAAAGGCGACCCGGCGCGCGTACGTCAGGTTTTGGTAAACCTGGTGGGCAATGCCATCAAGTTTACCCAGCAGGGCGAGATTGTGATCCGCGCCGAGCCAGTGGAAGAAACTGATACGCATGTGAATGTCAAGTTCGCAGTCCAGGATACCGGGATCGGCATTCCGAAAGACAGGCTGGCGGCCGTCTTTGAGCGTTTCACCCAGGCCGATGGCTCCACCACCCGAAAGTACGGCGGAACCGGACTCGGGCTGACGATTTGCAAACAATTGGTTGAAACCATGGGCGGAGAAATTCGGGTCGAGAGTGACCCGGGGCTGGGTAGCACTTTCTGGTTTACGATTACTTTCGAAAAACAGCCGGTAGACGTCAGCTATGAAAGAATTGCCGCGGCTCTCGATCTTGAGCAAAACGTTAAAAATATCCGCGTTCTCGGGATCGACGACAACGCCACCAATCGCATGATCCTCACCAAAATGGTGGAAGGTTTCGGCTGCGGGGTTGAAACAGCTGCCAGCGGCGCAAAAGGCCTGGAAATGCTGCGCACCGCCCATCGCCAGGGAAATCCCTTCCATATCATCCTGCTCGATATGCAAATGCCGGGCATGGATGGCGAACAAACCGCACGTGAAATCAAAAGCGACCCGGTTGCGCGCGATGCGCAAATCATCATCCTGACTTCGATGGGAGAACGCGGCGATGCCGCCCGCCTGGAGGCGCTGGGCTGCGCGGCTTACCTGCTCAAACCGGTCAAACAGCAAATGCTGTATGATACCTTACGAATGGTGCTCTCACATAAGCCAGAAAAACGCTCCCACCTGGTAACCCGACACATTATTTCGGAGAATAAGCGCCAGGGGCTGCGCATTTTGCTGGCGGAAGATAACCCGATTAACCAGAAGCTGGCCATCATCCTGCTCCAAAAAGGCGGCTTTTCAGTTGATGCGGTCGAAACCGGCTTACTTGCAATCGAGAAGGTGCAAAATGAGCACTACAACGTGGTGCTGATGGATGTGCAAATGCCAGATCTCGACGGGCTGGAGGCTACCCGGCGCATTCGGTTGTGGGAGAACGGGAATAGTCATATCCCGATCATTGCCATGACGGCCCACGCCTTGAAGGGCGATCGTGAACGTTGCATCGAAGCCGGGATGGATGATTACGTCAGCAAGCCGCTGGAAACAACAGTACTGTTCAGTGTGCTGGACCGCTGGACTCAGGACGACTCGCCCGCCCAACCCGAAATTTTCTCGCCAGATTTACAGGATTATTCCGGCTCAGCTGCGCAGCTCCCGGTTGAAGATGATCTAGATTTCGTACTGGGTTTAGGTTTATTCGGCGAGGAAATCGCCCCAACGCCTGCGCCCAACTCCGAGCGGCCCCAAACGCTGATAGATGAAGCGCCCGGGGAACAATTGCCGATGGATATCAGCAACGCCTTACCGAGATTCTACAATGATCGCGTCTTTTTTATCGAAATGTGCCAGGAATTGGTCAATCACATGCCAGATCGCATGAAGGAGCTGCGCGCCGCACTAAACGCCAAAAACTCCACCGGCGTGTTCCGCCAGGCGCACAATCTTAAAGGGGTTGCGGCCAATTTCAGCGCCGGGCCAGTGACGCGCATCGCCGCTCAGATTGAAGCGCTGGGCGCTGACGGGGAGATTGCTCCAGTGGCTGAGCTGGTCAATCAGCTTGAAGTGGAAATGGAACACTTGCGCGTTTTTTGCGCAAAAGAACTGGGCGTCGAACAGGTTTCATCATGACGACGCGCATCCTGATTATTGACGATGAGCCAATGTTCCACACCCTGGCCATACGCGCATTGGCTGACCTGGATTTTGAAATTTCAACCGCCGAAAACGGGATCGACGGCCTGTCGGCCGCGCGCTCCATCCAACCGGACTTGATTATCAGCGATGTGATGATGCCTGACATCACCGGCTACGATGTGGTCAGCAGCCTGCGGCGCGAACCTGAATTTGCGCACACCCCCATCCTGATGTTGACCGCCCAATCGGGCTTGCAGGACAAGCTCAAATCCTTTGAAGCGGGCGCAGATGACCATCTCACCAAGCCTTTTGATCCGGCCGAATTGGCGGCGCGCGTCAAAGTGCTGCTGCGGCACGCTGAATTTGCCAGGGCTGAAAAACCCGCCCAGTCAGTGCAGCAGCAGGCGCACACCATTGCCATCCATAGTTTGCGCGGCGGCACAGGTTGTTCCAGCCTGGCAGTCAACCTTTCGATCGGCTTGCAGTCCATCTGGCAGGGTTCAACGATCCTGCTTGACCTGACGATGATGGCCGGTCAGGTGGCCTTGATGTTAAACGCTTCCCTCAAACGGACCTGGACTGACATCGCGCGGTTCAGCCCCACGGAGTTGGACGCAGAAGCGATGAATTCCATCATCTCGCGGCATGAAAGCGGCTTGAATTTTATCGCCGCGCCCACGCTGCCAGCCGAAGCAGAAACCATCAAGGGCGAGACGCTGGCGGCGGCCTTGAAATATATTAAACGGCGCTATGATTACATCGTGACCGACCTGCCGCACGATTTTCACGAACCCACCCTGCAGGCGCTGGATATCACCGACTTGATTCTGCTGGTTGCTTCGCCCGATATGGCGTCGGTGCGCGCCTGCGCAGCCGCCCTGGATACCTACGCCAAGCTCGGTTATCCGGCTGAACGCATCAGGCTGGTGATTAACGCCACCTTTCCACGGCTGGGCCTGCAGAGTGAGAAGATTGCATCGGCGCTGGGAATTCCGATTTCCATCGTCATCCCTTTCACCCCGGATCTGTTCGTCGAGGCCATCAACGCGGGCAAGCCGGTCATCAATTCCAAACCGAAAGAAGCCGTTTCCGCGCTGCTGGAGGATTATGCCTTTCACATCAGCAAACCGGAGCAGAAAAAATCCCGTCCCGATAATCCCAGCGAGGCCTGGCTGCGCGTGTATAAACGCTACAGCGAGCGACGAAGCCAGACGAAAAGAGGCGACTGATCCAGTCGCCTCTTTTTTATCAGTTCAGCGGCGCGTTGACAGATAGGTCAGCGCTTTTCAACCAATTGCTCGACGGCCTTCACAATGCGTTTTACATTTGGTAAAGTCTCATCTTCCAGGTGCCGGGCGTAGGGAATGGTGCTCTGCGTACAGACGCGCGCATATTGGAAAGTCAGCCCGGCCTCCAGCGCCACGGCGGCCAGTTCGCCCGAAAGACCAAACGATTCGTAGTCCTCGTCCACCACCAGCAGGCGGCGGGTACGACCCACTTCTCCGCAGACGGTGAGCTTATCGAGCGGCGAGACCGTGCGCAGATCCACCACACCGGCTGAAATGCCTTGCCCCTCCAAAAGGGCGGCCGCCTGTAAGGCGCGGTGAACCCCCACCCCCAAAGTCACAATCGTCACATCCGACCCGGCGCGGCAAATCGAGGCCTTTCCAAGCGGCAGCGGCTCCCAATGCGCGGGCGCCACACCCCACGCGCCCTGCGCCGGGATGTCAAAGCTGACCGTATCGCGCCCACCCGAGCCGAGAAAATCCAGCCAGAGCGGGGAAATTAACTTGTGCTCCATGAACACCACCGGAGAACCCAGGGCCAGCGCGGAAAGCAGCAGCCCGCCCGCCTCCGCCGGGTTGGAGGGCACCACCACGCTCAAGCCGGGGATATGCGCCAGCCAGCCCCACAGGCTCTGCTCATGCTGCCCGCCATCGCCATAGCCACCGCCACAGCTCGTCCGCACCACCAGCGGCGCCTGCCAGCGCCCGCCCGAAAAAGTATCCAGCTTGGCGGCATGATTGAGCAGCGCGTCAATCGCTACTGCAATAAAATCCACCAGCATGATCTCAGCCACCGGGCGCAGCCCGGCCATGGAGGCCGCGACCGCCGCGCCCAAAAAAGCCGCTTCGCTGATCGGCGTGTTGCGCACCCGCTCGCGCCCAAAGCGCATGAACAGGCCGCCGTGCAGACCCTGTACATCTTCACCAAGCAAAATGACGCGCGGGTCCGCCGCCATGGCCTGCCCGAGGGCAGAGTCAATCGCATCTGAAAAGCTGATCGGTTTCATGCTGCCCATCCGTCGGATTGGAGCGCGAGCGCCACAGTTTGCCGGGTTTCAGCCCGCACAGCGGATTCCAGCTCGAGCAGCCGGGGCTGATTTTCCGCGCCCAAAACCTGTCTCGTCCGCACGAGCGGATCACGCTGGCTGGCAGTTTGACGCTGCGCCGTGAAGACCACGCCCAAGATTTGGCGCATGGCCGCCACTCTTTCGCGCGCCGGAGCGCCGCCCGCGCGGAAGAAACCTTTGGTCATCGGCCAAATGCGCTTGCGGAAAGAGTACAGCGGCCTTCTGAGCATGTCCAACAGCCCATCCCCCAGGAAATGACCTTCCAGGTGGATGCAGTGCGCCCAGAGAAAGACCGGACCGTACCCGCCGCGGGCGTGAGCGAGGGCTTCAGCGGCCGCCATCCAGACCGCTGACACGTCCGCGCCGTCGACTTCGAGGGCTTTCATCCCAAATCCCTGGGCGCGCGCCAGCAGGTTGCCGCCGACTGCCGTGCTGGCGGGCGTGGTGATGGCCCAGTCATTATCCTTGCAGACAAAAATCACCGGCAGTTTCCAGACCACGGCCAGGTTCAGTGATTCGAGCAACATGCCCGCACTGCTGGCGCCATCGCCAAAGAAAGCGAGCGAAACCGTGCCCGGACGCAGCATCTGCCCGGCCAGCGCAAAACCCGTCGCAGCCGGGCCAGCCGCGCCGACGATGCCCGAGGAAGCCGCCAGTTTATCCTGCGCAAACAGGTGCATGTGACCACCCATCCCGCCGCACAGACCGTCAGGCTGACCCATGAACTCACGCAGCAGCGCCAGCGGGTCGACGCCGCGCATCAAGAGCGGCGGCGTGCCGCGATGTTCGAGCGCCATGGCATCCCCTTCGATCAATTGGGAGACAAGCCCGGCCACAATGGCTTCCTCACCCAGGCCGAGATGCATCTCGCCCGAGATTTTGCCATCCTGCCAGATTTGCCGCACAGCTTCCTCAAAGACGCGGCTTTTAAACATCATTTCGTAAAGATGCCAGAGATCAGGCGGCATACAGCCATCCTTTTTGGAGAGACGCGCGCGGGTTAGATGAGTTCATGCCGGTGCTTCCACAGCAGGAGGGTCATGGCCGGCCCGAGCGCCATGATTACCAGCACAATCGCCAATTCGATCACCGCAGCGTCGTTGAAAGGGACAAACATGTTGTGCTGAAGGTCAAAGAGCAAGTCTTCCAGCCCCAGAAAAAGCGCGCCACCAGCCGCCAGCAGCATGGATAGAAAGCCCCAGTCGCGCATCTTCCACAGGCCGAACACACCCACCAGCGAGGCCAGCGCCACAAAAGCATCCGGCAGCGGGAAGGCCTGCTCGTACCCCATGTAGACCGCGTAATCGGGGTCGCTGGGCAGGCGCGCCTGGACGACATCGGGCGCCAGGAACCAGGCGTACCAGTAGGCGGAGATGGCGATAAATGCAAAGATTCCAATTCCAATCACAACGTTGATATTGGTTGGGCGTTTCACAGGCTTTACTCCTCTTGGGTGGGATATCGCCTGATTGTAGCGCAAATTTCCCCCGCGCTGATTTCATTTTCTAAAACTGAGCCCACTGCAAAAAGGGGCCTTTCGGGTTTCCGATGCTTCTTACGAAGGAAAACCTGATATTTAAGAAATATCAGGTTTTCCTTCGTGCTACTTGGTGTCCTTGTGGTTAAAAAGGTTTTGGCAGTAGAGTCATGAATTACCGGTCAAAAACGCGGATGCAGTTGCGCCCGGCTTCCTTGGCCATATACAGGGCAATATCTGCCGCGCGGATCAATTCATCAGCGCTGGCGCCGTGTGACGGATACATGGCCACCCCACCCGAAAGGGTTGCGCTCAACATCCGTTTGCCAACCGCCAACCGGCTGAAATTGTCGCGCAGCAGCTCGGCGCGCAGACAGGCATTTTCTGCATTGGCTTCAGGCAGGATGACGACAAATTCCTCCCCGCCATAACGGCAGGCGATATCGCTTTCGCGGAACATCTCACGCAGCAGTTCGCCCAAAGCGACCAGCACATCGTCACCAACATCGTGCCCGTAGCGATCATTGAAGCGCTTGAAGTGGTCGATATCCAGCAGCAGCACACTGACCAGGCTGCCTTCGCGATCGGCGCGTAAAATTTCACGCTGCAAGACATCATCCATAAAGCGCCGGTTATACAGGCCGGTCAGCACATCATGCGTGGCTTGCTCGACCAGCATTTCTTGCAGCGTCTTGTTGATGGCAATCTGCCGCTCCAGTTTACGATTGGCATGCCGCTGGGCTTCTTCGGCCATCTTGCGCACATTAATATCAACATGCGTGCCCACCACGCGCAGCGCCTTGCCAGCCTCATCCCGACTGGCGACCATGCCCCGGCTGAGAACCCACTTGTAGCTGCCATTCCCGGTGCGCAAACGCATCTCGATTTCGAACTCACGAATCCGGTTTTCCATGCAATCTTTGATGACGCGGGCGGCGCGCTCCCGATCGGCAGAGTGGACTAACCCCAGCCAGCCTGCCGGGGTAATCGGGATCTCGTCGGGCTGGTAGCCCAGCATGCGATAGTAGGCCGGGCTGTAAGCCAGGAGACTGTCCTGGCAGTTCCAATCCCAGACGCCATCATCGGAGGCATCCATCGCCAGGCGCAGTTGTTCCTCGCTGCGTTCGAGCGCCAGTTGGGCTTTTTTCAACCCGCTGATATCCATGATGGTGCCGGTCACCTTGACCACCTGCCCATTTTCATAGACAGGATTCCCACGGGTGCGCACCCAAAGCTGTTGGCCCAGCGCATTGATAAAGCGCAGTACCAGGTCGTAAGGCTGGCCAGCGCTGATAGCTTTCTGAAAAGCCTGATCGATGATTTGCTGATCTTCCGGTGCGTATGCTTTGACATCCTCGGACACATTGCTGGGGTCATAATCATCAGCTACGCCATAGATGCGATAAACTTCCTTCGTCCAGGTCATTTTTTGGGAGGCAAGGTCATAATCCCAGCCGCCAACCTGCGCCAGGGCCTGGGTTTCGTTGAGCAGGGCCACGCTCTCTTGCAGGGCGGATTCGGCGCGTTTGCGCCCGGTCACATCCCAGGCCAGATCTGCCAGTTCGGCAACGATCTCCAAATCGCGTTGAGCATAATCCCACGGCTTGTTGCCCACTCCCAAAATTGCGACAATCTTGTTTTCACGCTTTACCGGGATAACCAACTCGCGGATCAGCGCCGCGTGGCCTTCCGGCAGCCCCTTGCGGTTCGGCAGGGAAGCATAATCATTGTGGATGATGGGCTGCCGGGTGCGGACGCAATCTGCCCAGACCCCGGCCTGGCTGACCGGGTAATGCGTACCCTTGCCGCTGGCCTGGCAATACTTCTGCAGGGTGCGGGTTGACCAGTTTTGTAAAAACAGGGTGGTCTGATCGGCTTCGAGGAAGTGATAAAAGCCAACCTGGCTGCCAGTCAGCGCTTCAGCCTCATCCAGGGTGGCAGTCAGCAGTTCATCCAGGCTGTGAGTGGACGAAAATTCCAGCAAGCGGCTGCGCGCCTGCGCCAGGCGCGCATTCAACCGGTGATCCGTGACATCTTCATAATCCAGCACAAAGAAGCCCGGCGCGGTGCGGAAGATGCGCAACTCAAAACTGCCTTCCAGGCGGGCCTGTGCAAATTGCAATTCCAGGGATTGATTTTCAAGGTGCCCACGCGCCACCTGGCGGCACATTTCCAAGAATTCTTCATTGACTAACGGGGCAGGCAGGCAAGCCTGGATCGGTTGGGACACCAAGTCCAGGTGATCGATGCCAAGCAGCCGGTCGGCAGCCGGGTTTGCGCCGATCAGCATCAGGCCGCCATCGATTTTCAGCCGGTACAACTGCATGGCGGAGGGCGAAGCCTCGACGATACTGCGGAATTCTTGCGCCGATTCGAGCAGGGCATCTTCCATGCGCTGTTGCTCTGAAATATCTTCCAAAAAGCCTTCCAGGTAGGCCGGGCGGCCATCCTGGCTGAGCACCTGGCGAACCATGATTTTGCCCAGGATGACGCGCCCATCCTGGCGCCGTCCAAGGCTTTCGTCGCTGACCCAATCTGTCGTCTGGAGCGCTTTATCCAGTAATTGAGCATAGCGCGACGCATCCAGGTATATCTGGCTGCTGATATTGTGAACGGAAGCCAGCAGTTCTTCAGGCGAGGCGTAGCCCAGGATCTCGGCCATGGCAGGGTTGGCCTGGACGAAGCTGCCATCCAGGCGCGTTTGGAAGATGCCAAACGAAGCGCTCTGAAAGATATTGTGATACCCGGCTTCGCTTATGGCAAGTTTCTGGCCGGTCTGCCGGAGTTCTTTGACTGTGGCGGCCAACAGCAAAGTAATCGCAATCAGCACGCCCAGGTAAAGCTGGACGGCCATCAAATGCAGGCCGGGGTCACTCACCAGTCCGTAAAAGCGTCCCCGCTCATACAGGGTACCGATGATGGCAATCAGGCTGACATAAAAAAGGAGGCCAGTCACAAAGCGCTGGCCAAAGCGCAGCCCGGCCCAGATCAGGGAGGGAAATAGCAGGTATGCGCCCAGCACGTCAGCCAACGGCGCCGTCGCGCCTGTCAGGAAGATATATGCTGAAACCAGGCTGACGATGCCAAGCAGGACGAGCCCCTCCACGCTCTTCCCGAAACCCGGCTTAACCCCAGCGTCATCCCCGCTGGAGCCGCGCTGCCAGGCCAGGATCAGCGGCGTAATCAACACAATTCCCAATCCATCCGCCACCCACCAGGTGGCCCAAATGTGCCAGAAGTCGGCGCCACCATAAATGCTGACCAAAGCCGCGCCCAACAGGGCCGAGCTGGCATTGCCGAACGTGACGATGGCGAAGAAAAGCAGGGCCTGGCCCAGGCGCTCGAATTTGAGCGGCACTTCCATAAAAGACAGGAGCAGCCAGGCGATCAGGATGGTTTCGAAACTGTTGGCGAGGGCAAAGACCAGGCTGAGAGACAGGGCACTGCCGCCCAGCAGGTTGGCGCAGAGATTGGCAAGGAAGATAGCCGTCAGCACCCCGGGCCGCGGGCGCCGTTTGGTCAAAAGCAGCGCCGCCAGCGCCAGCCCGCTGGGCGGCCAGATGGCTGCCACCCCCTCCGGCTGTGAAACGAAAAACAAACTGGCGCGCGCCAGCAGCAGGTAAAGCAGGCCAATCCCTACACTACGCAGAATATCCCGGCTTGTCTCAGTGCCTGGGCTTGGGTTGTGATCGAATGTTTGCTTGCGTGGTTGTTCCATACCCACCCTTTGTATTCCTTTATGCGCCGGATGTTCCAGCATCCGGGCAGACCTAAGAATTAAATGGCATATCCCATCGTTAAACGCTTACTCATGAAATAAGTATAGTTTATATGGATGGATATTCACCTTACACTTCAGTTAGCCGGGGGGCTGTGGGGATGCGTACAGCCCCCTTCCCCCGCCTTCCCCCATTTTCAAAACCGAAAAATGGGAGAAGGGGCTGATAACTTTGCGCCAAAGCGCTCTTTTTATTCATTCCATCCAACACTTCACCTCCCCCAAATTCCCGAAAGCAGGAAATTTGGGGGAGGTGGGAGGGGGCTGTGGGGATGCGAACCAGTCTGTCGTTGAGGCGGAACGCCCTTACTGAGAGGCAATGAGTCTCTTCCCAAGAGGCAGTGAGTCTCTTCCCAAGAGGCAGTGAGTCTCTTCCCAAGAGGCAGTGAGTCTCTTCCCAAGTAGTAGAGGCGCAGCAATGCTGCGCCCCTACTACTTGCCAAACAGTACCTTTACGGTTGAGTGCTTGCTTTTTACCTGCCCTGGCGGGCGATGCCAGGGAGAAAGCCACACTTGCCCTGGATATTTCTATTTTCCGGCTTGTCCGGGTTAGGGTCGAAGTGTGCGGCGCCCCTACTTGATAAATATGCACAGCATCCAACTTTCAAGCGCAATACGAATCAAAAGCAGGGACACCATGCGGTGTCCCTGCTTTTTCGAATAATGCTACGGAATCAGCAGCAAATGCCCTTCAGCATCCTTGATGACGGAGTCTTGATTCCACCACATGGGGGCATACTGGATCGTGGCCCATAAGGCGGCCATGTCGTCATAATGCTGGCTGTAGGCGTGACCCGATTGACCAGGCGCGATGATGGAAATCGAGTTATTCAAATTGGACAAATCCACGATTTCGCGCTCGGAGGGATGCCAGTCGATTTCGAAGGAGTCGCCCACCGTCCAGCCGGTGGCGTTGACGACGCACTTGCCGCCGCTGGTGACGAACGGACCGCGATTGAAAAGCGCTTCAATTGGCGTAATGCCCGACTTGCCCAAGGTTCCATTGCGGAAGGTGGCGGTATGCAATTCGCCCCATTCCCATTTGCTGATGTCCTTGCCCAATTTATCGGTGCAAACCTGACAGGTCACCGCTTTGGCGAAGGCGCGCGCAAAG
>CAILYI010000144.1 GCA_903838415.1 uncultured Anaerolineae bacterium | reverse complement strand
TCCGGACTCAATTCTTCGTACATATTTACACCAAGTGGCCTTGTCTTATAACAGGCAAGATAAGATTTTCTCACCACTTTAGCATTGTCTTATCAATTTGCATAGATCTTTTGTGCCCCAAATCCATACTGAGAATTGCTGGTGACGCGGCCATACGCAGAGCCTGGACTGCCTTCAGTAAAGGAAAATGGCAAATACCAGTCACGTTAGCTTTATGGCGTGAACATGTCAAAGCACTGCCTGATTGGAAAGAACATCGTTACGAAGGATATCTGCCAGTTACAATTGACGTGACTGCCTTCTGGCGTCCTGCGCTCAAGAATTGTTCTGGAAAACACTATCATCCTGCGGCCAATCGGGCCCTACCAGCTGTCATCTTTGGTATTGTAGGCGACGTGGGTGAAATCAATGGACAAAGACTGGCTTTGCTGCGTGCCTTCGAGCGGGTGCATCCCAAAGATCATATTGATGTTAAGAAAATGATTTTTACAAAGGTGTAGCTGTCGCCAAGTGCTTGGTGTAAACGCCCATCAAGCGCAAGATTTCTGTAGACTGGTTAGCCAAGGTTGCAAGGGCCTCTTCAACAGAAGTTGTGAGTTTCGCAAAATCTTCAAAATAGCGATTGTGCGTGGCGGCAGTTTTCACCTTCTTCCAGAGATATTCAATCGGATTGTAGTCTGGCGAATAGGACGGCAGTTGAAAGACCTTCAGTCGTTTCGAATACTTATCAAAGAATTCTCGCATCGCTTTGCTGGTGTGATAACGTGCTCCATCTTGAACCAGGAAAATAGTTCCAGAAATTTCGGCAAGTAATTTTTCGAGGAATGCGGCATAACTATCGCTGTTGAATTTTTCTTCAATGCCTTTGTACACCAGTGTGCCACTGAAATACTCGATCACGCCGAACATCTTGTATCCTTTTCGTTTCCCGCTGGTCTTGATTTCGGGTTGCTCGCCGCGAGGAGCCCAGGTGTAAGACAAGGAGCCCCACATGGCAAAACTGGCTTCATCTCCGAAGAAAAGCGAAGCGCGCAAGGTCCTGGCCTGTTCCAATATCTTGGGCCACTCGGTTTCCATCCAGTTCTTGCGAGCTTCTTCATCCAAGTGATCTGAGACAAAACGTGCTTTTTGTCGAGTGATGCCTAAATTACGCAGTAATTCGCACACATAAAAACGATTGTATAGTACGCCAAAACTTTTTTGGATTAAATCCTGTATCAAGACACTTGTCCAGCAACCTGTAGCGTAGCCACATGCTTCGGGGCCGCTTTTGACCAGCGCATACAACTTATCCTTCTGCGTTTTGGTGAGCCTGGCTGGTCTGCCCGTTGGTTTTTCATATTTCAAGCTATCGAACCCTTCGTTCATAAAAGCTTTCAGCCAGTTCGAAATAGTTTGTCTTGAGACTTTCCAGACCAGCATGATCTTATCAATACATTGCCGCTCAGCCACCATCAATAGAACTGATATGCGCCGAACATTTTTCAAATCTCCATCGCTATAGGCCTTCTGCAATCGAATCTGTAACTGCTTGACGGTTTCTTTCAAAAAGGTTATTCTCATAGGGGGATGTTTCCTTGTGTCGGTTTTGGCGAACTATCACAAGGGTAAAGCATCCCTTTCAACAATACCTTCGCCAATTAGGCTGAAGAAACAGGTGATTTAGCCACATGAATGCTGCCCAAAGTAGCAAAATTACGGAAAAGCTGGGCAACTAAAATATCATCGGGTTTTTCCGGAAGTATTTTTAGCATCTCAGTGGCATATCTGCACCCTCGGTAAAAAGATTTGAGGTCCAGAACCCCAAAATCAGGATCGGTTTGTCGAAAATCGCACATTAATAATTGAGACAGATTTACCATGAACAAAGATAAGTTGGCGGCATTGGTCACTGCAATCTCGTTGACATTCATGAAATCCTCAAAACCCCAGAACTGTTTCGCGTCCCGAAAATTGAACTCGATTTGGAATCTCAAAGAGTAATAATCAACTAAATTCTCGCAGGACAGTTCGAGATCACTGCTGAACAGAATAACGTGTCCCCAGGCTTGTGTGGCGAGGTTTGTTTTGACGATAATGACCACATTGAGTGGCACAGGAAAGTCCTCGTGTAAGAGCTGCGCCTGGTAAGTGCAAGTCTGAAAACCATCTTTCACTGTAGTGGACTTGAGGTATTTCTCCGGGATGTGGGCATAGTCCACCCGTTTTCCATATTTGCACTTATGACCCTTGCCATCCCATGGAAAGCACAGGGCCGCATCCCAGCGCAGTTTGGAGATCAGGTGCAATCCACATTGCCGTACCATTTGAAAAGTAGGATAGTTCCCAAAATGACCATCCATAGCCAGGTAAACGGGATGGAGCAAAGCGCCCATCCTCAAAAGTAGCGCTTTGAGCATCTTTTGTATCCGTAACAACTCTGGGTTGAGTATGACTTCCGACTTATCTTTATTCTTGCTACCTTTGGGCCGTCCTCGTTTGCGTTTCGGCTCGGCGGATTTGACATTTTTCGCATCTTTCTTAGCTTTGCAGGCGGCTTTTTCTTCTTCGCTGCGTACCGTTTGCTCCACGCACACTGGATATGAACGCCGTTGGTTTACGCTGACCAAGGAGACCACAAAGAAGGATAGGCTCGGGATCACCTTTTGCTGCAACCCAGAGAAGAAGTGATCCAGCCCGTAGGTCTTCTTCCCAGCTTTGCTGACCACGCTTTCATCAGCTGCCAGGATGTAGACATCTTCCTTCCGCAACAGGTGTTGGTAAAAAAACTGCCAGAAGATTTGCGCCCACGGGATCGCCGTATTGTAAAAGCGTTGGATGGTCCGGTAACTGCCGCCATCTTCGGCCCAGCGTGAAAGCCCTAACATGGTCACCCGCCCGGTCATGGCGAGCATGGCAATGATCACTCGGCTCATTTGACGCAGAGTTGCTTTGGATAAACTGTCTTCGATGGGTTGTAAAAGTGCTAAAATGTCCATTGTGGGCTTTTGTAGTTCCTGAGTTGATGTCTTAATAAACACAACTTTACTACAGAAGCCCATTCACTTCAGCCTATTTTTGGCGAAGGTATTGTTTCATTTTGTAAATTCCTTTTTCTTAATGTCTATAGTGAGAAGCGATTATGGCAAGAAATACTCAAGAACGCCAAAAAGAGCCTTCAGGCTGATGAAATTGCGGTCATAGACGCTGGGATGAAAATCAGTGCTCTACAAGAAGCCGGGATCGACATGTTTGTCTTGCGATTAGCAACCAACTTTACCGCCCTGCGCAATTTCCTGCCTGAACATATCCTGGGACGCACACCAACGTATGGCGCTTTGGTTCGTCCACTGCCACGCAAACACAAAGGTAAAACACTCGAAGCCACAAAACCAGATGAAAACTATGTCTGGATCGAGAATGGGTACGCGATACGGGTAGAAATTTGGCGCAAACTGATTTTGAATAAAGTCGTACCTGATGAGAATAACAATACCTTCGATGTCTACGCCTTCTTTGATCCTGCTTTTGAGCAACCCTGGCTTTTGGCAACCCCAGTTGTGCTCAAGCCCGAGAGTGTGCGCGCCATCTACAAAGATCGTTGGCCTGTGGAGCAGATCCCGTTGAGCGCAAAGCAGATGGTAGGAGCTCATCGCCAATTCGTACATAATTCGGAATGCGTCCAGCGCTTGCCTGAGTTGGCACTCCTGGCAGGCTCAATTTTGAGCTTTCTTGCGGCAACTTTCCTGGTGATGCCTACTGGCTTTTGGGATCGCAAGCCCAGAAGAACACCTGGTCGTTTTCGGCGGCAGCTCGCAGGAAAACCATTTCCAAAAGATGCCGTACTTTCAGGGCGACTTCGAGAAAAGAACTCGATGACCGCTCATTTACCCAAAGGATTTCTGGCTCGATGTGCAAAATCAACCACGGTCAATCCACTTTTGTGAGTTTTATGCACGAAATTAAGCTTTTCGAACCTACCAAGCCTACCGGAATCATTTTCCGCTATCGACCGCTACCTACTTTTAGCGGAAACTAAAGCATTAGCTACAAGGAGAAAACATGAGCGATCTAAAAGAATTATTCGAAAATGGGCGTTGGTATCACTGCTTTCGACATGAAGGAATGACTTCCAACGGCACCTATGATATCGAACAATACATCTCCCATTATAAATTCGAAAATAACTATCAAGGGCGCACGATCTTGGATGTTGGCTGCTCGGATGGCTATTTTTCCATATTGATGAAGGAACACGGCGCCCAGCGTGTTTGCGGAGTTGATTCAAACAAATATGACGGTTCTCTGGCCTTCGTACCTTCAAACGCATTTAAGGAAGTTCACGAGGAAAAATACCGTAACGCCGATGACATAGTGCGCTTCGGCCCAACTTATAAGGAATTTGGGCTGGAGAATTCAAACAAACTCATCCTGATGGCAAAACTAAAGGGGCTCGAGATTGATTATCGACATGGGACCATCTATGACCTTTCTCTGTATGGCGAATTGTGCAATGATTTACTTGAGCACCTGCGAGATCCAATCACAGCCATCGAACAATTGTATTTTGCCACCCGAGAGAAATGTATCATTACCGTTTCATCCGCCATGAAAGCCAACTGGCTTACCCGAAACAAAGTGGTTTTGACCTATCAGGGGCATATTTCGGGGGGCTCTTTTTACAGACTTTCCGAAACGGCTGCCAAAGCGATGTGCAAAGCCGCTGGTTTTAAAAAGGCTGAAGTTGTGGACCGTTTTGATATGCTCAACAGGGTGCATGGGGTCAAAAACAGCCATTTTGTTACTCACGCGTACAAGTAGAGTGAAAATCATTGACCACATCCGGAATCCATCGCGAGTGCCAATTCCCATGGTAAGTCCAGCGATTTATGTGTGACGAGAAAGTCAGAACATGCCAAAAATCTCAAATATGTTTCTTGGTTCAAACCATCGAATTTCAAGCACGCTACTTTTCTTATTTCTCTTTGTTAACGGGCTTGTCTTTATTAACGCCAGCCTTCACAGTCCCTTTGTCGGCTATGACATGGATGGGCACGCGACAAACGTAAGAAAGCTGTCAAAGTTAAACTGGCCCATTAGTTCGGAAAGTTCTGAGTTTTTCTCTCCGCCCTTGCCATACGTTATTCCCGCAATCGCATTTGCCTTTGGACAAAATCTTTGGTGGGCTTTGAAAATCGGACAGCTTTGCAATGTGCTGCTCTCCTTGGGAACAACCTACTATTTGCTAAGGGTATGCGAAAATGCTTCCCCGGGCCAAATACAGGTCAAGATATTTGCGCTTAGCCTTTTGGGAATGCTGCCCGCCTATTACAAAACTTTTTCACAAATGCGTGGCGAACCTTATTTATTGTTCTTGGCCCTGGTAACCACTGAATTTACAACGCGCCTGTTTATCCACAAAGAATTCGGCTTCTGCAACACCATCCTGTTGGGATTGGGCCTGGGCACCTTGGTCTTGGCCCGTCAGTGGGGATTTTTTGTCTTCCCAGGTGTGTTTCTCTGCGGATTATCGATGGCAGTAGCCAACGATAAAAACCGTGTACAAATTATCAAGGCTCTATCCTTCGCAGCCGCCATTGCCGGACTAATTGGCGGGGGATTTTATCTTTATTTATTCAATCAATACGGTACCATTCTAGCCTTCAACCGCCCGGCAGAAAGTGAACCCAAACCCCTTAGCTTTTTTTTCGGTAAAGGAGATGGGAAGCTTTTTACTGACCCAGTTCGCCCAACTTTTCTACAGCAAGCATTTCCTATTCTTTACAGTGAAATGTGGGGGGATTATCATGCCTACTTCTCGGTTTTTATGATTGATACTCGTATAAACGAATATATGCCAGGTAGGTCCCTGGAAAGCGAATCGATGGAAAAGCACCTCTCAAAATGGGCTATAACCAATCGATTCAAAATTAATGCCTATTTGGGGCGGGTAAATTTGCTATCCCTGATTCCCACCATCTTATTCATTGCTGGGGGAATCTATGGACAGATTTGTGCCTTTCAGGCAATGCGAGGCTCGAACGATCCCCAAAAAATAATCTTAGGACTCAGCTCAAATATCGTCACCGCTACGCTGTTAGGGTAGCTTTGGTTTGTGATTCGCACCAGATCAGGGGGACCCGGTGACACCCTAAAAGCCACCTATTTTTTACAAATTTTCCCGTTTTTGGCAATCCAAGCTGGAATTTTACTGCAAAAAATACGAGCAAACAAAATTTTGTACAGTTTGCTCTTCATTTTAATTATAATCACCATCCATAACCTGCCAGCGATGGTAACCCACGTGATCGAAATTCCCGGACAAGCCAAGTTATGGTCCTGGTAATGGCAAAAAAAACGTGACAGCCCTTCATCCCCCAATTCGCAGTTCCGTAAGATACAGCGCCCATCTGCTGGATGATTTCCTCGCCTGGATCCAAGGCCGCTTCCAACAAGCCGACCTCTCCATCTTCCATCAATTCGCCCCGCCGCCGTCCGGTGGCGGCCATCAGTTTTTGCGCGCCTTATGGAACGAGACGGAATCATTTGGTTTGAAAGTTGAAAATAATACTATTTCCCGCACCACTCGCGCCTGTCTGTTCAACTCCTTCAATTTTGATGAACGTCGGCTGCAACGCTTACGGCGCGATTCTGTTTTATATGTACACCGCGTGGATGGCCCAATCAACGTTTATCGCGGTCGTGATGAAGGAATTGATCAACACATCTGTCAAATCAATGATAAATTTGCTGATAAAACCATTTTCCAATCCTATTACAGTCTGGAAAAACACCTTGCACTCGGTCTGCAGTTCAAAGACCCTGAAATCGTGCTCAACGCGGTAGACTCGGCCATCTTTAACACTCAAGGGCGGGTACAATTCTCTCACAATCGCAAAACTCGTCTGATTGCTGCCAGTTGGTCGGATAACCCCAAAAAGGGTGCCCCTGTGTATTCCTGGTTGGATGAACACCTAGATTGGAATCGCTTTGAATTCTCTTTCGTTGGTCGCTCGCCGGTTCAGTTTGAAAATATCCGCATGATCGATCCTGTGCCATCATTTCAACTGGCGGATTATTTTAGACAACACGATATTTACATTACCGCAAGTCAAGATGACCCCTGTTCTAATTCTCTATTGGAAGCTTTGAACTGCGGCGCTCCGGCTTTGTATCTGAAAAGCGGCGGGCACCCAGAAATTGTCAAGGAAGCAGGATTAGGGTTTGATTCTGCGGAGGAGATTCCTGCCTTGCTGGAGAAATTGGTTACTGATTACAAAAAATATCAAGCGCGGATCGAAGTACCAACCATGTCATCTGTTGCTGGCAAATACCTAAAAATTCTGGGACTTATGTAACCATGAAAACGGTCATCAAGTCAATTTACAAAACTGGGATTAGAGCACTCAGCGCCAACTGGAAACCTTATTCACATTTGTTTTTAGCTGGAGATAATGCTGGATGGATATTAGATTGGGAAATGCGCGAACTAAGAGAGATTGCTGACAGATTGGGTATTCGTACCGCTTCCCACTTATGGAAAGCCAGCTCCACCCCACAAGCTATGTTTCTCGCAAGCCAGTTCTTTCTGGTAGATGACAATTGGCTGGATACTCCCCACAGAATCGGCTTTTCTTATTTTCATGGGCTCCCCCAAACAGGCGATAATAACTTTGATGCGGTTTATGCCGGTTTGATGCGAAACCATCAGCGGTTGAGCCGCATTCAGGTTTCGCACACCGAAATGCGGGATGCAGTTCTTCAAACCGGAATTGACCCATCCAAAGTCCATCTCATCCCAATCGGCATCAACTTGTCTTTCTTTCATTATCGCAATCAAGAACTACGCCGCCAGCAACGCGCCAAACTCGGAATTCCTGACAGGGCGTTTGTTATCGGTTCCTTTCAGAAAGACGGGAACGGGTGGAAGGAAGGCTTGGAGCCCAAACTCATCAAAGGGCCAGATATTTTCATCCAGACGCTGGAAATACTAAAATCATCTATCCCCGAACTTTTTGTACTGCTTACCGGACCAGCTCGCGGTTATGTCAAAGCCGGGCTGGAACGATTGGGAATTCCGTATAAACACATCTTTCTCAAAGATTACCCTGATGTAGGCCGGTTATTCCCTGCTTTGGATTTGTATATCATAGCATCCCGCCAGGAGGGCGGCCCAAAAGCTGTGCTAGAATCAATGGCTTCAGGCGTTCCCTTGGTAACCACTCGAGTCGGCCAGGCCATAGATCTTGTTAATCACGGCCAAAACGGTTGGATGGTGGATGTGGAGGATGTTGAAGGCCTGGCTCATTGGGCAAATTTCGTCCATCAAAATCAGGGCACTGAGCTTGATACCGTTTTGGAAAGTGGACGCGCAACCGCAGAAACCCACGCCTACGAGACGCAGATTCCTCTTTGGCGGGAATTTATGAAGGGTTTCGTCGAATGGACAGAATAAATTACTTTCAGGCACTCCTGATTTCTCGCCTGAAAGATGGCCTAAGGCGCATCCTTGGGCCTGCCCTTCCCCTGATTCGCACCACTCGCACTCTGCCAACGCGTCTCAGGGCGGAAAGAGAGTCTGCCCGATTTCGCCCAGTCCAAAGAATTTCTGTCTGCTACTTAACCAGCCAATTTCCACATCGCCCGGCTTTACGGACGGAAGTTGCGCATGGTGGCGCAGTTAAATTAACTTTTCTGGCAGAATCTTTCCCTCACTCGTATCCCGAAGCCAGTTTATTGTATGCAGTCAGCAGCGTGGATCATGTTGCAAAAGCAGCCATTATTCGCAGGGCAAAACAAAACGGGGTAAAAATCATTCTTAACCAGAATGGCGTAGCATATCCAGCCTGGTATGGAAAGGGCTGGGAAGAACCGAATCGAATCATGCAGGAAGTCTACGCACAAGCAGCTTTCATTGTCTTCCAGAGTGAGTTTTGCAAACTGGGGGCGGAAAAATTTCTGGGGAAATCTGCATCTCCATCCCAAGTAATTTACAATCCAGTTGATACCAATCTTTACCAACCGGTCAAGAAACCGATCAGTCGACGAGGACCAGTTTTACTGCTCGGCGGGAATCAGTATGAACAATATCGCTTTGAAACTGCACTCCAGGTGTTAAAACAAGTCAGCATGTTGCTGCCAGAGACAAACCTGCTCATCACAGGGAAATTATGGGGAGAAAATCAACAGGTTTCAATGGAATTAGCAAAACAAACTTTACGCGAGTTGGGGGTAGAAAATAAAGTTGAATTTATCGGAACTTATTCGCAAGAGTCCGCTCCAAAAATTTTCCAGCGCGCCGACATTTTGCTGCACACCAAGTACAACGACCCGTCGCCAAATCTCATCGCAGAAGCGCTGGCGTCTGGATTGCCGGTAGTTTATTCGGCAAGTGGAGGCGTTCCCGAACTTGTCGGACCAGATGCCGGAATTGGCATTCAGGTGGATCGAAGTTGGGAAAAAATAAGCACCCCAGATCCTCAATTGATGGCTGAATCAATCGCCAATATTTGGGGCAGTCACCAGAAATATGCTGATGCGGCCCGCCAGCGAGCCGTTGAACAATTTTCGCTTGAAAAATTTGTTCGAGCTCATCGTGAACTTTTTAAGAGCTTGTTGGATTAATAATGCCCACGGTTTCGATTCTTTTGCCCGTTTACAATGCTGTTCAGGATTTACCGCGCGCCATGAGCAGCCTGTTGACGCAAACCTTCACCGATTTTGAAATTATCGCCATTGACGACGGCTCGAGCGATGGCTCGGGTGAAATACTGGAACAATATGCCCGCTCTGATGGTCGCATCCGTGTTTTTCACCAGGAGAATGCCGGGGCGCTGGGAAAAGTTCTAAACCGGGCAGCAGAACTAGCGAAAGGAAAATTCCTTGCGCGGCAGGATGCGGATGACGCCAGCGCACCAACTCGATTGGAAAAGCAGGTGTCGTATCTGCAAGAACATCCACAAACCGGATTATGCGGAACATGGACGTGGTTCGTCGATACAGAATTGGGACCGCTCTTTTCTCTCGAATTGCCGGACAAACAAGCCCTTCTTAGAAAGTATATGGACAAAGGAAAAAATCCTTTTGTACATGGATCCGTCATGCTTCACACTGAAATCTTTCAGAAAGTGGGTGGATACAGAGGCTCTTATGCAGAGGATTTCGACTTATGGCTGCGCATGAGCGAAATAACCAATATTGGCATGTGCACCTCGCTCGGGTACTATTATTGGCGTTCGGTAAGTGGAATTTCCACCGGAGCGCAATTACGCCAACATGCATTGGTTAGGCTTATTTTGAAATTACATTCCGAGCGAATCCGTTCGGGGAACGAAGTTTCAGACTGGGAAAGTGAGTATCAAGGGATTGAAAACCTGCCAGTTACAGAATCCAGCCCTATTGAAAGACAAACCTCGATTCAATATTCTCGAGGTCTGCAATTATTGCGCCAAGGCAGGCTTGATTTGGCACGAACCGAGCTTATCAAAGCCACATCTGGCCAGGGACAATACTCAAAAAAAGCCCGCCGTAATCTAGCCTTATTTTGGGCTTCACCCGCACTTGTTTTTCTCTACAGTATTCTGGAAAGGCAAGAACCGGAGCATTTTGCTCGTAAACTTCCGGCAAAAACTCTATTACCGGCTACTCTGGGAAAATAAGGCAAAGTATCATATGGCCACTTCGAAAATTGTTGGAATTGTTCTGATAAAAAACGAGGACTTGCATGTTGAGCGCGTTATTCGCAATATCGCTGGGTTTTGTGACCGAATTATCATTGCCGACAACCAATCAGAAGATCATACCTTCGAGATCGTTAATAATTTAGCTAAAGAATTCACTAACATTGATGTAACACAAGTCCATCATCCGCGCGAATCGCACAAGATTATTGAACACTGCGCCGGAACAGATACCTGGATATTTGCTGTTGATGGAGACGAGATTTACGATCCGAACGGGTTGGTAAAAATGCGTTCAAAGATTCTGAATGGCGAGTTTGCCAATACCTGGGCAATCTTTGGAAATGTCTTGAACTGTATTGAGTTGAATTTTAAGAACTGCACCACAAAAGGTTACCTTGCTCCGCCCTGCAGATCAATGACAAAACTATACAATTTCTCGTTAATTGAAAGCTGGACAGGATGTCCTGAGCGTTTACACGGCGGCGAATTAATTTTCAAAAACAAAGAATCTCATGAGTTACGTCGCTATTTGCATACCGAATATGATTGGGACGATGCCTATTTTCGTTGTATCCATACCGTTTTTATTCCTAGAAGTTCTTTGGAAAAGAACAAACGCCGTAGGAATCCTTTCGAGATGGAACAAATACAGAATATCCACAAACAGAATTTTTCGCTGGGTTATTTCAAACTTATTTTGAAATCTTTTCTTGGACTTGATTGGAAAAACCAGAAATACCGGCGTGGTAAACTCGTCGAGAAGGATATTTCTGCATTTTTATGATATAAAGGCTAGCCAAAACTTAACGTAATGACCAAGAAAAGTTAAGCTTTTGAGATCCGTCACCCCAGTTTCAGGAAGGTTTTCCACAACAACATGCGCGCACTTGTGACCGGCATCTCTGGTTTCGTAGGTAGTTCTTTATCAAATTTTTTGGTTTCGGATGGCTGGGACGTGACTGGTTTTGACCAGCGAAAATCTGACATGATTAGCAATATCTACGTCGGTAGCATTCACGATCAAGAGGCGCTGACCGATGTGATAAGAATTTGTCAGCCGGATGTTATCTTTCACCTCGCTGGGGTGATTAAATCCCAGCAATCTAAAGAATACTTTATAGGCAATGTGCTTGGCACATTGTCGTTGTTTGAGTCTTTGCTCGAAACAGGATTAAAGCCGCGGGTCGTTATCGCAAGTTCCAGCGCGGTGTATGGCCCCAGGTTGGGGAAACATCCTATTACAGAAAATTTTGCCTTACGTCCAGCAACGGATTATGCGGCCAGTAAAGTAGCTCAGGAAGTTGTGGCCCGTCGTTTTTTCCTGGCGTATAATTTTCCGGTTATTATTGTACGCACTTTCAACTTGATTGGACCGGGACAGCCACCTAACCTGGCATGTTCGTCTTTCGCACAGCAAATTGCTCTGGCTGAACATCAAAAAGAAAATGGAGTGATTAAGACCGGTGGCTTAAGCGCTCAGCGAGATTTTGTCGATGTGCGCGATGCGGTGCAGGCTTATGAGCTTTTGGCAAGAAAAGGAACAGCCGGGGAAGCTTATAATATTTGTTCAGGGAAAGCCGTCTCCATTCACCATTGCCTTGACCTGTTGTTGGGAATGGCAACAAGACATTTTCGAGTAGAACTTGATACAATGAGGCTTCAAAAAAATGATGTGCCGGTACAAACTGGCAGCATGAGGCTGGTTGAAAAAATTACCGGCTGGCAACCACAAATTTCATTGAAGAATTCGCTTTCAGATTTGCTAAATGACTGGCGCGAACGCGTAAAGTCTGCTGTGGAGTGACATATGTTCCAATGGACAGGGAAAAAAGTATTAATCACCGGTGCGGGCGGTTTTATTGCCAGTCACCTGGTTGAACGGCTCATCAGCGAAGGCGCTCAAGTACGCGCTTTTGTGCGCTATAACTCGCGCAATGATGTCGGTTTGCTGCGGATGCTCTCGCCGGAGAAATTTGCTCAGCTGGAAGTAATTCATGGCGATTTGCGCGATATGGAAGCCATCCGTGCGGCTTCGCGCGACATGGACACGATTTTTCATCTGGGAGCTTTGATCGCCATTCCGTACTCATACCTGCACCCCCGCGAAGTGATAGAGACAAATATCATGGGGACGCTCAATGTGCTGACGGCGGCACGCGACCTGGGGGTTCGTCGAGTGGTGCATACCTCAACCAGCGAGGTTTATGGCACAGCGCGATACACCCCGATTGACGAAGCGCATCCGCTGCAAGGACAGTCGCCATATTCAGCCAGTAAAATTGGTGCTGATAAAATTGCTGAGAGTTTTTACCGTTCTTTCAACGTGCCGGTTGTGACGTTACGCCCGTTTAACACGTTTGGTCCGCGTCAATCAGCCCGAGCTGTCATCCCGACTATTATTTCTCAGGCTCTGACCAGAGATGAAGTCCATCTGGGAAGCCTGGATACCTGGCGCGACTTCACTTTTGTGACGGATACTGCGAATGGTTTCATTCGAATTGCGGAAGCTGAGAATATTCTTGGACAGGAAATCAATATCGGAAATAATGCCGCCATCACCGTCGGTGACCTGGCGGAGAAAATTTTCGCCATTATCGGCAAAAAGCCAAAGGTCGTGACCGAATCACAGCGCATGCGCCCCGAAAAAAGCGAAGTGCTGAAACTACACGCCGCCAATCAAAAAGCCCGCGAATTAATGGGCTGGAGTCCACAAGTTTCGCTGGAAGAAGGCTTACGCCGCACGATCGAGTGGATCAAAGATCATCTCGACTTGTATTCCCCAGATCAATATACCGTTTAACCGGAAAAACTCGCATGAAAGCCATTATTCTCGCCGGAGGCAAAGGTACCCGTCTTGCCCCGTATACAACAGTACTGCCCAAACCGCTCATGCCGGTCGGCGATATGCCAATTCTGGAAGTCGTTCTGCGACAACTGGCCCGGCATGGCTTTGACGATGTCACCCTGGCCGTAGGCTACCTGGCTGAACTTCTGATGGCCTATTGCGGCGATGGAAGTAAGTTTGGGCTGCATATTTCTTACTCGCGCGAGGAAAAGCCGCTCGGAACCGCCGGACCAATCGGCTTGGTCCAAAACCTGGTAGAACCGTTTCTGGTGATGAACGGAGACTTGCTGACCACGATTGACTTTAGCGCCTTATGGCAGTATCACCGCAAACGCGGCGCAATTGCCACGCTGGCAACTTATCAGCGTGATATAAAAATCGACCTGGGCGTTATCCATTCAGAAGATAATTGGGTGACAGATTACGTTGAAAAACCCACCTATCACTTTTCAGTCAGCACCGGAATTTATATCTTTCAGCCGTCAATTTTGGAGTACATCCCCGCTGGAGAACGCCTGGACTTGCCCGAATTGATCCTGAAGTTGATCAAGGAACAAAAAAAGGTCAATGTTTTTCCATTCAATGGCTATTGGTTAGATATTGGTCGACATGACGATTACGAAACCGCCATGCAGCAGTTTGATGCAAATCGCAAAGAATTCCTGCCAGAATCCTGAAAATCATC
>CAILYI010000143.1 GCA_903838415.1 uncultured Anaerolineae bacterium | reverse complement strand
CCGCCCATTGATCGGTCTCCTGAGCGGCGATAAAAGCGTTTTCGGTCCGCAATACCGTTTCCATGCGCGGCAGATTGACTTCTTTTTCAGCGTCACGCATATGGCAGAGAATTTCGAGGAATGACCATTCGCCTGATTGCGGTCGATGGGACGCCTGGTCTGGGGAAATCGTCAGGGAGAGTGTATGCAAAACGGCGGGAGTGGCTTGCAGGAAAGCAATCAAGGCTGAAGGGGATGAATAATCCACTGCCAGCCCGGAGAGGTCGGTCGTTTCAAGATAACGTTGAAGGTCAGCAAGCGTCCCTTGAGGGATTCCATCAAAAGGCGCATCTCCATCCGTTTTCAACCAGAAAACCGGCACACCCGCTTGCTGGGATGGATGCACGTCACGTTCCTGGCTGTCACCCACCATCAATACTGGGCCATCTGTCCAACCCATGCGCGCCAAAAATTCGGGATAGTAGGCGAGCGAAGCCTTGGCGAAATGAAAGGTTTGGAAGTCGGAAATCAGCGTGAATGGATATTTTTCTGGCGCAAGCCCGGCCCAGCGCAAACGATGCAAAATGGCTTTGCGAGGAAAAAGCGGGTCTGTGGCGATGGCAACGTTCCAGCCTTGAGCAAAAGCCCATTCAACGAGAGCCACGGCGGCGGGGCGGGGTTTGGTGAGTGGTTCAAGCAAAGGAAAAACGTCATCATAGAATTTGTCGATTGCGGCGGCCAGTTCGGCCTGCGGTAATCCCAGCGCGGGATAAAAGTTTTCGCTGAAAACCTGTTCAAGGGTGAAGTCGATGCGCTTGCTGCCGTACATAATCTGCGTACTGCGGAGAAGTGCATTGATAAATTGTTCCGGCGGGACACGCTGCGCCATGTGCGCGGCCAATTTTTTGAAATAGGCCGAAAGAAAGGCGTCGATATTCGTATCGAGCAGGGTATCGTCCAGGTCGAGCAAAAGGCTAAAGGTCATTTTTCACTTCAAAGATGGGTGGGATGGGGTGACATTCTCCGCAGCCAATCTGCGGCTCTTTGACATCACGGCCAGATTTTTCGCAGTACGCTGTAATTTGTACACGACGCATGAAGGCAGCGCTGAGCGGTCTGGCAACCGTTGCGCGCAGTTGTAGTGATTCACAGGCGTTGGCGCGCGCAATCTCGGCGGCCGGACAGGTTTTGCACAAATCCGGCGTCCAGTTTTGCCCGGAGGCCTTGAGCAGGCGACATTCTTCCACGGAACGACCACGATAGTAGTCGCCATAAAAGTAATTGCATTCAAATCCAGCAGGTGTGCGCATTTCAATTCCCGATAGTCAGTTTTAGCAGAATTTATCGCCAATAATAAACCCCAAGCGGTCGCCGCCGCTCGGGGTTTGGGTGATTCCATTTCTTAGCAACTACACACGGGTGACGTATTCGCCGGTGCGGGTATCAACGCGGATGGTATCACCTTCTTTCACAAAGTTCGGCACCTGAACGGAAACTCCGGTCTCCACTTTGACCTTTTTGGTCACGCCGGTGGCTGTATCGCCACGGACAGCCACTTCTGCAGTAATGACTTTCAAATCAACGGAGGTCGGAAGTTCGATATCGAGTGCTTCGCCTTCGAAGAAGGTCAGTTTACATTCCATGCCTTCCTTCAAATAGCCAGCGCTCTCGCCGAGAATTTCACCCTTGATGGCGGGCTGATCGTAAGTCTCATTATCCATAAAATGATAAAAATCGCCATCAGAATAAAGGTATGAAACATTGTGATAGTCGAGCCGGGCTTCGGGAACGCGATCACCCGACTGGAAGGTTTTTTCAATATTGGCGCCGGTTCGCAAATTTCGCGCCTTGATTTTGATGGTGGCATTGCCGCGACCGGGTTTGTGGTGGCTGTACTCCAGCACTTTATAAAGCTGGTTGTCATATTCAAAGGTTACGCCTTTGCGAAGTGTGTTTACATCAATCATTTCTTTCCTCTTTCAGGTTTTGTTTCAACGGAATCCAAGCGGCGGGATTATAGCACCGGTCACGGCTTACTGGCAAGGTGGCCCTTTTCAGAATCAGGGTCATCGTGCAAGAGTTTGACGGCATGCGCCAGCACCGGCAGGACGACTTGCAGATTTTCCAACGCGCCCCTGGGACTCCCAGGCAGGTTGATGATGATCGTCCGCTTGCTGATTCCGGTGATTGCGCGCGAAAGCATGGCGTGTGGCGTGATTTTGAGACTGGCGGCGCGCATGGCTTCATCAAGACCCGGAGTCAAGCGCTCAATCACAAGTCGCGTGGCCTCCGGAGTCACGTCACGAGGGGCAAATCCGGTGCCACCTGTGGTCAGAATCACATCCAGCAGACCAGATTCAACCCATTGGGACAGCTGCCTGCGAATCACTTCAATCTCATCGGGAACAACACCGGTTACTACTACCTGTCCGCCATGGACGATGACAGCTTCCATCAGCGCAGGCCCGGAGACATCAAGGCGTTCGCCGCGCGAGGAACGATCAGAAATGGTGAGAATGCCAAAGCGCATATCAGTTTTCAATAGGTTTGATCAATGACTACAGAGTTTTACCAAACATGGTGACGTGATCCATTTCACCCCAGCCTCGTTTTTCGTAAAAGGCTGCAGATCCATTATTCCCTTTTTTGACCAGCAAATAGACTTTTCGACAACCTTTTGCGCGCAGTCGAGATTCAATTTCATCCATCAAGCGGCTCCCCAAACCTTGATGACGATATTCCGAAACAACCGCGAGATGATAAACCAATCCGCGCCGCCCGTCAAAGCCACCAATGACCGTCCCAACAAGACGACCGTCATCTTCCGCCACCAGAAATAGATCTGGATCACGCCGAAGCTTTTTATCGATCTCTTCCGGTTGATCTGAAGGCCCCAGGCCGATTCCTTCGCCCGTGTTTTGCCAGAGTTCGAAGACCGTCTTGTAATCGTCAGGAAAATGAAACTCGCGGATGGAAATCAAAGTCAAAGCTTGCGGCCCGTGAGTCCGTCCCGGATCGCATCAATCAGGACTTCAGGCATATAAGGCTTGAGTAAAAAAGTATCCGCCCCGGCTACTCGACATTCGTCCATCAAATTCATGCCCGACTGCATAATGACAACCATCTTATCCAAGTTCCGATCGGAGCGAATCGCGCGCAAGAAATCAACCCCATTGCCTTGAGTAAGATGCACATCCAGCAGAATCACATCGGGCTGTTCTCGATGTACAGCAACCAGCACGTCTTCCTGCTCGTTCAAAGCGATGGTTTCATACCCTTCCATACGCAGGAGGGTCTTTAGCAAATAAAGCATGGTCATGTCATCTTCGGCCAGCATGATCTTAGGCATCAATCGAATCCTTGATGGTCGTTTTCTTGCGGCTTTTAGCTTTTTTCGGCTGAGTCGTTGCCGGTTCAAGAGCAGCGCTCAAGACATCATCCATATTTTCAGCAAAGATAAATTGCATTACTTTTTGGATTTCTTCGGGCACATCCTCAAGGTCGGTTTGATTCCGCTTGGGCAGGATGATCGTCCGCAAGCCGTTGCGATGTCCCGCCAGCACCTTTTCCTTGACTCCGCCAATCGGCAGTACCTGCCCTCGCAGCGTTATCTCACCAGTCATCCCCAGCGCATGCTTCACCAACCGGCCTGAAATGAGCGAGGTGAGCGCTGTAGCGATGGTAACTCCGGCCGAAGGGCCATCCTTGGGCTGCGCGCCCGCCGGGATATGCAGATGGAAATCCGATTTCTCGAAGAAATCGACATCCAATCCCAACTGTTCGGCGTGTGAACGGACGTAGGACATGGCGGCGCGAGCCGATTCTTGCATCACGTTTCCAACCGAACCGGTAATCTGAAAGCCTTTGGCGCCAGACATGCGCGTGGCTTCGATAAACAACACATCGCCGCCATAAGGCGTCCACGCCAGGCCGGGAACCACGCCCGGCACAGAGGTACGCAGATTGAGCTCTTCGGGGCCCTGAAACGGCGGATGGCTCAAAAACTCCTGCACAATTTCGGGTGTCACAGCAAGAACGTGCTCTTTGCCTTCAGCAATTCGCGTGCCGATTTTGCGACAGACCGAGCCGATATTTCGTTCCAGATTCCTTACGCCAGCTTCACGGGTATACAGTTGAATAATCGCCCGCAACGCTTCGTCATTGAAGGAGACTTCTTCCGGTCGCAGCCCATTTTCGCGGATTTGGCGCGGAATGAGATAGCCGCGGGCAATCGCCACTTTTTCGCCTTCGGTGTAGCCCGAGAGCCCGATGATTTCCATGCGATCACGCAGCGGGCCTGGAATGGTCTCAAGCGTATTCGCCGTGGTGATGAACATCACCTGCGATAAATCATACGCCACTTCCAGGTAATTATCGCGGAATTCGCCGTTCTGTTCCGGATCGAGCACTTCGAGCAAAGCCGAAGCCGGGTCTCCGTGAAAATCAGCGGTCAATTTATCCACTTCATCGAGCATAAAGACCGGATTGCGCGACTCATTCCGCCGCAGCGACTGTAAAATCCGCCCTGGCATAGCACCGATGTACGTGCGCCGATGACCGCGAATTTCAGCCTCATCTCGCAAACCACCCAGCGAAGCGCGGATAAACTTGCGCCCCATCGCGCGCGCAATCGACTGCCCCAGCGAGGTTTTGCCCACGCCAGGTGGGCCGACAAAACACAAAATAACGCCCTCACGCTCGCGGCGGATAACGTCATCGGAAACGGTTTGTTCACCCTTGCGTTCCAGCCGCAGCTTGCGAATGGCTAAAAATTCCAAAATTCGTTCTTTAATATCGCTCAAGCCGTAATGATCTTTTTCAAGCACTTCGCGGGCATGAGAAATATCCAGATTGTCTTCGGTGGCGACAGACCAGGGAAGCGTCACCAACCAATCGAGATAAGTGCGGATGACGCCATATTCGGCGGCAGCGGTTGGCAAACGTGACAACCGTTCCAACTCCCTTTTGGCCTGTTTTTCCGCTTCCTCGGGCATTTTCGCCGCTTCAATTTTGGCGCGGAACTCTTCCACCTCAACAGCTTGCTCGTCCCGTTCGCCAAGTTCCTTTTGAATGGCCTTTAACTGCTCACGCAGGAAATACTCTCGTTGAACTTTGTCAATCTCGGAGCGAGCCTCGTTTTGGATTTTTTGCCCAAGCTGAAGGACTTCCGTCTCGCGAACTAGAAAGTTGACCAGTTTATGCAGTTTTTCAGTAACCGAATCGATTTCCAGTAAACTCTGCGCCTCATCCAGCTCGATCCGCTGGAAATTGACGATGGAATAGACCGTCTGTAAAGGATCTTCGATGCTGGTGATTGATCCAACCAACTCTCGCGGAAAGGACGGGATTAACTCGGCAATCGAGCCAAATTGGTCACGGGCATTACGCGCCAGGGCGTCTATCTCGAGGCCGGTTTCGACAGTCTCAGGCAGGCGTTCGATGCGCGCCATCAGATAAGGGTCAGTCTGAGTAAACTCCACCACCTTAAAGCGTTCAATGCCCTGCACCAGTAGTCGAATCGTGCCATCGGGCGCGCGCAAAAGCCGGTGGATGGTGGCCAGAGTTCCGATGGTGTACAAATCATCCGGGCCGGGGGTTTCGAGGTTTGGATCCCGCGCCGCCACCAGACCGATGAAACGCGTCCCGGCGACAACGTCATCCACCAATTTGATTGACCGGGGCTGACCAATTGTCAGCGGAACGGCAGTTTGGGGAAAAACGACAACCCCCCGCAGCGGGAGAATCGGAACAATTTCAGGCGCAGGTTCGATCGCTTCAGGGGAAACAAGCTGCGGGTCGGACGGATTTTTTTCGTCTTCCTTCTTCTGGTTAAAGCGCGAAAATATGGACGGCATCAACACATCCAACAGGTCAACATCGTTTTCATCGATCCATTCAAAAAGTTCGGCAGGGTTCGTGTGCCAACGGGATGCAGGCATAAAAGTGGGCAAATTCCTTATTTGACGTTCAGTTTTTGTGCCAAGGCCTTCGGCAAATTGACGGTTAGAAAACCGTCATCATATTCAGCGCTGGCATTTTCGATATCCACCGGGCCAGGCATGGCTGCCACGGTGCTGAATTCTCCAAAACGGACTTCCATTTGGTGATAGGCGCGGCGTTCAGGCTTATCCGGACGCATCCCGCTAATAACGAGCAGATTATTTTCGAATTGGATAGAGAAATTCTGCTGGCGCATTCCGGAGACTTCCACTCGCACAATGTAGGCCGAATCCGTTTCATACAAATCCGTGGGCGGACTCCAAACATGTGATTGCATGCGCACTTGCCAGCCAATGGCTTCGACGATCATACGACGTTTTTCGGGCAACTCTGATCCCTGGTGAGACTTCCAGATTACGGTAGTCATAGGATCTCCTTTGAAAAAACTGCGTGAACAAAGGCCATAAACGATCTTTTTCGATCACTCTGGCGCTTTACGCCAGAGATTTTCCAAACAGTTAACGATTCTTCGGTCGTCACAAGGTACACGGCGAGCATCGCCATCTTTACCAGAAATTATTTTTCGAGCGCCTTTTTGGCAGCCGCCATCACTTCTTCGTAATTCGGTTCATCGCCATTTGTCGCCATATAAGCCACATAAGTGACGATGCCTTTTCTATCAACGACAAAGACCGCGCGGCGCAGGAGACGAACTTCCTTCATCAGCGTGGCGTATTTTTTCCCAAAATCAGCTTTGATAACATCGGAGACGGTGATCACCTGGTCCACACCGGCTGCGCCGCACCAGCGTTTCTGGGCAACGGCCAGATCCATGCTGATGACCAGAATGGCAATATTGGCGCCCAAACCGGCAGCTTCCTGATTGAAACGGCGCGTTTCACGATCACAGACGGGCGTATCGAGAGAAGGAATGGAGACAATGATGCGAACCTTGCCACTCGTCTCTTTCAAGCCTTTGCTCACTGACCAGTCAATTTTTTGAATAGTAAAATCTGGAGCTTTTTGCCCCACGCTGATATCGTCACCAACGACGGTTTGTTCTTTCCCGGAAAATTTGATTATTCCAAAACGTTCGGTTGTCATACTTATTATCTCCCAATATTTACGATGGATCTTATATCCATGAAAGATATTAACACAAATAAAACCTGTGTGCAAGCCCACCAAGACGGCGTAAAGTGCAAGAACAAGCGCACTTTCGGTTTAAGAAAACCGCCATACATACGAAATAGCGCACTATAGGCGACTACATCCTATATATGGCGACAGAAGTGCCTCTGGCGGGGCTCGAACCCACAACCAACAGCTTAGAAGGCTGCTGCTCTATCCATTGAGCTACAGGGGCAATCTCGCAATCAATCCAATATAGGACGGATACCCTTATATACTCGCGGCCCAGAAAGTGTCAGCAAAATTGTATTTGCCGGGCGCCCAAGCCTTTCCGATAATTCCATCGGTGAGAGCGGACTATTCCCATTCGACAGAAAAATGCGGAAAACAGCCTCAACCAGCTGGGTTTGCCCGGTAACGAAATCAGGCTGACGGGCGCAATGCGCCAGAATCACCTGCTGCAGGCCGTCCATTTGACGGACTTCGGCGGTTTCCGGATCAATAAAATCGATCATGGTGCCGGTAGGCAGATCCACCAATTTTTCACGGTGATCCGCGCACAACAAGGAGCGCAGATGAACATGCCAATCATTCTCATTTTGCTTCCACCAGTCAAAATCGACGTGGAAATGGGTCTGGAGGGTCGGTTTTACCAGGCTCATGTTATGCCTCCTCCGCGATATTTTCAGCCAAACGATAGTGCAAATCCCCTACATGGACAAAATCCCTTGTAGAAGCCAATAATGCAAACAATGGCGCCGGGGGAATTCTGCGTAAAATATTGACAGCCGAGTACAATTCTTCCGCGTGGACATGCCCTTGAGGAGTAAGTTTTGCCAGTTCCCTTAACATATCACGAATCAATTTTTGCAGAGTCAGACGATTCTTGGTCACCTGAAGAAAGGCAGCGTCCACAGCGCTGACATCGGGCACCATAACGGCCATGCGCTCGTTGTATTCACAGTTAATTTCCTGCTTCAAGACAGCAAACACCAGCCCACCATCAGAACCCGCCAACACAGTCCGGACCCAATCGCGGTTGGGCCGATGTGTTTTGGCTTCCAAAATTACTTCGCCCGGTTTTTTGCTGCGCTTCAAGACCAAATACGCACCCGGAAGTAACTTCTGCTTTTCATACCATTTGCGCAATCCATAAACGTAGCCATATTCGCGCACCACCCAGGCGGGGATCCTTTCACCGGATTTTCCGTCAACAATCGTAAAACGGATGCGGGGCGATTCGAGCGCAGTTGGGAAAAATGCTGCCACGCGGGACGAAATCGGCAGCGTCCCGGCCCGCCAATGGGGATAAGTCAACGTTATTGTCACTTCGCTTGTTTTCGAAGGCTTCTGATCCGTTTCACTCAGCTCGTCATCCAACTGAGCTTCCAAAGCCAGCATTTGCTCGCTGAGCAAGGAGCGCTCATAATCCATTGGTGTATATCTTAACACCGCCGGGATATTCTGCACTTCGTCCGGTTCAAGTCGTTTGAGATACCACAATACTTCACCGGTCGCGCCAACTTCATCGAAGCGACCATCCTCTTGCAAAGCGTAATTCATGGAGAACTCAGTCAGCATCGCGTTCGAGTCGCGCGGCACATCGACCTGATCCATCAAACCAAGCGTGGTTAGTGGCTCACCGATGCTCATTTCAAGGACCGCTTCCGCCAGGTTAAGGTGACCCATGTTAATATCGAGCAGCAAGGCGTGCGGGAACCAGGCTCCGGCAATTCGGACCAAATTTTCATCGGACTGGAGCGCTTTATCAAGCTTTTTCTGAATATTTTCGCCGTAGGTCGCTAAAATGGCTTCAGGATCAGACTCAGGGTCGGCCTTTTCCTCGGACGGAAGGTTTAGCTTATGATCCTGAAATGCTCCCGCGAAAAAGCGCGTGGTGCCGTCATCCAGGGCCACTTCCAATACATCAAATGCGCCAACCTCCGGGTTTACGCCGGGACGAATGGCCGCCACCGTGCCTTTTTTGAGTCCCAACGCCGCGAAGATCAGCTTTTGCCCAACCTGATACGTTTCTTTGGGCAAATACACATCGCCGCTACTTTTCTGAGCCTTCGCCTGAGATTCTCGTTCCCAGCGAATCCGTTCAGTGACAAGTACAACCGCAAGCGCAGGTGGCGCTAACGGGGTTTCCGTCTCAAAAAGATAATTTTGCAAGAATTCAATGTCTCGAGCTGTGACCGAGAAATTTTGCCAATACTCAGCTGGTAGTTTCAATGGAAGGTTGGTCATAATATGCCTTACCGGAGCAGGATTCCCGGTTAGAATCAAAAATTGTCCGCATCTGTACGGACTTTCAATTATACCTTAACGATACGCGGTCGACGGTGCCTGCGCCAAAATTCACAAGTTTTCGTTTTACGGAACCCGAAATATGCTATAATCAAGAAACTATGTCGCGCTGGATGCACTTTTCTCGAAAAAATAACGATAATAATCTGTCGGACGGCTGGTGTCGGGCCGACAGGCAACATCTGCCTGCATAGCCCGAGAGAACACACCTCGCCAGTCGCCCGAAGCATCTTGTACGCCAGTTGTCGAATTGCTGGCTAGCAGAGCAGCGGGCGATATTTTTTGTATCACTTATTCGCGCCATTCATCATCATTTTTACTCTCAAGGAGGTTCAGTATGTATAAAACTCACACCTGCGGCGAACTCCGGTCCAGCCATGCCGGTCAAACCGTCACCCTGGCTGGATGGGTTCACCGCCAGCGTGATCACGGTGGCGTCACTTTTATAGATTTACGCGATCGATACGGGATCGTTCAAGTGGTTGGCGACCCGGCAAAAGCTGAGCTTGCCTCCCTGCAAAACGCCCGCTCCGAATGGGTCATGCAAATCACCGGCGTTGTTCGCAAACGTCCGGACGGCGCCGATAATCCCAACATGGTGACTGGCGAAATTGAAGTCGAAGTGCTCAAGGTGGAAACGCTGAACCCATCCAAGCCCCTGCCCTTTCTGGTCAACAAGGACGAGGATACTGAAGAAGCCGTCCGCCTGAAATATCGCTATCTCGATCTGCGCCACGATCGGATGCAGAAAAACCTGATTTTGCGTCATAACGTCATCAAATACATTCGTGATTACTTGAGCGATGCAGGCTTTCTCGAAATTGAGACGCCCATGCTGTTCAAAACCACGCCCGAAGGCGCCCGCGACTTTCTGGTGCCTTCACGCCTTCAACCCGGCAACTTCTACGCCCTGCCACAGTCCCCACAGCAACTGAAACAACTATTGATGGTCGCCGGATTGGACAAATACTTTCAGATTGCACGCTGCTTCCGTGACGAAGACCTGCGCGGCGATCGCCAGCTCGAATTCACTCAACTCGACCTGGAAATGTCCTTTGTCCATCGGGATGATGTTCTGGCCGTTGTCGAAAGTCTGTTTACCGGAATGGTCAAGGATATTCTGCCCGGGAAGCGCCTGCTGGCTTCACCCTGGCCGCGCTTGACTTATACCGAATCTGTTGAACGGTACGGCTCCGACAAGCCCGACCTGCGCTTTGGCATGGAACTCTACAACCTGAGCGACATCCTGGCCCAGAGCGATTTCATGGTATTCCAGAGTGTGCTCAAAGCCGGTGGCGTGATTAAATGCATCATTGTTCCAGGCTGCGCCGAATATACACGCCGGGAAGTCGACGAACTGACAGGGTTTGCCAGGGAACAGGGTGCCAAGGGTCTCGCCACGCTGGCCCTGACCGCCGAAGGCGTGAAAGGTACCGCCCAGAAATTCATCAAATCCGAAGAAGTGGAAGCCATCAAGGCCAAAACCGGCGCGAATACCGGCGATCTTGTGCTCTTCATCGCGGATCAAAAAGCGGTGGCCAACAAAACGCTCAGCGCCCTGCGCATTTTATTCCGCGACCGTTTGAAACTGGCCGATCCCAATGTGCTGGCGTTCGCCTTCGTGGTGGATTTCCCCATGTTTGAATGGAAAGAAGAAGACAAAAAATGGGACGCCGCCCATCACCCCTTCACCATGCCCAAAATGGAAGATTTACCCAAATTTGAGACCGATCCTTCAGAGATTCTCTCAGATGCATACGATATGGTGCTGAATGGCTACGAAACGGCCTCCGGCTCGATCCGTATTCACCGCAGCGACATTCAGCAGAAAGTTTTCCATCTGCTCGGCTTAAAGGACGAAGAAATTCAGTCCAAATTCGGACATCTGATCGAAGCCTTCGAATACGGCGCACCGCCGCACGGCGGCATGGCTCCCGGCATTGACCGTCTAATTATGATTTTCGCCGATGAACCCAACATCCGTGAAGTGATCGCCTTCCCCAAAAACCAGGCGGGACGCGATCTGATGGCTGACGCCCCCTCCCCAGCCTCGGACAAGCAGTTGGCCGAACTGCAAATGAAGCTGGATTTGAAAAAAGACGAAGAGAAAAAATAAGAAAAGAAGAGCCGGGATGCGCTGCGCATCCCGGCTCTTCTTTTCTACTGGTTATCCAAGCCCCAAAGCCCCTACTTGTTTGGGATTTTTATTTCCTGACCTTCAAAGATCAAATCCGGATTGGGCATATGATTGGCTGCGATAATCTCCTCAATACTCGTCCCAAAACGCCTGGCGATCGAATACAAGTTATCCCATTTCTGGATGCGGTAAATAGTATACCCACTGGAAGGTTGTGCGGTTCCCGTGGTATCCACGTGTGCAGGCGCAACCACGTCAGAAACGATTTCCGGCTCTTTTACCGGCGGCTGCGGGATGGTCAGTTTCATACCCGCCTGAACAAGCTGGGGATTGGCATCCAGCAAATTCGTCACAGAGAGATTATATTTGGCGGCAATCGTGGACAGCGTCTCATTTGGCAAAACATCGTGCATCAAAGCTTCAGGCATCTTCGCGCCCGCAAGCCGGTACAAATCAGCCACAGAGCCTTTGTACCAGTTCAGATCAATGTTCGTCGGAATGCCATCCACATTGGTAACGCCACCCACCTGTCCACGGTCACTGTACTGCCAGAATGTCCAGGGCTGCCAGCCGGCGTATTCCCAGGGTTGGTTGCCTTCAACATAATTATAAAAATAGTGCGCGATCCAGATTGGGTAATTCAGCGCCCAAGCGGGCGCTTTCCCGTTGGGCAGGGTGACTTTTGACTGTAAAAACGTAGCCCGCGAATAGATAAAAGCCTTCTTACCCGTTACCCGCTCCACTTCATTCAGCCAGGTCTCTGCTCCTGAGATGAATTTGGCATTGGGCTGCCCTTCATTGCCGATTTCCTCAAGATCAAGGATGGGAGCCAGGTCCCCTTCTTCAAATTTAACCGTGTTTAGATAAAACTGCGCCTGCGCTTTGGCATCCTGCTTAACTTTCAAATAATGATAAGCTCCTCGTAGCAGGCCGGCTTTTTGGGAACCCACCCAGTGACTGTCGAAGCTCGGATCTTTAAAAGTTCCTTCCGAAGCCTTGATGAGCGCAAAGCGATAACCCGAAATACGAACTTTCAGCCAGTCTATGCGTGGTTCCCAAATCGAAATATCGATACCTGGTACATATTTCATAATAGCCTCCTGATCTAAAGTTGACATCCACTGAATCGATAGTAGCATATTTGGGTTATGGATACAACTCTTGACGTTTTTGTATGCACGTTAATATTCCCCTCCCCGCTCTCTTGACTTTGTGGTATAAGAAAAAAGCCCTGCTGTGTTCGTGATGTTGCACTCTCGGTTTTGAGCCAACACCCACAAAACGGACTTCCCATCTTTCGGACGCGACGCGATAGGCCTGAGCCAAGGCGGAGTTTCCGGGTAGAGGTCCACCTGCGAAAGCAGGTTCAAAACTTCGCAACACACGGCATGTGCGGGGTGTTTTATTTTAACCAACTGTTCCGGTCGATTAATATCATTTCAAGCACTGGCAGACACAATACGGGGGAAAAGTAGCGATAAATTATCGCGTTGACAAGCCCGCATGGTAGGTGTATGCTAAAACATCATCGAGAGGAGTTCAAATGACCGATTCCAAATTTGAATTTACGTGGGAAAAAACGCGGAAATATTTACTGTGGTTGGCTTTACCACTGATTATTGGCATTCTCATGGCAGCACTCATCCCCCAACCATCAATTGGCTTGATTTATCTGAGTTCATCCATTGATGCGTACAGTGCCAAAGACCTGCTGACGCAAATCAGCTATGCGCGCGAACATCCCGAAATCTCTGCCGTCGTCCTGGTGCTGGATAGTCCTGGCGGGACCGTTGTCGATACAGAAGCCATTTATCTTGAATTTTTGAAGCTGCGGAAGAACAAACCCGTGGTCACTTCTATCAACTCAATGGCTGCGAGTGGCGCGTACTACCTGACCGTTGGAACGGATTATGCTTTCGCCAAGCCAACCTCGACTGTGGGGAATATCGGCATTATCGGCTATTTACCATCAACTCCAATGATCTTTGAGGGCATCATCTCGACCGGCCCTTACAAACTATGGGGCTCTCCACGCGACACCTATATGCGACAGATTGAGATGTCAAAGCAAGGATTTTATAACGCAGTCAAAACCGGGCGTGGCGACCGGCTCAAAGTCGGACCTGAAGTGGTGCTCAGTGGACAAATCTGGCCAGGCTCGGAAGCTCAAAAATATGGTCTGATTGACGAGTTGGGCACACAATCTGATGCAATCGAAAAAGCCGCCAGCATGGCGCATGTCCACAACTATAGAACCGACAATCTGGCCAATTTGACTTTGTATCAACCAGTCCAAGCCGGGGGCTTTTTTGCCACGTCGGCAGATGGGTCAACCCTGCCATATCCCAAAGAGCCGGGCGTTTACATGCTCTACATCCCGCCTATGACGGCTGAGCAAAAGTAGGAGGCCCATGACGACCAAACAACGCATCCTCGTGGCAATACTCCTGCTCACCATCCCTGCTCTACTCCGGTTCATTTTTTTCTATCAGGGAGTGTATTCAAATCCTGACGTTCAAAAGCCGGATTATAATCATTACACCGTGCCGGAACCGCCCACTCCATCGCAAAAACTACAGGAGCCAGTCAACACTGTCAGCGGGAAAACAATCCTGATCGATCGATTCCACGGCAACATGTTTGAGCCGAGCGAGATCGAACCCCTGGTCACGAACATCAGCGCTCACGGCGCAAACGTGGAATTTGATACCGGCGCAAAGTCGCTTGAATTGGAACTGAAATACGCCAGCGCCTACATCATCTTCTCACCTTCCAGCGCTTTCACCGTCGATGATGTACGCATCATTCGCGAGTTCGTCGCAAGCGGCGGGCGTCTTTTGGTTTTTTCTGATCCAACCCGCTCGGTGACCTTTTTGGATATTCAAGGCAACCCAAACAGCATCCCGGACGTGAATTATGTCAATCCGGTGATCGCGCCTTTTGGACTGACTCTCATCAACGATTATCTTTACAACGTCGAAGACAACGAGGGGAACTTCCGAAATATCAAATTGACCGATTTTTCGGATACGCCGCTGACCAAAGATCTCAACATGGTGGTGTTCTATGGCGCGCACTCGATTCATGCCAACGCGAACACAGCCCTGGCAATCGGCGACGACGCCACTCTTTCATCACTCACCGATCATGGTGGAAGATTATCCCCAATCGCCCTGAGCGAGAACGGCCAGGTACTGGTAACCGGAGATTTCAGCTTCATAACCAATCCGTACAACCAGGTCGCCGATAACCAACTATTGCTGACTCACATCGCAGATTTCGCCGTTGCCGGTGAACGCGCTCCGATGTTAAGCAATTTTCCCTACCTGTTCCAGCGCCCGGTCAGCCTGATACCTACCGGCGAAATGCAGTTGACTTCGAGCATGTTAGGATCAATCGCCACGCTGCAAAAAACGCTTAAAGCCGTCAACGTACCGGTAAAGGTGCGCACGGAAGTTCTTAAGGACACCGACACGATCGTCCTGGGAACGTTCTCCCCCAGCGCGGACCTGTCACCCTTTATCCTGCCGTTTCAAGTCAACCTTCAGGATAGCGCGGATGGGCTGAAGATTCCCGGTTTGGGAACCATCAGTCGCACCGGCAGCGGAGTTTTGCTATACAACCGTGGGTTCAAATCAAATACCCTCGTCTTGCTGGCGCCAAGCATGGATGCCCTGCCTGAGTTGATCACACTGGTAGCCAGCGGCGACCTTTCTGCCTGCGTTTTGCAGGAAAATATCGCTGTTTGCAAACTGGAAAATTCATCGAGTAGCACCGAATTTTTCTCGTTTGAACAATCCGCAACTCCAGCTGAATCGACAACTCCACTCCCAACGCCCACCGCCAGTGGATAAACCCGATTAATCCCGTCTCGCGACGTCCTCGACAAATGCTTACCCGCAACCAACTCTCCGTTATTGAAGCATCCGCCACTTCCCGGCTTTTTCTGCGCGGCCCGGCCGGGACGGGAAAAACAACCGCAGCTGTCGAACGGATGAAGTTTCTCCTTGAAACCGGCATTCCCGCCGATAAAATCATCATCCTGACCCCGCAGCGTACCCTGCAAAACCCATACCTGAACATTCTCCACAGCCCGCAAATGGCCCCCGGCGGCGAAGTGACGCCTGCCACCATTGGCGGGCTGTCGCGTCGCATGGTTGACCTGTTCTGGCCGCTGGCCGCTGGGCTGGCTGGATTTTCTCATCCGGAAAACCCGCCAGCTTTCCTGACCCTGGAAACAGCTCAATATTACATGGCGCGCATCGTCCGCCCGCATCTTGAAGAGGGCTGGTTCGAATCGGTCGTGATGGATCGCAACCGACTGTACAGCCAAATTATCGACAACTTGAACAAAGCGACCATGATCGGCTTTTCACATGAGGAAATTGGCGAGCGGCTCACCGCCGCCTGGGCCGGAGAGCCAGCCCAACGCAGGGTTTATGCTGATGCGCAGGCTTGCGCCAACGAATTCCGCCAGTATTGCCTCGTCCACAATCTGCTCGATTTTTCATTGCAGCTTGAGATTTTTGCCCACATCTTGTGGAATGATGCCGCAGTCCGCAATTACCTGACGCGCACTTATCGCCATATCATCTTTGACAACCTGGAAGAAGATATCCCGGTGGCGCATGACATTCTTGCGGATTGGCTGCCAGAATGCGATTCAGCCCTGCTCGTTTTTGACGATGGCGCGGGCTATCGGCGTTTTCTCGGCGCAGACCCAGAAACAGCGCTGGAGCTGGCTGATTTGTGCGATGAAACGGTCAGATGGGACGAGTCCTTTGTCATTAACCAGGAAATTGCTTATCTGTCAGATTCACTCACGGATGTGATTTATCCAACCGGAATAATCAATCCAAGCGAAACAGGCGCAGAAAATCTGGATCAGGTACTTTCCATCATTCCAGCCCGGTTTTACCCCGAAATGCTGGATACTGTCGCCAGTGAAATTCAACGCCTGATTATCGAAGAGCACCTTCCGCCAGCCGAAATCGTGGTGTTGGCTCCATACCTGAGTGATGCACTGCGCTTTT
Source organism: uncultured Anaerolineae bacterium (assembly GCA_903838415.1). Lineage (GTDB taxonomy): Bacteria > Chloroflexota > Anaerolineae > Anaerolineales > Villigracilaceae > UBA5195. Next base: position 1,179 of record CAILYI010000143.1, on the reverse strand, counting down.
CGCTGATGAACCGTCTCGAAGCGCTGGCCGTCCCCGTACGTTCGCACCGCCCCTCGCGTTCGCTGCGCGAGGAACCTGCCAGCCAGTGCCTGCTCACTTTGGCAGCCCTGGCGCATCCGAGTTGGGGAATTTTTCCCGCCAAATTTGACGTGACGTATGCCCTGATTCAATCCATTGAAGAGCTGGATCTGGTAAGGGCGCAATTGTTAACGGAAATCAGCTACCGCATGCGGGATTTTTCGCTTTCCCCTTTCGAACAAATCAAACCGGAGATGCAGGAACGGATTACTTTTCTGTTCGGCTCGCGCTATACCTTGCTCAGAGATTGGATTGAAGCCTACCGGCTCGAGGAGCCTCAGCCGCTGGATCACTTCTTGCGGCGGCTGTTTGGCGAAGTTCTCTCCCAACCGGGGATGGGTTTCCATCGTAACTTCGATTCGGCCAAAGTGGCGGCAAGTCTGATCGAATCAGTTCAAAAATTTCGTTGGGCAATGGAACCAACCATCGGAGCTGACGAACAAGTGGACATCGGCAAGGAATATCTTGCCATGCTGCAAGACGGTGTCATCGCCGCTCAATACGTTTCAGCCTGGAACACCTCCCCCGATAACGCTGTACTTTTGGCCCCGGCCTACACTTTCCTGATGAGCAATCGGCCGGTCACCGTGCAATTCTGGCTGGATGCTGGCGCGGGCGGCTGGCACGAGCGCCTGTTCCAACCATTGACTCACCCCTACGTGCTTTCGTGCAGCTGGCAATTGGGCCGCATCTGGACGGATGCTGATGAAGTGGATGCCAACAACGCCACCCTAGCCCGCTTGCTGACAGGTCTTCTCCGCCGCTGCCGGGGCAAAATTTATCTAGGCTTGACTGAATTGGGTGAAAGTGGCTATGAACAACGCGGCACACTCATTCGGGCTTTCCAGCAAGTGATTCAAGGAAAATAAAAAGGCCTGCCGTTGTCGGCAGGCCTTTTTATAAGCCAGGAAATTAGAGGCTGGTGTTGATGGTGCTGAAGACGTTGCGGACCAACGGTCCCATGATCGTCAGCGCAGCGATAACAACTACAGCAACAAGAACAAGAATTAAAGCGTATTCAACCATACCCTGGCCACGTTCTTTGATAGAGAACAACATGATTTTTTCCTCCTTTCTCTGAAATTGGATTACTCTTTTATT
>CAILYI010000142.1 GCA_903838415.1 uncultured Anaerolineae bacterium | reverse complement strand
TTCATAACATTGTGTCGGTTGTATCGGAAGGTGAATTACCTGAACTCGAACCTTTCCGCGTAACGTCAGAAATTCAAGATCCCACGATCAGCGTCAAAATTGGCAAGCCTCGCGCCCAGGTCAAGGGCCAGGATGATGGTAAATATCTGCGCTACTCGGAGATATTTGGCCGCCTCGGTTTTGAAGTCGGCATCGAGTTGGGCGAGCAGGTGAATGTGGTGGCTTCGTCAGGCTTGCGCTTGTCGCCGCATGTGCTCTACACCAATGTCATTGAACCGCTGCTGCGCTGGACTTTTGTCAAGAAGGGTTATGCCCTGGTGCATGGCGCCACGATCGCCTTTGGTGAAAAGGCCTACATGATTACCGCCCGCACGGATACTGGCAAAACCACCACCCTGTTGAAGATCCTGGCTTATCAGCGCCGCAACGGCGATCAGGCGGCCTTCCTTTCGGATGATATGACCATCGTTTCGCCGAATGGTCTGGCGATGACCTATCCCAAGCCGCTGACGATCAGCTATCACACCCTGCGCGCGGTCAATTCTGACACGCTGGACTTCAAGGAACGAATCAGCCTGCCCTTCCAGAGCCGTATTCATTCGCGCTCGGGCCGCCAGTTTGCCTTCTTCATCAGCAAGACTCACTTGCCTGCCGCCACCATCAACATGATTACCCAGTTCGTAGTTCCGCCTCCTAAGTATTTCGTGAACAAGTTGGTGCCAAACGCCAAGTTCACCCGCAAAGCTGATTTGACCGGTATGTTCATTATTGAACGTTCTCCCTCTGAAGAAATCCTGCCGGTAGAGAACAAGGAAGCGATGGACGTGCTGCTGCAAAACTGTGAAGATGCTTACGGCTTCCCGCCTTACGAAGCGATCAAGGAATTTCTCTTCATGCAAAACGGCGTTGATTTGCGCGTAAAAGAGCATGAAATCATCCGCCAGGCCCTGGGACAGCTGCCAGCCACCGTCATGCGCTCCAACACGATGAACTGGTGGGCGCAGATCCCGTCCTACGTCAATAATGAGCAGGTCTCCGGCGATATTGCCCGCGCCTTGAAGGGTGAAACCACCCCGCGCAGTCGTGTCATTCCGCAAGTTGAACGAGTGGCGAGTACTTAATAGATCCGGATACCATCTGTCGCCCCGGAATACTCTGGGGCGACAGATGGCCCGGGTTGGCAACAAAATTAACCCAGGAATTTAGCAGTAGCGAGGTTTTCAGATGCAATTAAAAACAGAACAAGCTGAGAGTATTGAGATTTCGAAATCAGGGCCAGCGGGGACTAGCTTGCCCTGGAGTGCCGCACGGGTACAGCCCTTTTTATCAGAGGTGGTGCTGAGCCGGTTGATTCTGGCTCTTTCGATGGCAGCCGGTTCATTTTTGCGTATCTGGCAGATCAATGCAATGGGATATAACACCGATGAAGCAGTCTATGCCGGGCAGGCTGCGGCAATTGCCGGTGTTGCGGGGTTGAAGGATATTTTTCCGATCTTTCGGGCGCATCCCTTGTTGTTCCAATTCGTGCTCTCATTAATTTATCGGATTCAATTCAATGATTTATCCGGCCGGTTGCTGGCTGCGGTTGTGGGCCTGGGCGCGGTTTTGTTGACCTACCAGATTGGCAAAACTCTTTATGGACGGATGCCGGGAGCCCTGGCCGCGGCCATCCTGGCTCTCATGCCTTATCACGTGATCGTTTCGCGTCAGGTGCTGTTGGATGGGCCGATGGTCTTTTTTGCCACGCTCAGCCTTTATATGCTGGCGCGCTTTGGAAAATCACAAAAGATGGAATGGCTTTATGCGGCCGGCGCCATCATGGGGTTGACCTTCTTATCGAAGGAGACCAGCCTCATCCTGATGGGCGCGATCTACACTTTCCTGGCACTTGCCCCGGAGATTCGGGTGCGTATTCGTGACCTGGTCATCGCCACCGTTTTGATGGGGTTGGTCATCTCGCCGTTTCCCCTCGCGCTTTCTCTCGCTGGCGGTTCGTCCAGCGGACGTAATTATCTGGTCTGGCAGCTTTTCCGACGGCCCAATCATGAGTGGTTTTTCTATTTTCAGTCCGTGCCGCCCGCGATCGGGATTTTTGTCATCATTGTCGCCCTGCTTGGGTTGGCGCTGTTGTGGCGGGCGCGTTCTTGGCGCGAAAAACTGCTCCTATCCTGGATGATCGTGCCGGTTGCCTTTTTTACGATCTGGCCAGTGAAGGGTTTTCAGTATTTGCTGCCGATTGCCCCGCCCCTGGCCCTATTGGCTGGAAGAGTGCTGGGTGAACTGGCCAGCAGAGTCCATCGTTATCGCCTTCCCGGAGCCTTCAACCGCGCGTGGACAAGTTTCGCTGCCCGCATTTTTCCCAACACCGCTCCGAACAATTCAATGCTTTTGCGGGATGGGACGGTATCAATTCACCCGCTGGTTTCTTGGGCCCTGACGGTTGTCATCGTCTTCTCCCTGGGATTTGCCAGCTGGCAGCGTATTCAGCCGGAGACTTCAGCGTTGTTCCTGGCCGGGACGGGGGGCGTCCCTGGTGGGCGCGAAGCCGGGGAGTGGATTGCGAAAAACGTCCCAGCCTCTGCCCGCATGATGACGATCGGCCCGTCTATGGCGAATATCATCCAATTCTACGGGGTCCGTAAAGCCCTGGGATTGGCGACCAGCCCCAATCCTCTGCACCGCAACCCTTCCTACGAGCCCATTCTCAACCCGGATATGCAAATCCGCCATTCGGAGCTGCACTATCTGATCTGGGATTCCTTCTCAGCCGGGCGGACGCCTTTCTTTTCGGAGAAGTTGATGGGGTATGTAAACAAATATAACGGTCGCGCCGTTCATACCGAAACAATTTCGGTCAAGGATGCCCAGGGCAACCTGGTCAACCAACCGGTCATCATTATTTACGAGGTACATCCATGAAACGCTCATCAATCCCGGCTGCTGCGCAAAAGGCCAGAACCTGGATAACAGGTCTGGCTGTGACAATTTTATTGGTAGCTGGTCAATTTGGGCCAGCCTCGGCCGGTTCAAGCCCCGAGACAGGCCAAACCAAGACCCCCATCAAGCACCTGGTGGTTATCATGCAGGAGAATCATACCTTCGATAATTACTTTGGAACGTATCCGGGCGCAGATGGGTTTCCTGCCGGGTTGAAAATGCCGGTGGATCCCCAAAACCCGGACGCCGGTTATGTGGAGCCCTGGCATCTTGGTGACAGCACCATTACCGATTTAAGCCACAGCGCCTCCACTTTCAAGGAACAGATGAATGGTGGAAAAATGGATGCCTTCGTCTCGGCATTGAACCGCCGCAATCAGGATGGGCGCATTGCGCTGGGCTATTATGACGGCAGTGACATTCCCTACTATTGGAACCTGGCTGACAATTACGTCTTGTTTGATCGTTTTTTTAGCTCTGCCAAGGATGGCAGCTTTGCCAACCACATGTATTGGGTGGCCGCGGTGCCGCCGGTTGCTGAACGAGGCCGGGCGCTTTCCGATCACCTGGCGGGGTTGCCCACCATCTTCGACCGCCTGCAGGCGGCGGGAGTCTCGTGGAAGTTTTATGTGCAAAACTACGATGCGAGCATCAATTATCGCAACCTGGGCAGCGTCGGCAACCGTGCTTCGCAGGTGGTTTGGGTTCCGTTGCTCAATTTCGATCGTTTCCTGGATGACCCAGAACTTTCCAGCCATATTGTGGACCTGAACCAATATTATCAGGATGCGCGCAATGGCACGCTGCCCGCCGTGGCGTACATCATTCCGTCTGGCGCCAGCGAGCATCCGCCACAAAACCCGGGGACCGGTCAGCGCTTTGTGAAGACCCTGATCCAGGAATTGATGCGTTCCTCCGCCTGGTCCAGCTCGGCCTTTATGCTGCTGTATGACGATTGGGGTGGCTGGTACGACCATGTCGTGCCGACCAACGTCGACGAGTATGGTTATGGCCCGCGTATCCCGGCCATTCTAGTCAGCCCGTATGCCCGCAAGGGATACATCGACAGCACAGAACTTGATTTCACCTCGGTTTTGAAATTTATAGAAGAAAACTGGAGCCTGGCGCCGTTGGCCGAGCGTGACGCAAAAGCCAATAATTTCCTTTCGGCCTTTGACTTTACCCAGGCCCCGCGCCAGGCCGAGTTCTTATCGCTGGAGCGCGCCAACACAGCCCTCGTCAAAAAAGACCCCGCCAGCGTGATTTACACCGTCTATGGTTTGGGACTGTTGGTCTCCTTCCTGGCAATTGCCTTTGCTTATTTACGCCCGACATTAATCCGCCGAGGATTTTCAGCCCAACTTCGTAACTTTTTCGCTGCGAAGGGAGCGTCACGATGAAAAAACTTACCTTTTCCAACCTGTTGATCGCCGGTTTGCTGGCTTTTCTGTCATTGGGATGGCCCAGTCTGCCTGTTTCGGCGAGTGGTGCGGTTGCGCCGAATCCAGTTCCATCATCCCGGCACCAGCTTGGGGTGCAGGGCAAATTTGGCACCACCATTGTGCTCACCAAACTGCCACCGACCGGTCTTGGCGAGCCATTCAGCCTGGAAGGGTTGGTCAAAGACTCTTTAGGGAGACCGGTTCAGGAGCGCTCGATCCTTATTGATCTCGATGGCATCTACCTGGGCCAGGTAAAAACCAACGCTGATGGGACCTTCCAACGCAATTTCACCAAAAATCTGGACGCCGGTAGCTATTCCATCAAGGCGTATTGGCATGGAACGCATGAATATGCTGCATCTTCAACCACCGCGACCCTCGAGATTACTCCCGCTGAGGTGCGCATACAGACTGTCCCGGCGATTGCCGGTTTGCCCTTTACCATGGCGAATCAACGCGTGGTTTCGGGCAAGGATGGCCTGGCCATCGTCAAGATCAATAAAGCGGGTGCCTATAGCCTGAATGTGCTGGTTGACCAATATCATAACGATACCCAGCGGATCACTTTTGGCCGCTGGCTGAACGAGTCCTATGAACCGACCAATATCATCCAGGTTCCATCGAAGAAGGTGATTCAGGTCGGGTTGAATGTTTTTCGCCTGGTGGGTCAGTCGTTTGTGGATTTGGATGGCTATCCGGTCGACCCCAAGCGGATTACGGAATTCATGATTCGCAGCGCGCAGGGCGATGTCTTCATTTTCCATGACGGCCAGCCACGCTGGATTCCCGCCAGCCGGATTGCCCGACGTGTTACCGGCCTTGAAGAAGCCCAATTGCTCTACTCCGTCATCAGTGTGACGGTGGACGGGTCGAACGTTGTCAACCAGTCGCAGCAGCGTTTTTACACCTATCCAACCGAAAATTGGCCAATCTCCCTGCTGCTGTATTCGCTGAGCGTCACGGCGAAAGATGGCATTTTCAGCCTTCCGGTGGGCAAGTCGGTCAACGTTGTCTTTCCGGATGGGCGCGTTCAAAACTATCCGCTTGATCAGACCGGGTATGTGGTGATCCATTCGCTGGCGCGCGGCAATTATTCCACCGAGCTGGTGGGCAGCCTGGGATTGAAAAACGTAATCCCGGTGGCTTTATCGCGCAACCAGGATGTCCGTACCAACGTGATCACTTACCTTGACTTGACGGTGGTCAGCTTGCTGGCGGTTTTGATCGCGCTGGGGCTGCTGCTTTATGGACGGCCTTCGCTGTACTACCTCCTGCGCTCTGTGTTGGGATTGCGCGGCTCGGCGCTGGATCCAGCCGCTTTCCATGCCAGGAGTGTGCCCGCGCCGCTGAATTGGGCCGCTGAATCAAATACCGGTGAACTGTACGATTATCGCAACCTGCGCTACGAAAACGTCAAAATGTTCGATGACGAGGCTTTCAAACGTACCATTGGCGTTGAACGTGCCACCTTCGAGAAGATGTTGTCCTTTCTGCAGAATGAATTGAAAGGCAATGGGCGACCATCCAAGTTGAACTATGCCGATCAACTGCTCCTGACAATCGTCTACTTTCGTGAACATCCCGCCAAAATTGAAATCGCCCCCGCTTACGGTGTCAGCCAGGGCACTGTGCGCCGCACCATCAAGCGCGTCAAAGATGCGCTGATGAAATCGGGCGAATTCTCTTTCGGTGAGCAAGCCGGATTGGCGCTGGAGTGAAGAACCTGTTTACAAGCAAGCTGTCCCCAAAGAAAATCAAGTTGATCGCGGCTGTCAAATTTGCCGCGGGCTGGCTTGCTCTCCTGCTGCCGATCGGATTCCTTTTGGCTATCGCTATCCGCCCGGCGCGAGCCTGGCAGCCTGCTGAAACTCTCGCGCCCAATCCAATCCCGACCCTGGCGTATTACTACATCTGGTTTGACACCCGTTCCTGGGATCGGGCGAAGATCGATTATCCCCTGGCCGGTCGCTATTCCAGCGATGATCGCGAGGTCATGCGCCAGCAGATTTTGTCGGCCAAGGCAGCCGGGATAAACGGATTTATCGTCAGCTGGAAAAGCACGGATGTACTCAACCGCCGGATGGAACAGCTTGTCAGCCTGGCCGAAGAGGAAGATTTCAGCCTGGCTGTGATCTATCAGGGCCTGGATTTTGATCGCAATCCGTTACCGGTAGAGCGGATCAACGCTGACTTGAGCGTTTTTAGTGAGCGTTTTGCCGGGCGCAAGCCGTTTGCCCTGTTTGCGAAACCGCTCGTGATCTGGTCCGGCACCTGGAAGTTCAGCCCTGAAGAAATCGCCCTGGTCAGCGCCAGCCACCGGAAGGATTTGCTGCTGCTGGCGTCAGAGCGCAACCTGGACGGGTATAACCGCCTGGCCAAGCTGGTGGATGGCAATGCTTATTACTGGTCTTCCGTCAACCCGGAGACCTTTCCGGATTATCCCGGGAAGTTAACAGGGATGGCTGAGGCGGTGCATAAAAATGGCGGGCTGTGGATTCCGCCCGCCGCTCCTGGTTTCGATGCCCGGATGATTGGCGGAACCACGGTGGTGGAGCGAAAAAACGGTGACACCTTCCGCGCTCAAATCGGCACGGCGATGGCATCTTCTCCAGATGCGCTGGGAATTATCAGCTGGAATGAGTACAGCGAGAACTCGCACATTGAGCCATCGGTTGCTTTTGGCTCAAAATACCTGGAGATCCTGAGTGAGATCAATCACATGCCTGCTCCCGTCATTGGTGAATTCGATTCAAGCGAAGCGGCGGGGATTTTCCCGGAAGGGTTCAACCATGCCCGCACGCTCGCCTTTGGCGTGATGGTGACTCTCATGCTGTCAGCTGTGGCGGTAATTGCCAGGCGCGGCAGAGGCTGATATTTTATTTTTAACCCGGTGCTTTTGCGGATTGTTCTGAAAGTTCATGTTGAAATGGATGGTATCTTATGAAAACAAACACAAACTCTTCTGGTCGGCGTATTCAGGGAATTATCCGGGGGCTGTTGATCCTTGCGGTGGTGCTCAATGCGTTTGTCATGCCCTGGCAAACTCCAGTGGCGAATGCTGCCGGAACCGGCTGCATGACTGGCAGCCCGATTTCCGCTCAATATACGATCACCACCTGCGTCACTGCTCCGGCGGACGGGGCGGTAGTCAGCGGTGTACAGACCATTTCAGCAACATTCAGTACTACCGGGGCAAATCCGGGTGTGGCCAAGTTGATCTTTTACCTGGGTGGGCAGTATTTGATCACGGATTATCAGACGCCTTACACGTTTCTCCTGCCCACCAATAAGTGGGTGGATGGTACTCAGATTCTGGAAGTTGAAGCGCTGATGAAGGATGGTTTTACCTCCCCGCGCGCCGCGATCTCCCTGACCTTGCAAAACAACGTCAGCCAGCCGCCGGTCAACACCAATACTTTTACCCCTTCCAGCGGAACCACGCCCCAATCCGGGAAGCCTTTTGTGCTGGTCGCCGCCGGTGATGGCGCGGACGGCGCCGCCAATTCGGGCTACGTGACTGACGTGATTAATTCGTGGAATCCCAACCTGTTTCTGTATCTGGGCGATGTCTACGAAAAAGGTACCGCCACCGAGTTTTATAACTGGTACGGCCCCGGAAGCTTGTTTTATGGACGATTCCGCCCGATCACCGATCCGATTATTGGCAATCATGAATATGAGAACGGGGTAGCTCCCGGTTATTTTGATTACTGGAACAACGTGCCGAACTATTACAGCTACGATGCCGCGGGTTGGCATTTTATCGCGCTGAATAGCAACTGCTCAATTACCAAAGATTGCGCCCTTGGACAGGCTCAGTACCAGTGGTTGCAGAATGATCTCGCCGCCCATACCAATGCCTGCACGATTGCCTACTTCCATCATCCGGTTTACAACGTTGGCCCGGAGGGTTACGCCACCAGTATGAATGATATGTGGGCCTTGATGGCGCAGCATGGCGTCGACATTGTCCTGACCGGGCACGACCATGACTATCAGCGCTGGCAGCCTTTGAACGGCAGCGGCGCGCCCAGTTCCAGCGGCATGACCGAGTTTGTGGCGGGTACCGGCGGGCATGGAATTCAGAACTTCATCGTTACTGACAGTCGCATGGCGCTTGGCTACGACACTTCGCCCTATTCGTTTGGCGCTTTGCGCTTTCAGCTCAACCAGGATGGCGCCAGTTACCAATACATCAATTACCAGGGCCTGGTGCTTGATTCCGGCGCGATTCCCTGCAGCGGCGCGCCGACCGACGTCACCGCCCCCAGCGTTCCCGGCAGTTTGACAGCTTCCGTCTATTCCGCCACCCAGGCTGACGTGACCTGGACCGATGCGCTCGATAATGTCGGCGTGGCCGGTTACGATGTCTATCGTAACAACCAGCTGTTGACCAGCCTGGGCATGGTCAGCAGCTTCCGCGATACCAATTTGTCCCTGGGCACCACCTACAATTATCAGGTCAAGGCGCGTGATGTGGCTGGAAATGTTTCCAGTTTCAGCCCTGCCGGTTCGGTCAGCATGCCGACCATGTTATTCAGTGACGGATTTGAAAGCGGCAATCTTTCATCCTGGACCGCCAGCACGAATCTGGTCGTCCAGCAGGCGGAACGTTATGCGGGTCAGTATGCAGCCCGCGCCACCAGTCCGGCTGGCGCACCGGTCACAGTCAATGCTCTCAAGACGCTCGCCACGACCCAGACCGACCTTTACTACAGCACTTCCTTTAAAATCAGTTCTCTCGGGACGACTTCAGCCTATTTACAGCGCTTCCGTACTGCCACCAGCGGCGCGATCGCGGGAGTATTTGTGAGCGGCAGCACCGGCAAACTCGGTTACCGGAACGATGTCGCCGCCACGAGCGTCACCAACGGACCGGTTGTCAGCCTGAACGCCTGGCACCAACTCCAGACGCATCTCAAGATCAACGGCGCCAGCAGCCTGGTTGAAATCTGGTTGGACGGCAGCCAGGTGGCAGCGCTCAGTAAAACGGATGCGCTTGGTACCAATCCGATCGGTCGATTGCAGTTGGGCGATAGCGCCACCACCGATGTCTACGATATCACTTTTGACGATGTCTCGGCCAATACCAGCTTCATCAACACGATTGACTCTCAGGCGCCGACAACTCCCGCTGGTCTGACGGCGAGCGCCAGCGCTCCCAATGCTGTCAGCCTGAGCTGGAATGCCGCCAGCGACAATATCAATGTTGCGGGTTATGATCTTTTCCGCAATAACGCCTTTTTGGCGGCGCTTGGCGTGGTGACAAACTATGTCGATTCACCGGTTTCTCCCAGTTTTAGCTACCAGTATCAGGTGCGCGCGCGGGATGCGGCGGGCAATGTCTCGGGATTAAGCGCCCAGGCTGCTGCAAACACGCCAGCCGATACCAGCTCTCCGAGTGTTGCGTTGACTGCGCCAACGGCCGGTTTGACGGTCAGCGGCAAGTTGATCCTGTCTGCGGATGCTTTTGATAACGTCGCGGTGGAGCATGTCGATTTCCTGGTCAATGGAGCGGTGGTGTCGACTCAATTTGAAGCGCCCTATACCTTCACCTGGGATACCACAGTGCTTTCAGATGGCAGCCAGGCTGTCATCAGCGCGCGGGCCGTGGATACTTCCTCGAATGCCAGCACATCGGCCAGCATAAGTGTGACCGTCAATAATTCTGCTGGGGATGGTATGCCGCCCACTCTGCCCGGGAATTTCAGCGTGTCTGCGGGCGGAGCCAGCCGGGTGGATTTGAATTGGGTTGCCTCGACCGATAACATCGCCGTGAGCGCCTATGATATTTACCGCGACGGCAGCCTGTTGACCAGTGTTGGAGCGGTGACCAGCTACAGCGACGCGAGCGTGACTGTCGGCGCCATCTACCAGTACCAGATCCAGGCACGCGATGCTGCGGGCAATCTCTCAGGCATGGTTTCCGCGCCAGCAGTCACCGTTCCGGCGCCGCTTTTCAGCGACAGCTTCGAAAGCGGAGATTTTTCGCAGTGGGCCAACAGCGGCTTGACCATTCAGCAGCAAAACGTGTTGGAAGGCGCAGATGCTGTCCGCGCTACGAGCAATGGTTCAGCCGCGGCTTACGCCAATAAAATTTTGAGCATTACCCAGCCCGATTTGTATTTCACCACCTGGTTCAAGATTCTCAGCCAGGGCGCCACCTCGGCCTACCTGCAGCGCTTCCGCACCTCGGCAAACGGCGCGCTGCTGGGCGTTTTTGTCAGCAGTACCGGCAAACTGGGTTATCGCAACGATGTGACTGCATCCAGCACAACCAGCACCAGCAGCGTCAGCCAGGGAATCTGGCACCAGGTGCAAACGCATATCAAAATCAACGGCGCCAGCAGCCTGGTGGAAGTCTGGTTGGACGGCGTTCAGGTGCCTGCGCTCAGTAAAACCGAATCGCTCGGAACCACGCCAAGCGGGCGCATCCAATTGGGTGACAGCTCAACGATTGATAGCTTTGATATTGCTTTTGACGAGGTCAGTCTCGACACCAGCTTTGTGCGGGCGGCCACGCAGCCCTACACCACCATCGACAGCGGCCCCGTTGGGCTGACTGCCTCTAGCGCTGCCGTGTTTACCTTTTCGTCCAATGCGGTGGGCGCGAGCTTCGGCTGCGCCCTGGATGGGACGGCTTTTGCGGCCTGCAGCTCGCCGCTCAGCCTGACCGGCCTGAGTGATGGCCCGCATTCCTTGGCCGTGCGCGCAACGGATGCGCTCGCCAACATCGACCAGACTCCCGCCAGCCGCAGTTGGTCAGTGGATACCACTGCGCCCACAATTGCCGTGCAATCCCCGGCGGATACTGCCACGGATATTGGCACCGGCACCAGCGTCAATGTTTTCTTCTCCGAACCGCTTAATCCGGCCAGCCTGACGACCGGCAGTTTCAGCCTGGCTTTGCAGGGCAGCGCGACTCCGCTCACGGCCAGCGTCAGTTATGATGCGGCTACCAATCAGGCTATTCTAATTCCGGCCGCGGCGCTCGACTATCTGAGTACTTATGTTGCCACGCTCAAGGGCGGCTCGGGCGGCGTGACTGATCAGGTTGGCAATCCGCTCGCCGGTGATGTGGTCTGGTCGTTTACCACGGCTGCGCCCGATACCACGCCGCCCTCCGTCTCGCTGACCGCTCCGCTGGAAGGGGCGGCCGTCAGCGGCATTGTGACCATTTCCGCAGATGCGGCGGATAACATCGCGGTGGAGCAGGTCGATTTCCTGGTAAACGGTACCGTCATCGGGACGGACGTCAGCGCTCCCTTCAGCTTTGACTGGAATTCGAGCGCCATCCCCAACGGCCCGGTTACCATCATCGCCCGGGCGGTGGATGCGCGCGCCAATCAGACTGACTCGACTCCAGTCAATGTGAACATCGCCAACGATGTCACGCCGCCTTCAGTTCCGGTGGATTTGGCGGCCAATGCTTCCAGTGGGGCGCAGGTCGATCTGACCTGGACAGCGGCCACGGATGAGGTGGGCGTCACCGGCTACGAGATTGTCCGGGATGGTGCGCCTTTGGCCAGCATCGGTGCGTTGATCAATTTTAGTGATACCAGTGTCGTCTCATCCTCCAGCTACCAGTACCAGATTCGTGCGCGGGATGCGGCGGGCAATTTCTCAGCGTTGAGCGCGCCCGTTTCCGTCTCTACGCCCGATGCCCTGTTCAGCGATCACTTTGAAAGCGGCGATCTTTCGCGCTGGACGGTGTTGAATGGTCTGACGGTGCAGCCGCAGGAAGTCTTTGCTGGCGTCTACTCCGCGCGCGCCACCACCAGTGGCGGGATTGCCAACGCCTTCTACCAGTTTCCCATCGCTCAATATGATTTGTATTACGACATCCATTTCAAGATCTTGAGCCAGGATGCGCTCAATTCAGTCTATGTCCAACGCTTCAGAACCGCGGATACGATTTCCGCGCTGGGAGTTTACGTTAGCCCGACTGGTAAGCTGGGTTATCGCAACGACGTGGCTGGAACCGGTTTTACCAGCACACTTAACGTCACTGTCGGTTCGTGGCACTCGTTACAGACCCATATCTCGATCGATCCTGGCGGCGCAAATGGTCTGGTGGAATTGTGGCTGGACGGCGCGCCGGTTGCCCAAAACCCGGAACCGCTCGGCAATGCTCCCATCGCGCGGATTCAGCTTGGTGACAGCACGCTCGGGCGCAGTTATGACTTCGCCTTTGATAACGTCTCCGCCGCGCCTTTCTTTATCAACCCGGGCGACATCACTCCGCCCAGTATCCCGGCCAATCTGACAGCATCTGCCAGCGCTCCCAACCTGGTGGATTTGACCTGGAGTCCGTCGAGCGACGATGTCGCTGTCATTGGATACGACCTATATCGTGACGGCATCCTGGCAGCCCAACTTGGCGTGGTGACGAGCTACAGCGATACCAGCGTAGTTCCTTTGACCGGTTACCAGTACGAAATCCGCGCCCGCGATGCAGCCGAGAATGTTTCGCCTGCCAGCCCGAGCGTACAGGTAAGCACCCCGGCTGATACAACTCCGCCCGTTGTGACGTTAACTTCCCCGGCTGATGGCGCTGTTTTCGCCGGAACCGTGGCTCTCTCGGCCTCCGCCAGCGATAATGTGAGCCTGGATCATGTCGACTTTCTGGTCAATGGCGCGGTTTTCAACACCGCTGCCGCCCCGCCTTACAGCTTTAACTGGAATTCGGCCACCGGCCCGGATGGACAGGCCGTCATCACTGCCCGCGCCGTGGATGCTGCGAACAATGCGACAGTTTCCACGCCGGTCAACCTGACCATCGACAATACACCGCCCGACACCCTGATTACCGTTAATCCATTGGCTCTGGTTACTACCAGCGCCGCCAGCTTTACTTTTTCGTCCAGTGAAACGAACAGCACCTTTGACTGCAGCCTGGATGGAGCGCCGTTTGTCTCCTGCGCTTCCCCAAAAACCTACAGCGGATTGCTGGATGGCGCCCACAGCTTCCAGGTGAAGGCTACCGATCAGGCCGGTAACATGGATCTCGCGCCTGCCATTTCAAATTGGACAGTGGATACCATTCTGCCCACGGTCAAGAGCGTCACTCCGGCCAATAATGCCAAAAGCATTCCGCCAGTGCTCCCGCTCCAGGCCAGTTTCAGCGAAGCCATGAATCCTGCCAGCATCACCAACGCAACATTCTACGTCAAACCTAAGAGCGGCAGCACTCCTGTAGCAGCCACTGTAACGTATGATCCGGCCACGAATACGGCCAGCTTGAAGCCAAATGCTGCCCTGGCCGCCCAAACCATTTACATCATCACATTCAAGGGCGGCGCCAGTGGCGTAAAAGACCTGGCCGGGAATGCCCTGACAGCTGACTTCACCTCGACCTTTACCACGGGCGTGCTGGATCTGACCGCTCCGAGTGTTTCGATTGCCACCCCGTCCAGCGGCGCAAAACTGAAAGGTTTGGTGACGCTTTCGGCAAATGCCAGCGACAACGTCGCCGTCGGTTTGGTGGAATTCCTGGTCAATGGAATTCTCGTGGGCAGCGACAGTAGCTCGCCTTACAGCTTTAGCTGGAATTCAGCCACCAGCGGTGATGGCGCCACGGTCATTTCGGCCCGCGCGACGGATACTTCTCTCAACAAAACTACCAGCGCGGGCGTCAATGTCACTGTCGATAATACCCCGCCCAATACCACCATCACCGCCGGGCCAACCGGTACGGTCGCCAGTACTTCGGCCAGTTTCAGTTTTACCGCCAGCGAAACGGGTTCCACCTTCACCTGCAGCCTGGATGGAGCGGCCTTTGTCGCCTGCACGTCGCCGATCACCTATAGCAGTCTGACCAGCAAATTGCACACCTTCCAGGTGCGCGCCAGCGACCCGACCGGGAATATCGATGTCACGCCCGCCAGCCAGAGTTGGACGGTGGATGCCACCCCGCCCGATACCACCATCACTGCCGGGCCAACCGGTTCACTCAAAACTACCTCGGCCAGTTTCAGCTTCACCTCCACCAAGGCCGGTTCCACTTTTACCTGCAGTTTGGATGGGCCTGTTTTCAGCCCCTGTACTTCATCCATGACGTACAACAACTTGGCAAACGGCTCGCATACCTTCCAGGTCAAAGCCACCGATGCGATTGGAAACGTGGATCTCACCCCGGCCATCCGTACCTGGACGGTGGATAACACTGCGCCGACCGGCGTGGCGATCACCTCCCCCGCGAACGGCGCCAGCGTCACCGGCACGATCACGCTGACGGCCTCCGCCAGCGATAATATCGGCGTTACCCTGGTCAGTTTCTATGTGGACGGGAAATTGTTGGCCACCAAAGCCGCCGCGCCTTTCACGACCAGTTGGAACACGAAGAATATCAGCAAAAGTACCCATACCCTGTATGTCACGGCCGTGGACGCCGCCGGTAACCTGACTCAATCGGTGACTATTTCCGTGACAGTTAAATAAGCGTCCGCGTTATGAAATGACAAACCTGTGCGCAATCCTTCCTATGGATTGCGCACAGGATCCTATCGAAATTGGCAGCCTCGAATTAGCGCTGGTTCCAGCATGGAGCGAGAAAAGCTATTTCACGGTTGATCAATTTCGGAAATGGTATACAAATGAAACTCTTTCGTTCCTTTTCCTTCCTTGTGATAAGCGCGGCGATTGTCTTTGCGCCGTTTTCCCAATTTGTGCAGCCAGCCCTGGCGCTGGCTGCGGGCTGTACCGTCAGTGCTCCGACCACCGGAAGCACTGTCACCGTTTGTCTGACCAGCCCAGTGGGTGGCAGCATTCTCACTGGAAATGCTTCTGTGATCGCCACCGTCAGCCTGTCTCTCGGTGCGCCGCGGGTTCAGCGCGTGGTCTTTTATTTGGACGGAATCTACCTGCTGACTGATTACCAGAGTCCCTATGTTTTTACACTGCCCACTGCCAAATGGATCGATGGCGCCCATACCCTTTCAGCTGAAGTGCTGATGAGTACCGGATTTGTCAGCCAGCGTGCCAGCCTGCCAGTCACCTTTATGAATCAGGTCACAGTGCCACCTGTCAATACCAACCAATTCCATCCAGCCACGGGTACTTTGCCATCGCCCGGAACATCCTTCACGGTTGCAGTTGGCGGGGATGGCGCCAGCGGTGAAACCAACGCCGGTACTGTTTCTGATTTGGTTGCTTCCCTCAACCCGAACCTTTTTATCTACCTGGGGGACGTCTACGAAAAAGGCAGCCTGGCGGAGTTCTATAACTGGTATGGTTCCTCAACCAATTTCTTTGGGCGCTTTCGTTCAATTACCAACCCGACGATTGGCAATCACGAATATCTGGGAGGCGTTGCGCCAGGTTATTTTGATTATTGGGATAACATCCCAAGCTATTACAGCTACAACGCTGGCGGCTGGCATTTCATCAGTTTGAATTCGAACTCGGCCTTTATGCCGGTCAACCCGCTATCAGCTCAATATAAGTGGCTTCAGCAGGACCTCGCGGCGAATGCAGGCGTCTGCACGATTGCCTACTATCACCATCCTATCTACAATATCGGCCCGGAAGGCTCGAAAACCTCGATGTCCGATATCTGGAATTTATTGGCTCAAAACGGGGTTGAAATTGTGCTCAACGGGCATGACCATACCTATCAGCGTTGGGTTCCCCTCAACGGCAGCGGACTACCTGACCCGAACGGAATCACTGAGTTCGTTGCCGGTGCCAGTGGCCATGGGCTGCAGACCATTACAAAGACTGACAGCCGGGTGGCGTTTTCGATTTTCACCAATCCGACAGCCTTTGGGGTGCTGCTTTTGCAACTCAACCCCGATGGCGCTCATTTTAGCTACCGGAGTTCAAGCGGCTCGGTGCTTGATTCAGGAGCGATTCCCTGTAATTCATCAGGGCCGGATACCAAGGCCCCCACCGTCCCAAGCGGATTGACCGCAACTGCCGCCAGTGCCACTGCAGTCAATGTGGCCTGGACAGCTTCCAGCGATAATGTTGGGGTGGTTGGCTACTCCATTTACCGCAATGGAACTTTATTTGCGACTGTTTCAGGCACCAGCCTTACTTATAGCGATACGACCGCGCTCCCATCAACCAGCTACTCGTATTCCGTCGATGCCTTTGACCAGGCTGGCAATCATTCCGCGATCTCCGCCCCGGCGCAGGTGACTACGCCTGCCATGCCCGCCAGCGTGACGTTCTTCTCAGTGGCGGATACCTATGTCAATGCTGGCAGCCCTGCCACAAGCTTCGGCAGCGCGTTGACGATGCGTACAGATGCTTCGCCAGATTTGCACGCTTACCTGCGCTTTAACGTGACCGGCCTGGGCGGAACTCCCATCACCAAGGCCACCTTGAAAGTTTTTTCGAGCAGCAGTTCCAGCCAGGGCATTCGAGCTTTCGGAGTGGCAGATAATACCTGGAGCGAATCAGGCACTAATTACAACACCGCTCCCGCCCTTGGGAGTCAGTTGGCTTCTTCCGCGACAATCACAACCGGAACCTGGGTCAGCCTGGATGTAACTCCTTATGTCACCAGCGAAGGCAGCTTCAACTTTGGGCTGACCACTCCCAGCACCACCTCGCTCAGTTTTGCATCCCGCGAGACAGGTGCAAACGCCCCGCAGCTTGTTATTAGCTTTCAAGCCAACAACACGGATACACAACCCCCCACGACCCCCGGAAGCCTGGCGGCAATTATTTCTGGCAGCCAGGTGAATCTCAGTTGGACAGCTTCCAGTGATAATTTGGGGGTGGCTGGCTATACTGTTTTTCGAAATGGAGTTTCTCTCGCCACCGTTTCCGGCGTAAGTCTTTCATGCAGCGATTTGACGGCGCTGCCCGCGACCCCTTACCAGTACAGCGTGGATGCCTTTGACCAGGCTGGCAACCATTCGACCGTCAGCGCGCCGGTGGCGGTCACGATCACGGCAGCGGATACTCAGGCTCCCAGTATTCCCAGCGGGTTGACGGCATCTGCCATCACTGCCGATACAGTTAACGTGGCCTGGGCGGCTTCCAGCGATAATGTTGGGGTGGCTGGCTATACCGTTATTCGCAATGGAGTTTCTCTCGCCACGGTTTCGGGTACAACGCTCAGCTATAGCGATACCACCGCGTTGCCAGCAACCAGCTACTCGTATACAGTCGAGGCCTTTGACCAGGCTGGCAACCATTCAGCGGCTTCCGCCCCGGCGCAGGTGACTACGCCGCCTGCCACGCTCACCAGCCTGACCTTCTTATCGGTGGCGGATACTTATGTCAATGCTGGCAGTCCGACGGCGGTGAGCGGCAGCGCCACCACCTTGCGCGTGGATGCCTCGCCGGATATACACTCCTATCTGCGCTTTACCGTGACAGGTCTGGGGGGCAAAACCATCAGCCGGGCGCGCTTGTTGATTTTTCCCAATAGCAACCTCAGTCAGGGCATAAAAGCGCTGGCGGTGGCAGATAACACCTGGAGTGAGGCGGCGACCAACTATAACAACGCTCCCGCCCTGGGCAGCCTGCTGGCTACCTCCCCGGCAATTACCACCAGCACCTGGGTCAGCCTGGATGTGACTCCCTATATCACGGGTGAAGGCAGCTTCAATTTCGGCATTTCCACGGATAGCGCGACGGCGCTCAGCCTTGCATCGCGTGAAACGGGCGCTAATGCTCCCCAGTTGATTTTGGACTTGCAATAAATTCGCCCACCGGGAAAACTCTCCATGAAAAAGCCCCAGGACAGCCTGGCTGAAGCGCTCGGACTGACATTCTTATTACTCTGCCTGATTATTTCAAGCTGCGCGCCTCTTCCTGCTACCGGAACCGCTCCAGCCCCGACTATCAGCGCCACGGTTGGGACCGTTCCGGCCCCCACGCTGGATGGGCCAATCGACGCGAGTCCCACCCCATCCCACACGCCTGTCCCAGCGACAGCCACCTCGCAACCCGCCACTGCAACCGTCACCTCCCAGCCCGCCACGCAGACCAGTCAGCCGCTGCCGCAGGTTCCCAATTTTGAGCATATCATCCTGATCGTGCTGGAAAATCGGGATTACCGGGAAGCGCTGGATGGTCAGTCCATGCCATATTTGAAGGCGCTGGCTGACAAAAACGTGCTTTTATCGAATTATTTTGCCGTCCGCCATCCCAGCCTGCCCAACTACATCGCACTGGTCAGCGGCAGCACCCAGGGCATCAGCAAGGATTGCACCGATTGTTTTGTGGATCAGCCCAATTTGGCGGACTTGATCGAAGCCAGTGGCCGCACCTGGAAAACTTACCAACAGGATATGCCCTCGCCCTGCTTTGTCGGGAACGCCAAGCCGTATGTTCAGAAGCATGACCCTTTCATCTACTTCAACTCAATCCGCTTAAACGCGGAACGCTGCCAGCGCAGCATCCAACCTTTGAGCAGCCTCGAAACCGATTTGGCGGCCAATCAATTGCCCAACTTCGCTTTCATCATGCCCAATATGTGTAATTCGGGCCATGATTGCCCCGCGGCGACCGCCGATAACTGGTTAAAGGGTATGCTGACCCGCTTGCAGTCTGCGCCCGCTGTGGGAAAGAACAGCCTGATTATCGTCACCTTTGATGAAGGCGGCGAGAAAAGTACCGGTTCCTGCTGTGGAATGGGCAGCAAGGCTGGCGGGCAGGTGGCGACCGTTTTGGTTTCGCCCCTGGCCAAAGCGGCCTATCAGGATGGCACAGCCTACTCCCATTACAGCTTGCTGAAGACCATTCTGACGGCCTGGCATCTGCCTGATTTGGAGAATACTCAACTGCCTGAAACTCAGCCCATTAGCTCTCCCTGGGGCGAACAACCAGCGCCGTCCCCAAGCGAAACCAGCACGCCTCCTTCAGCAACAGCTTCCGCCACTGCGATTCCCGGTATGTCGTCAGAACTGGCTTTCCCGATCCGGGCTGCGTTTTATTATCCCTGGTTTCCGCAGGCCTGGAAGCAGGGCGGGCTGAACCCTTTCAGCCAGTATCAGCCCAGCCTGGGTTTTTATGACCAGGATCAGGCCGCCGTCATCCAGACGCAGATTGCGGCCATGCAGTATGGACACATCCAGCTGGGGATTGCCTCCTGGTGGGGACAGGGCCACCATACCGATAAACGTATTCCGGCGCTGATAAAGGAAGCGGAGCAAACCGGTTTTCACTGGTCGCTGTATGTTGAAAGCGAAGGCAGCGGCAATCCAACAGTAGAGGCCATCCGCTCCGACCTGGAATATATCCGCGATCATTACGCCAGTTCTCCGGCTTACCTGAATCTCAATGGGCGCTTTGTGGTTTTTGTTTATGCGGATGCGCGGGATGGCTGCGAAATGTCGCAGCGTTGGAAGGATGCCAATACGGTTGGGGCGGCCCTGGTACTGAAAGTCTTTCCCGGCTACCAGTCTTGCCCCAGCCAGCCTGAATCCTGGCACCAATATGCCCCGGCCGTCTCGCAAAAGGGTGTGGGAACTGCCAGCTTTTCCATCAGCCCCGGCTTTTGGAAGGCTGGAGAGACCAATCCGCGGCTGGCGCGTGACCCGCAGCGTTGGAATGCTGACATCAAGGCCATGATTGCTTCAAAGGCCAATTTTCAACTTGTCACGACTTTCAACGAATGGGGCGAAGGTACGGCCGTGGAGAGCGCCCAGAGTTGGGAAAGCGCCTCCGGTTACGGGACTTACCTGGATGCGCTGCATTTTGATGGCAGTCAGTGATCCATCCTAAACCGTTGAAATTTCAGGAGGTTTCCATCCATCTCATACCGCGATCCAAACATCCGATCCAGCCATTTCCCGGCCATGCCGTTTAACTTTTTATCCA
>CAILYI010000141.1 GCA_903838415.1 uncultured Anaerolineae bacterium | reverse complement strand
TCTCACTCTGCCACTTGTTGCGCTACGCAGGCTTCCTTTCCCATCTTTTTGACCAATTTTTCTCGTCCAACCCACCTTTTCTGTCTGCTTCCTTCTGTCCACCCCCTTTTCTCTTCATTATCGGACTTGTTGCTGAATCCCATTATTTATTATGCTTGACTTTTCATTTGAAATTGTTGTATAGTAATATCCGGTTCACCTTTGCCTTTTTCCTGGCACCGCTGCCTGTCGGCTGCTGTGCCTTTTGTTTCGCCAATTTCCATAAATACAGGAGATTGAATGATCCGAGTAACCGAATTATCCAAAGCTTTCGGAGAACGCCAGGCTGTTGACGGATTGAGTTTCGAAGCCCGTCAAGGGGAAGTACTGGGATTTCTGGGCCCCAACGGCGCTGGAAAAACTACCACCATGCGTATGCTGACAGGCTACATGCCACCTACCAGTGGATCTGCCACCATCGCCGGGTTTGATATTGTCAAAGAATCGATCGAAGTGCGCAAGCGTGTTGGCTATCTGCCTGAAACGGTGCCGCTCTATACCGATATGACCGCCTTCGATTATCTCAAGTTTATGGCGGACTTGCGCCACCTGCCCAGCGCCGACGAAGCCGTCACTGAAACACTGGAAATGGTCGGTTTGCTGGACCGCGCCGAAGGGTATATCGGAAACCTGTCCAAAGGGATGCGTCAGCGCATTGGGCTGGCTCAGGCTTTGATACACAAACCCGAAGTCCTGATTCTTGACGAACCAACCATCGGCCTGGATCCGGCTCAAATCATTGAAGTGCGTAATCTCATCCGGGAAATTGGCCGGGAACGGACAGTTTTACTTTCCACGCACATTTTGTCGGAGGCCCAGCAACTCTGCAACCGCATACTCATCATTAACAAGGGCAAAATCGTCGTGGAGGACACCCCCGAAAATCTGCAATCCAGGCTGACGGGTTCGCAAAAAGTCCAACTCAGGGTGCGCGGCGAAGCTGACGAGCTGGTGAGCAAAATCAGCCAGATTAAAGGCATCCAGGAAGTCAAACTCCAAAGCGAAGGCTTGCTGGAATTTCAGTTCGCACCGGGCAAGGATTTGCGTCCTGAAATTGCCCGCCTGACCATTGAATCCAATTATGATTTGCTGGAAATGCGCCCGATCAATTTAAGTCTCGAGGAAATCTTCCTGGAATTGACCCGCGAAGATGTTCCTGCGGAAGCGGAGTAACACCATGCGCAATATCTGGACGATTGCCAAGCGCGAATTCAATACATATTTTTCCAGCCCGGTGGCGTACGCTGTGGCGTTTCTGTTCCTGAGCATCATTGGTGTGGTTTTTGTGCTCAACATCCTGGCGCTTTCCAACAACCCGTATGGATTCGCCGAAGCGCCCGATACGCGCATGATTACCGGCCCGATGGCTTTTATGCTGATGCTGGCTACCCCGGCTTTGACCATGCGCCTGCTGGCCGACGAAGTGCGCATGGGAACCATGGAGCTGCTGCTGACGGCTCCTTTGCGCGATTTCGAGCTGGTTATTGGGAAGTGGCTGGGAGCTTTTCTGTTCATGCTGGTGCTGATTGGGGTTTCGCTCGTTTTTCCAGCGATGCTCAATCAAATGGTGATGCCCGGCATTGACCAGATGCAGATGATTGCCGGTTACCTGGGTGTTATTCTCGCTGCTGCGGCTCTGCTGGGGCTGGGCGTGGGGATTTCCGCGTTGTACAGCAACCAGATTGCGGCATTTTTCACCACGCTAGTGCTGTTCGTCATCCTGTGGTGGCTGATCGGCGCTCCAGCCAGCATCCTGCCAACCGGCGGAGAAGTGTTCGGTTATCTGGATATGAGTTCGCAGCTTTACAATAATTTCAACGAAGGCATCATCAAGCTCTCAAGCGTGGTGTATTTCCTGAGTCTGACCGGCCTGGGGCTGTTTATCGGCTCCACAGCCGTTGAAATTCGGAGGTGGCGCTAATGAAAACGAATCCGCGCCGTTATGCCATGTTGGGACTCGGCCTGTCGCTGTTAGCCATTTTGGCATTCGTTGGCTTCTTACTGGTTCGCAGCCTGGCTTCTGCCGGTATTTTTCAACCGCCAGACCCACTCGTGCTGGAACGTGGCATATGGGGCAGCCTGAGCGTTTTTGTGCTGGGACTGGCTCTCACTGCGTTTCTCGATCCGGAAGGAACCCGCAAATTCCTGATGGGACGGCAGGTGCAATATGGCAGCAATGCCATCGTCATGCTGCTGGCTTTCCTGGGTATTTTGTTTTTCATCAACTTACTGGCCTATCAAAACCCCAAAAGCTGGGATCTGACCGAAAATCAGAAAAACACCCTGGCGCCCGAAACCATCAGCCTGCTCCAGGCGTTGCCGGAACAGGTTACGGTTGTGGCGTATTTCTCGCCCCAGACTGATTCCGCCTCAGCCCGCAAACTTCTCGAAAGCTTCAAGCAACACGGCGCCGAAAAATTTGTCTACGTATTCATCGACCCGATTGCCAATCCGGTAGCTGCCCAGCAAGATGGTGTGGACCGTGACGGCACGGTGGTATTCCAGATGGCGGGCCATAAACAACCCGTCACGCTCGCCGATGAAGAAGGATTTGACTCCGCGATTGTGCGCTTGATGAATCCCGAAAAAACCACTGTCTATTTCGTGACCGGTCACGGAGAAGCGGATATCGAGCAAACCGACGACACATCTTACTCAATGGTCAAGCGTTCGCTCGAAAGCAAGAATTACACCGTCAAACCGCTGAATGTTGGCAACGCAGGGAAAATCCCGGAAGATGCCAAAACCATCGTGGTTGCCGGCCCCAAAACCCCGCTCACGGCTGACGAAGTCCAGCTGCTGCAAGAGTATCTCGATAACGGCGGGGCATTAATTGTGATGGAAGATCCCGAGGCGCTTACCAAATTCGGGGATACCCCCGATCCTTTGGCTGCCCTGCTTGCCAGCTGGGGCATTTCATTCCAAAATGACATTTTGTTTGATCCAAACGCCAACCCGCCTTTGCTGGTTTACGCCGATCCGTTGAATTTCGCCCAGCACCCGATTACGCAAAAACTGCACGGCGTTAATTCGAGATTTTTCACCACGCAATCCCTGCTGATTGGTACCGCTCCCCAGGGCGTCACCCTGACTCCGCTGGCGCAAACTTACCAGGAAGCCTGGGGAGAAACCGATGTTGCCTCGATTGAGAGCAACCTGCAATCTTTCGACCCAACCAAAGATCTGGCTGGTCCCCTGGTTTTGGCAGCCGCCGCGGAAAATCCCATCACCAAGAGCCGATTGGTCGTTTTTGGCGACTCTGAATTCGCCGCCAACGCTCTCTATCAACGCGGAAATGGCGATATCCTGATTAACACTATCGACTGGTCAACCCAGCAGGAAAAACTGATCAGCCTGACCCCGAAAAACAATACCACCCGCACCTACAATCCGCCGGGAACTCTGGGAGTGATTGGCATGGTTCTGGCTTCTCTGTGCCTGATTCCATTGTTAGTTGTCGCGGGAGGCGTCACTGCCTGGGTTTCGCGTCGCAAAAGAGGCTAAGTTCATGCGTCGTTCCACCGTTATTTTGCTGATATTGTTTCTTTTGCTGGGCGGATTGGTCTGGTACATGCAACAGCCCGGCAATCCCATCAAGCGGGCACTTGCCACCAGTACAACCGTCGCATCCGCCCCGCTGGACAGTCTCGTCAATGTGGAAAAAGGCCCCGTTAGCCGGATTTCCGTTCAAAGCGCGGAGGGAAAATCCGTCAGCCTGGACAAAGTCAACGGTCAATGGAACGTCACCGCCGGAAACAAAGGCCTGGCGAATCCAGATCAAGCTGAAGCTGCCGCGAGCCAGGCGGTTTCCATTCGACTGATCACAAAGCTGGCAGAAATCCCAGATACGGCTGGCTCCGGGTTGAATAATCCGTCTTTTACCATCTCCTTCACGCTTGGAGATGGAACACCGTTCACTTTCAAAGTGGGCAAAGAAACCGTTACCGGAAGCGGCTATTACGTTCAAACACCAGATGGCGGCGTGGTTGTGGCGAATAAAAACTCCATTGATGCGCTGACAGCGCTTCTCAGCAATCCGCCATTTCTGCAAACCAGCACCCCGATACCGGGTTAATTAGCAACAACCGTCACGAAAATGTCCTGGCGGGGTTATCAAATCTCGTTGCAAGGATGTAAAACAATATTAATATCAAAGTAATTTAATTCAGCTATTGAATTAATCCTTGAAAAAGAGTATTCTGTTTTTGATCTCATGGATGACAGGAAAAACGACGTATGGATGAACCACTATTGATTGTGGAAGAAGAAGAAGAGTACTCCCCGATTGCTCGGCTGATTGAACTCGGCCGTCAAAAATCGTATGTAACGCTTGATGACATTCTGCATTTTTTCCCTGAGGCTGAACAGGATGTAGAACAACTTGAAGAAGCTTTTGCAGCTTTGCTGAGCGCAGGCATTCCTTTTGTTGAAGATGTCACCACCACAGAACCGAGTGAAGATGAACTGGCCATATCGGAAGAACCGGCGGAACCTGAACCGGCCATCGATATTGATGATTACCTGGCCAACATCGACACGGACGACACGATTGGCCTTTACCTAAAAGAGGTCAGCCGCGTTCCCCTGTTGACAGCGGAAGAAGAAGTTGAACTGGCCCAGCGCATCGAACGCGGACGCATCGCCCGCGAAGAGTTGGCCAAAGGCAACGCCAGTCAGCGCCGCCGCATGGAGTTGCGCACACTGATCGAAGACGGCTGGGCTGCCCGTGAACATCTGATCACGGCCAACTCGCGCCTCGTGATTTCAGTTGCCAAGAAATACATGGGGCGCGGCGTTCCGTTCCTGGATTTAATTCAGGAAGGCAATATTGGCCTGATCCGTGCCACTAAGAAATTTGACTACCGGCGCGGACACAAGTTTTCCACATATGCCACTTGGTGGATTCGCCAGGCTGTCACGCGCGCCATTGCCGACCAGGGCCGCACCATCCGCGTTCCGGTGCACATGGGCGACCAGATCAACAAGCTGCTGCGCGTCCAACACCAACTGACGCAACGCCTGGGCCGCGAGCCATCGGTGGAAGAACTGGCCAACGCGCTGGAAGTGCCGCCCAAAAAGGTCGAGAACATGATCCAGGTGGCGCGCCGCCCGCTTTCGCTGGAAACGCCGACAGACGATGAAGAAGATTCAGTTCTGGGCGATTTCATCGAAGACGACGAAGCTGCCCCGCCGGACGAAACCGCCACCTACAACCTGCTGCGGGAACATCTCAGCGAAGTGCTCAACAGCCTGCCGCCGCGCGAAGTGCGCATCCTGCAGTTGCGCTATGGACTGCTCGATGGACAGGCTTACACGCTCGAGGAAGTTGGCCGCAAAATGGGCGTCACCCGCGAACGCGTTCGCCAGATTGAAGCTCAGGCGCTCAGCCGCCTGCGGCACCCGTCCATCCGCAGAAAACTGCGCGATTACCTGGGCGAATAAGCAAAAATCCAATCAGGGCGAGATCAATTTCTCGCCCTGATGCATTTAATGGTAAATTATCGGCATGAAAAAATATCTCCTGCCCCGCTTGCAAGACATCCTATTCATCGGTATTTTTTCTGCGGCAATTCTGCTCGGTCCGCGCATGCTCAACATGGATGGCGACCTGCCGCGCCACCTGGCGATGGGGCATTATGTCCTGCAAAATGGCCTGCCCCCCACCATGGATGTCTTTTCTCACACCAACAGCGGAACACCGTTCGCTCCACATGAATGGCTGGCGGGGCTGATTTTTTACAGCCTTTATACTCTTTTTGGAATAAACGGAATCGTCATCTTGGCAGCGACAATACTCGCCGCCACATTTACGTTAGTCTACGCTTATGGTGTCACCCAGACCGGAATCAGACTCCCCGTATTCTTTTTGACCGTTTTCGGAGCCGCAGTCTCCTCCCTGCATTGGATCGTTCGCCCGCACCTGTTCAGCATGCTTTTTCTGGCAATCTGGCTCGTTCTGACGGAACGGCTCCGCAAGGGAGAAAAGATTGCGCTCTGGCTTTTCCCTGCGCTGATGCTGATCTGGGTCAACATGCACGGCGAATTCATCGCCGGATTTCTTGTTCTGGGCGCATACCTGGCAGGCTGGGGCTGGGATTTTTTCATCGAGAAAACGGAAATTCCCACCCAACAGGGAATTCGCTTGGGGCTGGCGACCGGCCTTTCTTTTTTGGTCTCACTCGTCAACCCGGTGGGTATTCGCATTTGGACGACGATTCTCGGCTACGTCAAGAACAGCTACCTGATCGCGCATACTAACGAAACCAATCCGCCCGATTTTCTACAGCCGAAATTCCTGGTTTTGCTGGCGCTGTTGGTGTTTTCGATTTTTCTGCTGGCAATTCAGAAAGAACGCAGCGCCACCGGACAAGCCTTTCTGCTGGTCGGATTCAGCGCGATGAGCCTGATGTCGGCGCGCAATGTGCACCTTTACGGGGTGGTGGCTCCGTTCGTTTTGGCGTCAACGCTCAAGGGTGGGATCAATTTCCCGCCGCTTAAACGGATTGAAACGCTCTTTGAAACGATCGAATCCCAATTAAAGGGCGTCATCTGGCCGGTGGTCATACTCCTGTTATTTAGCATATCGCTGGCTTTCGGGCCGCAGGGAAAGCAAAACCGCTTCGATCCGGCTTTTTATCCGGTAGAAGCGGTCAACTGGCTGAAAGCGAATCCGCAGCGGGGAAACATGTTCAACCACTTTGATTGGGGCGGCTACCTGATTTTCAATCTGTGGCCCGAGAAAAGGGTCTTCATCGACAGCCAGACCGATGTGTACGGGGAAAATTTCACGCGCAAATATGAGCAGGTCATTACGCTGAAGCAGAATTGGCAGGAGATCCTGGCATCAAATGACGTGCGCTGGGCCATCATCCCGCCAGGCTGGCCGCTGGTGGAAGCGTTGCACAAGGCGGGCTGGCAGGAAGTTTATCGCGATCAAACGGCTGTGATTTATCGCCGGTAGTGATCTGCGACACTTTCAAACAGATGCTTGCGTGACTTGCGCTTGAGCTACTCTGCGCACAGCCCAAACCAGGAAGAGAAGATTTAGTACCAATCCGGGCAAACCCAATAGGAAATTGAGAAGTTGTGTAAATCCAGCTGGAATAACATCTACCTGTATGAGCGCTGCCAGGATATAAACAAGAATCATCATCATTGCAGGCATCAGTGTCCAAAAAGACAGCAGCTTTTTCAACAGATCACCACGCATCACGAGAAAAACCATGGGTGGAATCAGAATCATGGATACCGATAAGTGCGCATGCCACGCGCTCAGGCCAGTTGCGGCAAATAATCCAAATAACGCCAACACAAATTGATCGGATTTCGGAGGAATTGGCTTGATAAACATGATCAGAACCGCCAGAATTGTCAAAAATGAACCAAGCCCTATCACCATCCAACCAACAAACGGGGAAACATTAGCGGAAAGGTGCCAGCCAAGCATGCGCCAATTCATCATAATTTCTGGATTGTTATTAGCGGCTTCACCTTGAGCAAACCCAAGCATCAGGGTAAAAAGACTGGCGAAGCCTTTCGTGCCAATCATGCCATAAGAAACCCCCAACACAGTGGTCGCCAAGAAAGTAAAACCGGCCAAAACTTTGATTGAGCGCTGCAAAAGCAAAACAGGTAGGATCAACACCAAGAATTGGGGCTTAAGCAACCAGCCTCCTAACCAGAATCCGGCTTTATAAGGCTTGCCCGATATCATCGCGCGCATAAATTCGCCAGCGCAAATTCCCAACCAGATATTGACCTGGCCCTTGAACAAGTTCAAAAAGACGGGCGAGGAAAGCATCACCAATAAAATCAGCCGGACAGGCAAAGAACGCCCGCTTACTTCCTTCGTAAAGAAACGCAAATAAACAATAAAGCCAACCAGATTCAGTAAAGTCCAAACCAAAAAGCTGCTTTCTAGGTTCAAAATCGATAGAAAGCGAAAAGGGATCACGAAAACGGGCAAATAGGGAAGCGGCTCCACTTCAAAAGTACCGGAGGCAGTATTTCCATGAGGGTAGATCGCTTTTTGGAATGGCGTAAGCAGGCTCAAATCGTAAAGATCGGCATAACCATGCTGTTCGATAAATTTCCCCGCGCTCCAGTAGGCGCAATAATCAACCGCAAGATTTCCGCACAAATTGTGGGAGGCAAGATCAAAGCCAACCAAAAGGATGTAGAAGGCCAGGACAGCCACCAAAGCCAGGTTTTGCCAGCCGTCGGATGTCAGGTTTTGAAAGGGAAGCGCGCGCTGACCTTTTCTTTTTTCCACGCCAGGGAGCGGAGATTGACGATCCATTTTTACTGCCCCCGGAAAATCACAGCGCCTTCCGTTTCATGGACCATTTGCAGGCCCGGGTGGCTGCGCAATGCTTCCAGCAAAAACGGGAAGGTTTGCGGAGCCGTCAGCGGTTCACAGTTTTCAACTCGCAGGTTTTTGGAGATGTAGACATAATCATAATGCTGCGTTTGGGTCGAAGAATTGACACATTCCAGGCCATCGCTGACACAAGCCTGCACCTTGGCGGCTTCTTGAACGAAATCCCCGAAG
This sequence comes from uncultured Anaerolineae bacterium, assembly GCA_903838415.1. GTDB lineage: Bacteria > Chloroflexota > Anaerolineae > Anaerolineales > Villigracilaceae > UBA5195. The sequence goes on along the minus strand of CAILYI010000141.1, from coordinate 62,646 downwards.
TCTTTTCCCAAGGTCCATTCCGTTCCCTGCACGGTGAAGATGCTTTTGCGCTGCGCCAGCGCCGGAAACCATTCCGGGACAGAATCGCACGAGACTGAACGGGAACCGGTCAGCACCAGAAAGCGGGCGTCGGCAGGTGTGTTCTGGCGCACCCATTGCATGGCTTCACGATCTGGGGCATACAGGGTGGCGTTCGAAATCTGCCAGCTGAAAAGATATGCGGAAAACAACAGGTACATGAAGAAATAGATCAGTGCGCCGCGCTCGACCGGCGTAACCTGCTCGACCGAGACTTCGGTTTTCGCGGCTGAACTTGCGTTCCGCAAGGCGGGCAAAACAACATCCACAAAACCGGAGGCGGCCAACATTGCCAATGGAATGGCCGCCGGACCGGCAGCGCTGCGCCCCTCCACGAAGAAGGGAATAATCAGCCAGAGTGAGAGCAAGTAGTCGCGCCGCGCAATGAACAGGCCCAGGCCGATCAGGCCCAGGCTGGCGATCGGGGTGGCGTAAATCTCTTCGGTGAAGGAGAAAAACACCAGGTGGAATATCGCCAGTAGTTTTTGCCCGGTCTGCGCAGCGGAAAGGAGCGGCGCCAGCCCATGCCGCGAAATGACGGTGGCCCACCAGGGCGCAGTCAGCAAAATCACCAGCGCAGCGACCTGTACGGAGTTCCAGAAGGTCTTGCGCGAACGAGCCAACATCAGCCACAAAAAGAGACTGGAAACGGCGGTATGCACCGCCGCTTCGGGATGGCTGAGAACCGCCAGCGCGCCAAACAGCCCTGCCCAAAATATGTCGCGGCGACGATTTTCTTGGTAAAGCCGGACGACGCTCGCCAGGGTGAGCAGCATAAAAAACTGTCCGGGGCTGCGCGTGAGACCGCCGCCCATCACAAACCAGGACATGGCGCGCGGCATCAGGGCAAATATCAGCGTGGCGGTGGCGGCGTGGAAGCGGGTTTTCGTCAGCCGTGAGGCTAACAAGGCAAAAGCGGGGATGGAGAGCGAAGCAAAAAGCGCCGGGAGCCAGCGCAGTATTTCGACCGAGGCCAGCCCGGTCAGATCAGCCGAGATTCGGCCAAAATAAAACCCGAGGGGTGGATAAGCATAAGGGATGTTCAACGCGTTGTAGCTGGTAAAAACCGGCAGGGAGTAACCGCTGGCTTTCAGGTCATCGACCATGACCGCAAACATGCCGCCGTCATTGATGGCAAACCCGGCGATTGAAGTGGGCGCAAAGCGGATAAAGGCGCCCAGAATCACGGCGAGGAAAATAATCAAATTAGCCAATTCAGTTCGGCGTATCGATTTCATGAAATCTCTCCCGGTCTATTCCGAATTTTGGCGATTGTAACATGAGACAATGCCGCAGGCTCTAAGGGGCAGGCGGTATTTAGGGTTTAGTGAAAACCTATTTTGCCGCGGATTGACGCGGAAAGTTCAGTGGAGAAAGTCAAGGAGTTATCGGCGTAATGAGTCTTTCCTACCGCGTCAAATGTGCCTGCTACCTCGGAATATGTGCTTGCTACCTCGTCCGGGGCATAAAAAGACGCCAGGATAAAGATCACTCCTGGCGTCTGAAAACCGGTCAATTGATCAGATCAGCGCATCAATCATCAGCGCAAAGAATAGAAACATCAGGTACATGCTGGAATAGCGATACATCATCCAGGCCGTTTTGTTGCCTTCGGTTGTAAATACTCGCCAGGCAAAGTACAAAAGCAGGCCGCCCAACACTGTTGCAGAAACAAGGTAGAACATGCCGGTGTATTTCAAGATCGGCATGAGGAAAGTGACAGCAACCAGTTCAATCGTATAAATCAGGACCTGTTTGCGGGTTTCAGCCTCGCCACGGATAACCGGCAGCATGGGCACACCGGCGCGCTCATAATCCTTGCGCCGGACAATCGCCAGCGCCCAAAAATGCGGCGGAGTCCACATAAAAACCACCATGAACAGAATCAGCGCAGGAATATCGAGACGACCCGTCGCCGCAGCCCAGCCAACCAGCGGAGGGATGGCCCCGGCGCCGCCGCCGATTACGATATTCTGCACAGTCAGCTTTTTGAGCCAGACGCTGTACAGGAAAACGTAATAGATGATTCCGGCCAAAGAGAGAAAAGCCGCCAGCAGGTTGACAAACCCGGCCATGATGTAGAAGCTGGCAATACAGAGCGCCAGCCCAAAGGACAAGCCTTCAGCCGGGGTCATTCGTCCGGCGGCCATTGGACGCTTGGCGGTGCGCTGCATGTTTTTGTCGAGGTCGCGGTCGATATACTGGTTAATCGCACCAGAGCCGCCCGCCGCGAACGCGCCCCCCAGCATCGTCCAGAAGGCCAGCGAGAGCGAAGGCCAGGCCCGAACGCCTGTCACCATCCCGGCAAAGGTCGTGACCAGCAAAAGCAGGACAATGATCGGCTTGGTCAGGATGAGAAAATCCTGCAGGCGTTCGCGCACGTTCAGCGGAGGAAATTCCACGCTATCTTTGGCATAAATGCCCGCCGCCAGCACCAGCCCGACCAATGCGGCCCACAGCGCGAAAGCCGTCAGGGCGTGCATCACCATCAAATCGACAGGAAAGCCGCGCGTCACCTGAATGCCGCCGACGAAGGCTTCGGCGAAGAATAATGCCACGGTGACGGTGGTAAGCGGCAAGAGCAGGCGATGATCACGCTGTGTGCGCCAGGCTTGAAACAGTAAAGTCAGCACCAGGATCGCGCTCAGGCCAGCCGAAACACGATGAAATAACTGCGCCCAACCAGAGGCTCCGACCGGGAGGCAAAACGGCCAGGAGGCGCAAGCCGCATAGCCGCCATTCAAAGTGACGAGGCGGCCACCCAGCGCCAGCAAAAAGACCGCCAACAAGGTGAATAAAGCCAATTTGGCGAAAGAAGTTGAAAGGGAGAATTTCATGCTTACTCCTCTGAATCCGCGGCAGAAGCGCGCGTGGTCAGTTGTTTGCGCAGAAAAAATGGGTAGCCCAAAAACAGCATCGACGCAAACGTAAACCATTGCAGTGCGTACCCAAAATGCGGGCCTTCGGTAATTTCGATCACCGGCTGATACGGATAAGGCGGCGCCGTCAGCGTGGCATCAGGCTCAGGCTGAACAAAGACCGGTAAAAGTTTGTAGGGAACTTGACGGGAGATTCTCGCCAGGTTGACGATATTCCAGAAATCGAGGCCGGTCTGCCCGGCAGCTAGTTCCGGATCAGGGACGCCCCCCAGCTCTGGTTGCGAAGCTCCCAGGCGGATCGTTCCGCTGACTGTAACATCACCAGGCTGATCATATTGGTGCCACTCTGACGGGTTGGTGTTGCCCTCTGCAGGAATCCAGCCGCGCTCGACGAAAATCCCCGTTCCATCCGAGAGCAGCAGCGGTGTGAGCAAAAAGTAACCGGGCTGATTATCGTGAAACTGGTTGCGCAGTACCACCTGATGGGCCGGGTCATACTGCCCGGTGACGGTAATCAGGCGGTATTCCATCGTGCTCAAATCATCCTGCGGGGCTGCAGTCAGCATCAGCGGCGAGGACATGCTCGCTTCGAGATAGTGTTCGTTGAAAGCGCGGCGCTGGGCCAGGCGATCAAGCTGCCAGATGCCCATGCGGGCACAAAAAGCCGTCCCGGCCAGAACCAACAGGGTAGCCAAAATCCATTTGCGGCTAAACATGGCGCGGAAAATGGTCATTTCGCCACCGCTTCAGCGCGTTTAATCGGCCAGATGACCAGGCTGTAAATCGCAAACATCATTCCAAGCGGAATCCCGGCAAAGAGAATTCCATACAGGCGGGTGGCCGAGGTGACCGGCTCCTGCACATCCAGGCCGAAGACCTGTGAAGGCTGAAACGAGCATGTATAAGCATAATTATTGGCATCGCTCAAGGTCAGGCTGGCCGAAGTGCCAACGGGAATGAATAGCGGCCCAAGGCGATGGTCAACGAAATCCAGGTTTTTGACGACCAGCGTATCCCCGGCCACAAAGACCATATTAGCCGGGATGGCTGGATTCGGTTCGCCTTTGGCGATCCTGTCGGAGGTTCCGGCAGGGATAACCAGTTCGAAACGCTCAGGCCCACGCCCGGAATCACTCTTCATGAAGATGAAAGTGAATTCATTGATCACGATGGCAATCGCAATGCCCAACGCAATCAAAATCAGGAAACGCTGGATGAACAAACGAGTCATACCTGTGCCTCACTCTTTGAAAAAGGGATGGCCCCCACCGGAGGCCATCCCTTTTGAGAATTACGCCAAACGGCCGATCAAATACAACGCCGGGTAGAACAAAATCCAGACGAGGTCGATGAAGTGCCAGTACACCGTCGCAGCTTCCACGGCCCAATGTTTCTCGGCGCTGTACAATCCGCGACGGCCATTGTTGAAGATGATTCCCAGAAAGATGACGCCGGTCAAAACGTGGAAGGCGTGCATGCCGGTCATGATGAAGAATACCGCGCTGTAAGCGCTATCCCCGACCGAGAAGGGCGCTTCCTGCCATTCCACGCCCATCACGCCCGCTAAAAAGCCGATGCCGAGCAGCATGGTGACAGCCGTGCTGATCAGGAAGCCTTTCTGATTGCCCTGACCCATTTGCGTTTCAGCGCGATTCATGAAAAAGCTGGAGATCAACAGAACGGCGGTAACTGCCAGACCGAGATATTGATTCAAGTCCGGGCGCGTCAGGCCAAGCAGATTGAAGCGAGTCACCAGCAAACCGCCGAAAACAAAGGCGTCTGAGAGAATGAACAGCCACAAACCGAGGCGATTGGTGCGCAATTTCCAGTCATCGCTGTGCTGATTCTGATCGCCTTCCTCGCTCAGCTTGTATACGTGCATGTAATAGTACATCACCAGTCCGCCTTTGATGAGGGCGACAATCAGCAGCAGGAGCAGTGACTGGTTGGTGATGGCGATAAAAAACTCAACCAGGGTCAGAAACGCCAGGAAAATGAACACCACCAAGCCCTGACGGAGTAAACCAGCATGATTTTCGTGTGTCACGTCTATTCCTCCGGGTGCATGTTGACGTAGACGGAGCCGGGCAAGCCGTAATCATACGGTTCGCCTACAACTTCGAATTCGTGGTCATAATTATGAGCGGGCATCGGCGAAGGAACCTGCCATTCAGGCGAACGTGAATTCCAAACATTGCCTGTTTCCATCTTGCTGGATCTCAGTGTTTTGATGATATTGATGAAGAAAATAACCACAGCGGCAGCGATCCCAAAAGCGGCAATCGTGATGGCCAAATTCCACGGATCAAAGCCCAGGGCGGGATCGTAATCCGCGATACGACGGCGCATGCCCAACAAACCGATGCGCATCATGAACAGGGTCACGATCAAGAACGAAGGCGTCATCAACCAGAAATGCAGCTTGCCCAATTTCTCATCCAATCGCTTGCCGGTCGCTTTGGGGAACCAATAATAGAGCGCAGCAAAGAACGGGAAGATGTAACCACCAAACATGGTGTCATGGAAGTGACCGACGATGAAATAGGTATCCGTCAGGTGCAGATCGGTTGAAACCGTGGCATTTGGCGGCCCAGTCAACCCACCTAAAAGAAATACGATGATGCCCCCCAGAACAAACAGCATCGGTACTGGCGTTCGGATTTTTCCGCCCCACAGAGTGGCGACCCACGAGAAGAATTTAACTCCCGTCGGGACAGCCACTAGCAGCGTGCTGTACATAAACGGCACGCGCAGATATTCGTTCATGCCGGAGGCAAACATGTGGTGCGCCCAAACCAGAAAACCCACCAGCGCAATCCCCAGGGAGGACATCGCCACCCATTTGTAGCCAAACAAAGGCTTGCGGACAAAGACCGGCAGCAGTTCGCTGATGATACCCAGGCCAGGCAGGACGAACACGTACACCGCCGGATGTGAGTAAAACCAGAAGAGATGCTGGAAAAGGATCGGGTTGCCGCCTTTGGCCGCGTCAAAGAAGGGCATGCCAAACAGGCGCTGGAACAAAACCAACTGGAACGACAGGCCGATCAACTGGGTGGCCGTCAGGCTGATGATGGAGGTAGCCAGCGAAGCCCAGACGAAAATCGGCATTCGAAAAGCGGTCATACCCCTGGCGCGCATCCGCAAGGCACTCACGATCAGGTTGAGTGCCCCTAAAATGGATGACCAACCCGCGAACCAGACCGCCACGAAGAACATCTGCATACCGAGCGGAGCGCGCGCTGAAAGGGGCGGATACCCCGTCCAGCCGGTATCAAAGCCTCCTAGGGCGAGGCTCGAGAGCAGCAACAAAGCCGCCGGAATGGCGATCCAAAACGAGAAAGCATTCAGGCGAGGGAATGCCATGTCCTGCGCGCCAATCATCATCGGCACGAGGTAGTTCATGACACCAGCAATCCCCAACAGGATCGAGACGATCATCAACATGCCGTGCAGACTCATCAACGAGTTGTAGAGCTGCAAGGAAATGATCTGCAAGCCGGATTTAGCTAGTTCTGTGCGGAATACCAGGGCAAACGTGCCGCCGACGCTCAACAGAACCAGGGATGTGAAAGTGTACTGAATCCCAATCACTTTGTGATCGAGGGAGACGCCGAAATACTTGCGCCAGCCGGGGATATCGGCATGGTGCTCGGAAGTTGCCTCGCCCTTGGCCCATTTGTACCAATCGGTGAGCGAGCCAACGCCCACCAGGAAAGCAACTGCGCCCAGAATGGCGCCGAAAACCCAGGCCGGTTCGGTGAAACCGAAGGTATTCAAGTCGAACAGGCTGTATTTTCCGCCGGTGAAATTCAGCAGCCAGCGCACCAACGTGACGAAGAATGCGCCCGCCAATGTGCCGCCAACCTGCCAGAATATGCCACGGACAACGCCCCAGTAACCGAGCATGCCGTACAGAAGCCCGACCACCGCCAGCAGGGTGCCCAAAAGCCAGGAGGGCAAATCCAGCAAATAAGCGGATTCAAATTTCCCGGTGGTGAGGGTGTGCAGCAATACCGCAACCAGAAATCCTGCGATAAATCCGGCGGCTGCAAATAACAGAACACTTCCTACGCTGCGTGAGGAGTTTTTACTCATTCAGTGACTCCTATTTTAGTGTCTTGATGAATTCTGTCAGGTCAGCGACCTGGCCATCAGTTAAATATGAAAAACTGGGCATGGCGTTCGCTGGAAAACCTTCAACGGTTTTGGCGCCCGGAGCTTTGACAGATTCAGTTAAATAAGCTTCGTCGGCGGCCACGGATGAACCGTCAGCCAGTTCAACTGTCGAGCCAAACAAGCCTTTCCAGGTCGGGCCAACGCCTTTGGCACCATCCAGAGAGTGGCAGGCTTTACAGCCGCTTTCCTGGTAGAGTTTTTGACCACGAGTCGCATCCGGCTTGCCCGCGCTGGCCGCAGCCTCAAGCTGTGCTTTAGCGGTCTGATCCGTGAGCCATTTGTCATAATCAGCCTGACTGACCACGATCACAGGCGCTTCCATGTAGGCATGGGAAGTACCGCACAACTCGGCGCAGCGGACCTTGTACTCTCCGATTCTGATGGGCGTGATGCGATAATCTTCAACACGGCCCGGGACGATATCCTGCTTAACGCGGAATTCGGGCACCCAGAATGAATGCAAGACATCCTGGCTTTCCATTTTGAGCACCACTTGTTTGCCTTCAGGCAGGTAGAGCTTGTTCGAGCTGAAGCCCTGGGGATATTCGAAGCGCCAGCCCCACTGAAAAGCGACCACCTTGATTTCCGCGGCCTGGGGATCGACGATGCGAACCTGGCGGAGATTGTCGCCGCCGATCACACCGAGCACGATCACCAGGATTAATGGAATCACCGTCCAGACGATTTCCAGGCGGGTATTTCCTTCAAAGTGCTGGCCATCTCCATCGTCCCCATCTTTGCGGCGAAAAGCGATCAGGCTGTACGTTAATGGAACCATGATCAGCGCAAAGAAAAAGGAGATCAACTTGACCTCCAGGTCAAACAACCAGTCAATCGGTATCGACTGTGCGCTGGCTTCGACCGGCATCAGACCGAGAGAATTCAGTCCAACATAGGTCAGCCCGGTTACAACCGCAACCAGCACAGCGATAATAGCGAAATGGCGGGCATTTTGCATAAGCATCTCTCCTATCAATAAAGCGGTTTGTTAGCTCCAGGGATCATTCAACCAATTTTCCGCCTGCGCAGAAGTCAACGTGCGCCGGTCGTACACGACAACCTGTCCAGATTCTTGCAAGGAAACCAGCATCACCTGCATTGGTTTCTTCCCGGTCACAAACCGATTAAGAAATTCATCCCGATTAATGGTCTTATCATCAAAATCCACGATGACCAAATCCGGTTGATGCGTTTCCAGCCCCGAAAGCGCCTCCGTCATGGTGGTTGGCATCCCCACGATGGCAGCTTTCCCGCCCCAGCGCTCGGTATACAGCTTGCGCAGGCCTTCGCGGAAAAGGGGATTTGCTGAAACAATCAGCACGCGGTGGGGTAAATTGACGGGTTCAGGCATAGGTAGGTTCTCACGTTTTTCATCAGGCTGGAACGAAATAAATTTACCAAAATATCTCCGATTTGTCATCCACAGCGGCGTGAAGTTAGGGGGATTTTGAATCAAAAAGCGGGTGATTTCGAAATCACCCGCTTTGGTTTGCACAAGATAAAGACTAAATCAAATCCATTTGCGCGGCCCTGGCTACTGCTTCGGCGCGATTATTTACTTCCATTTTTTCCAAAATGTGTCGAATATGTGTTTTGACGGTGTTTTCTGAAATAAACAGGCCGTTGGCAATTTGCGCCGTGGTTTGCCCCCGCGCCAAACACTTGAGCACTTCCACTTCGCGCTCGCTGAGCAAGCCCCGGTTGCGGTCAGATTGTGAACGGCGCACCGCCTGCAGGACTTTTTCGGTAATCTCGGGAGAAAGCACCGAATTTCCGGTCGAAACTTGCGAAATGGTATTGCGCAAAATCTCGGGCTCAGTATTCTTGAGCAGATATCCGTTGGCACCCGCAACAATCGCCCCGATCAGGTCATCATCGTTTTGAGAAATTGTCAGCATCAATACTTTTTGCTCAGGGCGGGTTTTTCGTATCGCGCTGAGTGTTTGGATGCCATCCATGTTCGGCATGTTGATATCGAGCAGAATAATATCCGGACGGGAATTTTCAATTACGGGCAAGGCTTCCTGTCCACTGGAAGCTTCGCCAACCACCAGGAATTCCGTCATCTCTTCCAGCAAACTGATCAATCCACGCCGGAAAAGGGAATGGTCATCCACCACAACAAGCCGTATTCGACTCATAATTCCTCCTTGACTGCCACAGGCAAGCTGAGTGAAACGATTGTGCCACCACCGGGGTGACTGGTAATTTGGAAATCCGCTCCGATACTTTCGGCACGTTCTCGCATCCCGCGCAGCCCATAGCGTGAACTGCCGTCCACATTTTCGGGGGCAAAACCGCAGCCATCGTCACGGATTTCGATCAGGACAGAAGCCTCATTCTCGCGACTGAAGATATCCACGACCCGCGCATCAGCGTGTTTGCGAATGTTGCTCAGTGCTTCCTGAATAATTCGAATGAGCTGCGCCTGGATGTTGGCGGGATATTCCGTGGAAAGCGTGAAAGCGGAAATGTTCACCCGTTGTCCGGTGGCCTGCTCGTAATCGGCTGCCACCTGCCCGATCCAATGACGCAAGCTGGTGGATGGAGTGCGGCGCAAATCGTCAATGGCCTGTCGGGCGTCAACATAGGCATCTGAGAGCGTGCGGTGACTGGCCTGGAGCGTATTTGTCAATTTTTCGGTTTCGCCCCGCGCCAGGTAGTTTTGCATCTGTGTCGATTGGATTTTCAGAAAAGCCAGGGTCTGCGCCAAGCCATCATGGATTTCGCGCGCCAGGCGCGTCCGTTCGTCGACCACGGCCTGGTACTCAACCTGGACCATCAGCCGGGCGTTCTGGATGAGCAAGGCAGCCTGCCCGGCCAATGTTTCCAATAACGCGCGGTGGCGTTGGGCAAAAGCATGGGCGGAATTGGAGCCCAAGATCAACATCCCTGCCGGTAGCTCGCCCCGCCAGATGAGTGGAACAATCAGGAGTACCTTCCATTTTTCCTGTTTATCCAGAGTGGCGTTTTCCAGGGAAAGGCTGTTGCCGGAGGCCAGTACACTCTTCCAGATGCCTTCCAGGAAGGGCAAGTCGGGAGTGAAATTGGCAGCGGCGGCCTCGCCTTTTGAGCGGGAGAAAAGCTGCGGGGTGGGATTGATCTTCCCGGTTATGCCGCCCGGCAGGTATATCAGCGCAAAATCCAAATCCATGGCGTGCTGGACATTTTCCAATAAACTGGTCAGCAGAATGGATAAGTCCGATTTCGGCGAGGAAATCGTCTGCAGGTAATGCAGCGCCGCAATTTCCTGGTCGCGGCTGCGCAGATTTTCCAAAGCCTGCCCGGCAACATCCAGTATTTCGACAAAAAATGTGCGGGCTGTACCTTCAAGATCGCAATCACGCTCAAAATAGAAGTTGAGCATCCCCAAATCCCGACCACCGTTGCGGAGCGGAAAACATTCAACATAGGCGGGCTGCGTCGATTCGGATGGGATCAAGACACAACCGCTGCCGCCGTGCAAAAGCTGACAGTTTTTACAAACCTGACGAGTTTCCGGCTGTATAAGTCGCGGCGACCAGGCTTGCAGGGCAGTCTCGGGCGCTTTGCCAACGACCAAGGCTGGGAGGGATTGGCCCCATTCATCATAAGGCACAAAAGAAACACCGATCGCACCCAGAAATTCCGTGCCGATTTGCATGACCGCTTCGAGAATTTCTTTCTCCGAATGGGCTTGCAACAACTTGTTCTGTAAATTTAAGGTAGCCTGGGTGCGTAAATGCGCCTGGGTAAGCTTTGCATGGAGATCGTCAGCTTTCTGCCCGCTCGAGGCATTACGCAGAGCAGGTCGCAGCCATAATTCCAAGACGGCGGTCAACAAACTCGCGGTAAGGAAAGCAACAATCCCTGAAATCCAAAATTTCCAGGGCACTGCGCTAAACAAGTAAAAAGCAAACACCAGGAGCAACGCTGAAAAGGTTGCCCATCGCGCCCGCTGAAGTTCCCGATCGTCCATTGGGGGTGATTATTCCTTCAGAGCAGCCAAAACTTCGAGACTATGGCCGGCTGGTTTGACATTTTCAAAGACTTTTTTGAGCTTGCCATCCGGGCTGATCAAGAAAGTGGTTCGCAAAACGCCCATATATTCGCGCCCCATGAATTTCTTTTGCCCCCAAACGCCATAGGATTCACAAACAGTGTGCTGCTCATCGGCGAGCAGCGGAAAAGGCAGCTGGAATTTCTGCTTGAATTTCGCATGTGATTTGGGCGAATCTGGACTGACGCCGAGAATGGTCACCCCCGCTTCCACATATGCAGAATAGTCATCACGAAAATTACAGGCCTGGGTGGTGCAACCGGGAGTATCGTCTTTGGGATAAAAATACAGCACGACGTGCTGCCCGCGGTAATCGGACAGCCTGCGGGTTGCCCCGGTCTCGTCAGACAGGATAAAGTCAGGAGCGGAATTTCCAGATAAAATTGGCATAATGTGATTCTCCTAGCAATGATTATATCGTCTTTCCACATCGCCCCGGGTTGTGCTCCCAATCAGCGCGGAATAAATCTTCAAATGATTGCGATGTATTTTATCCCATTTCAATCTTAAAAAACGGAACTCCGCGCCATTGTGCTCGCGGAGTTCCGTTTTCTGGCGCGCTTACAAAAACTTTGCCCGCTTCAGTACCACCTCCAGCGCATCAATCGACACGGGTTTGAGTAGAAAATCCCTCGCTCCGCTCTTCATGGCGCGCTGCCGCGTCTGCGGCTGATCATCGGATGTGATCACAAACACCGGAACTTTCGCCAGGCGCGGCTCCCGGCTGACATAGCTCAATATCTCAAAACCGCTGATGCTGGGCATGTTGATGTCCAGAAAAACCATGTCCGGGCTTTCGATGCTCAGAATCGCCATCCCAGGGCCCGCGCCATAAGCGGCGCGCGCTTGAATACCCAGCGCCAGCAATTCACTGACGATCGAATCGGCTGTCCAACGGTTATCATCCACAATCAACGCACTAAGCATCATTTACCTCCGCAATCAGCGTACCCATAATACCAGTATCATACCCCGGAAGCGCCTTCACTGCATTTTGAAAAGCCGGTAAGTGAAGAATTCCCATTAAAGGAGACAATAAAGCGCTTTCAGCAAAAACTTTCGGAATAATCAGGTCGTAGCGCTCCTGATAAAGCGGCACAAAATCCAATTCGAGAGCCTGCGCCGCCGCCGGAATGCCCATCCCACAATCAGCGCGACCCGAAGCCACCGCCGCCGCCACGCCCAGATGAGTATATTCCTCGTCATCATAGCCGTTGACTTGCCCGGCGGCAATCCCCAATAAGTTCAGATGATAATCGAGCAGGACTCTTGTCCCGGCACCGCGCTGCCGATTAATGAAAGTTATCCCAGCCCCGGCCAGATCCTGCAAGGATTTGACGCCCCGTGGATTGCCGCGCCGTACAATCAGCCCCTGCTCCCTGTGAACGAATCCCATTACCTTGACAGGCACGCCGGGCAGGTATTCACGGATGTAACGCAGGTTATAGTCACCACTTTCGGGATCAAGCAAATGCGAGCCAGCGATGTGCGCTTCTCCGCGCCGTAAGGCCACCAGCCCGCCCTGCGAGCCGACATTGGCCGAAACCAGGCGGCGATCCTGTTCTGAAAGGAACTGCGCCAGCAAATCCAGGATGACATCATGGGAACCGATGCAAAATACCGTCTGTGAAATCTCATCGCGCGGACGCACCAAGCGCACGCTGACAGGATCACCCGCTTCCACGCCCTGTACGCCCCTGGGAAGCACCACCAGACCGTCAGCGCGCACCAATGATGTGATAACGCCCGCGCCGCGTGAAATCGGCGCAGCAAGCGTTTTCTCACCCACCTGTCCAACCACCACGCGGATGTAATCATCATCGCCAGCCGGGGAAACGGTCTTGCGAGTCATTTGTGCCATCAAAACAGGCGCTTCCAAGGGTTGGCGTCCCAACCATTTGGCAATCAACGGTTCAGCGAAAATATCCACCGTCAGCGCGGCGGAAACTGGATAGCCGGGAACGCCAATGATCGGAATTTCTGCCGATTTTTCGACAGCCTCGCGTCGCACCATCCCCAAAATAACTGGATGGCCCGGGCGCACGGCAACGCCATGCACCATCAGCGTGCCCAGTTTTTCCACCACGCGCGATGAGAAGTCCTCGCTCCCGGCGGAAGAACCGGCATTCAGCAAAATCAAGTCACAGGTTTTGGCGGCTTCAGTCACGCGGTCACAAATCGCATCGAAATCGTCAATTGTGATCGGGAATCGCACCGGCTCAGCGCCCATGGCCTTGACCTGGGCGGCCATCACCAGCGAGTTGTATTCCAGAATATCGCCAGAGCGTAGTTCCGCGCCAATCGGGACGAGTTCAGTGCCGGTCGGCAGAATCCCAATTCGCGGGCGTCTCGTCACCGAAACGGACGTATGTCCCGAGGCGGCAATCGCGCCCAAGTCATAAGGGCGCAGCATGTGTCCAGCCGGGAGCACGAGTTGGGTAGCGACAATGTCTTCTCCCAAGGGGCGGACATGACTCCAGGGCACAACCGAAGCCCGGATGCGGATGCTATCCGGTTTGCGGACATCCGCCGCAATTTGCCCGGAAGCATCCAGCGGCTCGATATTTTCAATCGGAATGACGGCGTTGGCCCAATCGGGCAGCGGGTCGCCGGTATCGACGTATTTGGCCTGTTCAGCGAGCGTCAACACAACGGGCGACGATGGCTGCGCGCCGGAAGTCGTTTCGGCGCGGACGGCGAATCCGTCCATGGCGCTGGCGTGGTAATGCGGCGAGGACTTAATCGCCCAAACGGCCTGAACCAGGATGCGGCCGAGCGCATTTTCATCAAGCGGAAGAGTCTCGGCAGCGAGTACGCGCCATAAATCGGCATCACGCAGGGCGGTTTCCAGGCGAGCTTTTGCATCTGCAAGGGGGATATCGTGAAGGTAGACAGACATGGGTAATGATCTCTTATTGCATCAGGAATACGTCCACAACCGCACCCGCGCTTATTCCATTCGCATCGGGGTGGATTTTGATGAGGCCGTCGGCAGCGGCAAGCGAAAAAATCAGGTTCGACTTGCCAAAAATGGGTTCAGCCTGCCAGCCGCCGGGCGTCGCAAGCAGTTTGACAGGCTGCCAGTCTTCCCGCCCGGTTTGGGAGGCCAGATTAACCGTCAAAGTGGCTTTCACTGACGGCTTTGGCCGCCCTTCTGGAATGCCCAACAACTTCTCGATGACCGGCACAACAAACAAATATCCATTCACCAGCGCGCTGACGGGATTCCCCGGCAGGCCAATCACCGCTTTTCCGGCGCAGGCACCTAAAATGGTCGGCTTGCCAGGGCGGGTATTGATGCCATGCACAAGCACGCCCGGCTCGCCAAGCGCGGCGATCACATCGGCGGTCATGTCACGCGTACTGGCCGAGGAACCGGCGGTAATAATGACCATGTCACAATCCGTGAGTGCCCTGGCGGCCGTCAAACGCAAAGCTTCGAAACTATCGGGGACGATGCCATAGAAGACCGGCTCCCCTCCAGCCTGTGTAACCAGGGCGGCCAGCGTATACGAATTGATGTCGCGCACCTGTCCGGGCTGCGGAATCTGGCTTGGCGGGATTACTTCATCTCCGCTGGAGATTAAAGCGACTCTTACCTTATTGCTTACGCGCAATTTTTGGATTCCCAGCGCCATCAAACCGCCCATTTCGGCAGGTCGGATGCGGATTCCGCGCGGAATGACCACCTGGTTTTGGGTGACGTCCTCGCCCACGCGAATGACGTTCTCCCCTTCCGCGACGGCGCGCTGAATTTCAATTTCGCCAGGTCGCGCCGATTGGGTGTATTCAAGCATGATGACGGCATTAGCGCCGGGCGGCAGCATGCCGCCGGTGTGAATCAGGGCGCATTGCGCGTGAGAGAGCGTCAGCGTGGGAGCGGCGCCCATCGGCACTTCGCCGATGAGAGTCAGATAACCCGGCAGCGAATCGCTGGCACCGTAAGAATCACGGGCGCGGACAGCGTAGCCATCGACGGTTGAGCGGGGAAAAGCCGGGAGCGGATGCGGCGCAATCACGTCTTCGGCGGTGACGCGGCCCAGGGCAGAATCCGTTTCGATGGTCTGCGAGGCAGGCAACGGGGCAATGACGTTCGCCAGGAGCAAGCTGCGTGCGTCATCGGGTGGGAGTAGAGTCAGAAATTCAGGCATAGGATTGGGTCAATCATCAGCGCAACCAAAATGTCAGCACGATCAAATAAGTGGTCAATCCAATCAGCGCCGTGCCGATCAGCATGAAAACGGACCAGATGGGCTTTGCGCCTTCCGACAGGTTGCGCAAGGCAAAAATTTGATAAGCGGCGAGCGGCAAGGTCAGCAGGGATGGCCAAACCAATCCGAATGGCACGCCAAAAAACGGAATCGCAGCCAGAAAAAGAAAGGCGATGACCAGCAGTCCATTGTGTAACGGCACCGCGCGCTGCCAGGAAAGGCTGACCAACAAGCTGCGCCGTTCGTATTTCAGGTCATCGGCATAAGCCGGGAAATTAAGGATCAGGAAATAGGCCAGCGCCAGCAGGAACAAAGGAAAGGTAAAAATGGTCAGCAAGCGATGCAGATTGCCGAATTGGAATAAAAATGCCAGCGTAGCCGGAAAGCTTACCACCAGGATCGAAAGCGAAAGTTCGCCCAATCCACGGTTGGCAAGGCGGAAAGGCGGGATGGCAACGGCCAGCGCCAGCAAAATGAATAACACCAGGAAAACGGCTGTTGCTGAAACCAGAAATCCGCCGCGCTGGAGCAGGAAAACCAATATTCCGCTAACGGCCAGGAAAGAGACGCTGATAATCAGAATCTGAGAGCGCAAATCTTCGCGCTCTTTGCGAGTCTCGCCCAGCAGGATGGGTTCATTGAAAGGACGGAAATATTCCGTCAGCAGCGCCGAAGCCACCAGCAGCATCAGAACAATCAGCCCGCCTAAAAACTGTGGCTCAGGCAGAAAGGTCACGCCGAGGTAATGTGCCAGTCCCAGCCCAAGTCCGTAAGAGAGCAAGGCCAGCAACAATTGAACAGGACGAACAAGATTGAGGATCGAGCGAAATTGGGACATAAAGCCTTTCGGCACGGTTAACTTTCTGCGATAATTTTGCGCAAATCACGGTAATGGATCTGGTTATGGCGGTAGACCATTTTGATCATCTCCGCCAGGGTTGTCTGCCCAAGAAAAGGATGGCGGCCCTGTTTTTCAAGGTCGGTTTCGCTGAAGGAAGCCACCAGGGCGATCATTTTGCCGCGCACAGCCTTGAATTGTTCCAACAACTCGGCGGGCGTCAGTGCTTGAGTTTTTCTTTGCTGGCTGGCGTTGTAGCGGTCGATTTCAAAATCGTCAGAAGCGCCGGGACCACCCGTGCGGATGCTTGTGAAGATGCCGATAAATCCTTTTTCAGCGGTGACGTAATGCGCCAGCACATTTCGGATGGTCCACGTCTCGCCTTCGGTGTAGACTGTGGCCTGCCATTGGTCGTCAGTCAGGGCAGCGAAGAAGGCAACTGTCTTTTCGCCTTCGGTTTTCAGGCGGTCAGCAAGAAAAGCGGTCGTTTCAGCCATGTCAAATCTCCAATAAAAGTGTAAAAAAGGATACGCTCATAAAAGGGAATAACCGCCATCGACAACGATGGTCTGACCGGTAATATACTCGCTTTTGAGCAGGAATTCCAGCGTACCTGTAATTTCGTCCAAGTGGGCAGCGCGCTGCAGAGGCAGACGGTTGACGAGCCGCGCCCATTCTTCGGGCGGAATATCCTCAGATGCCAGCACCAGGCCCGGCGCAATCGCATTGACCCGCACCTTGGGCGCAAAAGTCCGCGCCAACACTTTTGTCAACGAATCCAGCCCGGCCTTACTGATCGTGTAAGCTGGAAAAGCCGTCCAGGCTTTTTGCGCCGCAAGATCCGAAATATTGACAATTAATCCGCCGGAGGACATGCGCTGGTAAGCCAGTTGCGCCAGCAGGAAGGGAGCGCGCAAATTCAGGTCAAGCGTGGCGTCAAAATCAGAAATGGACAGCGCGCGCGCGTCAGCTCGGTCCATGCTGGCCGCGGAATTGACCAATAAAGCGAGCGCGGAAATTGGGGAACCCGGCGCAGAAATGATGGAATCGACTTTGGAAAACAAAGCCTGGATTTGAGTTTCATCCCGTAAATCAGCCTGAACAGGGAAAACCGGCACGCCCATTCCGCGGATTTCAGCCACAACCTCGGCAACTTTTTCGGTGGAGGCGTTGTAATGCAAGACAATTGCATATCCCTGACGGGCCAGGGACAATGCAAAAGCGCATCCAAGTCGATGGGCTGCACCGGTTACCAGGGCAAGATGGAATGATTCAGACACAAGCTTATTTTGCCATAAAACCACAAAAAGAGGCGCAGCAATGCTGCGCCTCCAAAATGTACATGAAAAGCTTATTTCCTGAAGAAGTTGGAGATGAAGAACCAGATATTGGCCGGGCGCTCGGCCAGGCGGCGCATAAAGTATGGATACCAGTGCGTGCCAAACGGGACATAAACCCGCACCGGATAACCTTCTTTGGCCAACTCATCCTGTAAATCGCGGCGAATGCCATACAGCATCTGGAATTCAACGCCATTCTTGGGCAAACCGACCTTGGCCGCATAGGATTTGGCAAATTCGATCCGTTTCTCGTCATGCGAGGCAATCGCCGGGATGGGCGGGATGCGCCCATCCGCGCTGAGTTCCGTTTTGTGGGCCAGCGAGGCATCGATTAAAATCGAGGTCAGCGTGTCGTAATTGGCATCCACATCCGCTTTTTTAGGGAAAGCCACTTCTGGTGGTTCCTTGTAGGCGCCCTTGACCAACCGAAAAGTGGTGCCGATTTCAACCAGTTTGCGGGTATCGGCCTCGGCGCGGAATAAGTATGACTGAACCGCCATCCCAACCGTGCCGACCGTCAGCCCTTTTTCCAGCATTTCGTGGAATAGGGCAATCGTTTTATCAGTGTAGGGCGTATCCTCAATATCCACGCGGACAAAGTTGCCGTATTTTTGGGCGCGCTCCAAAATACGGGTGAGGTTGGCGCGGCAGACTTCGTCATCCATGCCCATCCCGATTTGTGTCAATTTAATGGAAACGTTGGAGCGCACACCCGCCTTCTGGATTTCGTCAAGGACAACGATGATGCCATCTGCGGCCCGATTGGCTTCCAGCGAGGTAGAAGTATGTTCCCCCAGTTGATCGAGCGTTGCATTGATGCCCTTGGCATTCAGGGCTTTGACCACCAGAATGGCCTCATCGATGCTCGACCCGGCCACGAAACGAGACGCTGCTTTCCACGCAAAACTCCATCCCGTAACAATACTTTGCGCCCAGGCAGCCTTTGAGAGGTAGATCAGAAAAGAACGAAGCATAGTGACCTCTTTTTGAATTTGGAATTAAGTTCGTTTTATTGTCTGATTAAATTCTACTTCTAAAATCAGGAGCTCAAAAATACGAATATGTTATACTTTTATGCGCTTTTTGGTACAAGTACTTACTGACACCACTATCAGGTGACAAATGAACCGTTTTGCAAAATTTTCGATCGCCGTGCTGGCCTGGAATGTGCTCGTCGTTTTGTGGGGAGCCATTGTCCGCGCCACCGGGTCTGGAGCGGGGTGCGGCAGCCATTGGCCCTCCTGTAACGGTCAAATCATCCCCACCCCAGAACGGGTTCAGACCATCATCGAATTCGCCCACCGCATAATGAGCGGTGTTGCTTTGATTCTGGTGCTCATCCTGCTGCTATGGGGTTTGAAAAGCTATGCCAGGGGCAGTTACCAGAGAATTGGGTTTATCGGCGCCGCAGTTTTCATCATTATTGAAGCCTTGCTTGGCGCAGGCCTGGTGCTATTCAAGTTGGTGGAAGCAAATTCCAGCGCATTTCGCGCGGTGGCAGTGGCGTTGCATTTATTCAACACCTTCGTCCTGCTGGCTTTTCTCTCGCTCAATGCTTGGTGGACCGCTGGCGGAAAACGCATTTCACTCAAACAGCGCGGCATCCTGCCCCTGATGTTCGCCATCGGGCTGGCGGGCGTCGCCATTATTGGAATGAGCGGCGCAATCACAGCCCTGGGGGATACGTTGTTCCCGTCGACCTCGCTGGCCCATACGCTGGCGGAACAATCCAACCCGGCAGCGCACTTCCTGATTCGACTGCGGATTTACCACCCGATAATCGCCATTTTCGTCAGCGTTTACTCACTCTATTTTGCGAGAAGCCTGTACAATCAGTATACCCAACTAACTGGCAAGCGTCTGGCCATGCTGTTGGGCGGATTGACGATCATCCAGTTGCTGGCAGGCGCAAGCAACGTCATCCTGTTGGCTCCAATCTGGATGCAGGTTATTCATCTTTTCCTGGCCGATTCGGTTTGGATATCGTACATCCTGCTCGCAGGATACACACTTTCGGTAGAGTAATGGAGGCATTGTGAAGATTACCCGCGATACTTCCTTCATCTTGCGCTGGGTTTCATTGATATTCATCGCCGCCGCCATTATCCTGACGATGATTGCGCTGGCATCCTATTCCCGCGAACGCGGCAGCTATCCGCCAGGGATGACGATTGCCGGAGTCCCCGTCGGTGGGATTGACCCGCAAACCGCCTCCCAGCGCCTGTTACAAACTTTCAATACTTCGGTTGAAATCCAATATGCGGGCGCGATCATCCAACTTGACCCGGCAGTGGCGGGCTTTCAAATCGATACCGAGTCAATGCTGGCAGCCGCCGATCTACAACGGACTGGCAGCTCCTTTTGGGGTGGATTTTGGGACTTTTTGTGGAATCGGCAAACCATCACCAATGACGTGCCTTTGATTTCCAGCTTGAGCGAAGATCGTTTGCGTGTTTATCTCAAAGATGAAATCGCCTCGCGCTATGACCAACCCGCCATCGCGGCGGTGCCGCAACCCGGTCAGGCCACATTCGCGCCCGGCGCCTCCGGCCAGGAATTGGACATCAATCGCGCGGTGGCCCTGATCGAAGATGCGCTGAAATCCCCTGTCAATCGCACCGTGGCGCTGACTTTTCAACGTACCAATCCGGGGCGTCCGCCGCTTGAAAACCTTGAAATCCTGATTAAGCAAATTGTCGATCTGACTCCCTTTGACGGCGTGGTGGGCGTTTATCTGCAGGATTTGCAAACCGGCGATGAGATGCATTTCGGGTACAACCAAAACACCGACATTCCCGTCGACCCGGATATCGCGTTTACCGCATCCAGCACGATTAAAATCCCCATCCTGGTTTCCGTTTTCAAAAACCTCGGGCCGGATATTCCTCAATCCATCCAGGATTTGATCCTAGAAATGATCACCAAGTCGGAAAACCCGGCTTCTGATGCGCTCATGTCCAGAATTAACGAAATTCGCGGACCCTTGATCGTCTCTGAAGACATGAAAGCGCTGGGTTTGACAAACACCTTCCTGGCCGGTTTCTTCTACGACGGCGCGCCGCTGCTCCAGCGTTTTGACACGCCCGCCAACCTGCGCACCGATGTCTTCACCAGCCCGGACGCCTATAATCAGACCACCCCGGCGGAGATGGGCGCATTGCTGGCGGATTTATATCAATGCGCGCAAAGCAACGGCGGCGGCCTGGTTGCAGCCTTCCCGGATAAGATCAATCAGGCGGTCTGTCAGAAAATGATCGAATATTTGAAGCGTGACCGCATCGGCGTGCTGATCGAAGCCGGGTTACCTGAAGGGACACAAATTGCTCACAAACACGGCTGGATCAGCGGCCCCAGCGGCATCATCCAGAATATTTCCGACGCGGCCATCGTTTATACGCCGAGTGGTAATTACGTATTTACCATTTATGTCTACCATCCCGTCCAGGCCGTTTGGGAACCAGTCTCAGGCATGATCGCCAAAATATCAGAAGCAGTCTATAACTATTACAATCTGCCGAAGTAGCAGCAAGCAATGCGCCAGACAGGTGCCAGTATTGCTTGAATTCTTGAATTTTGTAGGAACGTAAAACGCGTTCCACGCTTGCAGCGTGTATAATTCAAACAATGAGCCTCGCCCTTACGCTTTACCGCCTGCAACAAATTGACAGCCGCCTGAGCAAAGTTACAACGCGCCTGGCTGCCATTCAATCCACGCTTGAAAACAACGCCGAATTAAAAGCCGCCTCCCGAAAATTGGATGCGGCCAAATTGGCGCTCCGCGAGGCCGAAAAAGTGCTTAAGTCCGCCGAGGTCGAATCTGCCAGCCAGCGGATAAAACTCGAAATGGCTGAAGCCAGCCTGTACAGCGGGCGCATCCAAAGCCCGAAAGAATTGCAGGATTTGGAAAAGGATATTGCCTCGCTTAAGCGTCATCTCGGCGCGTTGGAAGATCTACAATTGGAGGGAATGATCTCCGTGGAAACCTGCCGCGCTGAACGGGAACTCGCCCAAAAAGAATTCGAGGCCGTCCAGGGAAAAGTCATCAGCGAGAATGCCACGCTGCAAACCGAACAATTGACACTCCAAAAAGAAGCAGATACGCTCAACGCGCAGCGCCAGGCTGTTCTCCCCGCCATCGACGCCGCTACTCTCAGCATGTACGACTCCTTGCTCCAAAAACGTTCCGGGCAGGCGGTTTCTCAAGTCATTGAAAATGCTTGCGATACCTGCGGCTCATCCCTGACCCCAGGCTATGCCCAATCCGTGCGCACATCGAATCAATTGGTCCACTGCCCGATGTGCGGCAGAATTTTATACTCAAACTAATTCGCCAGGGCCGTGATATGACCTTCCGTTTCGATATTATTTCCTTTTTTATTGGTATGGCCGTGGCCAGCATCATCTGGTGGGGTGTCACACTTGCTCGCCCGATGCTCGAACACTTTTTGGAATCCTACCGCAATCGACAAAAAGAACGCGCGCTCCAGGTCGGTTCCGAAGCGGAAAATGCCCATCGCAGAACCATCTACAAGCAGGTTCAAAGCATGCATCTGGCCGCCTCGCTCTTTGCCCTGGATGAAATTGTCGAAATGCCGCGTTTGCTGGCCCCACCTTCATTCGTGGAACCCAATAATCATCATCCGCACCAAGACATCGTCGAACAAGCGCTGCCATATTTACCCAATTATCCCGAACCCGGCGCATTTTATGGCGCGCCCACGCTGACGGTCGCTGAAGCGCTTTCAGGCGGGAAACATATTGTCATCATGGGGCAACCCGGCACCGGCAAAACCACCGCACTGGCTTATCTGGCCGGGCAAATTGCCAATCGGGCTCCCGCCGTGCAGGCCTTGCACGAATTCATCCCCTTCATCCTGCACGCCGCTGACCTGGGGCTGCCGCTCAAGAACCCGCAAAAAGCTGAAGACTTCCTGGCTCCCATCGTTGAAAAGATGGCGCAAACCGCCGGTGTATTTGACACGCAGCGCATTCCCAAGTTTGTCCAATACGCCTTCACCAGCGGTCGCGCACTGCTGTTACTGGATGGCGTGGACGAACTTCCTCAAGCCGCTGTGCAGGAAGTAAGCGCCTATCTGCGCGTAATTCTGCGTCAATATCCCAAGACACGCATCGTCACAACAGGCGCGCCCGAATACGTGGATGGCATTATCGCGCTCGGGTTCTCACCGCTCGCGCTCATGCCCTGGAATGCGGATCAACAGTCAAGCTTTTTGGAAAAATGGACCGCGCTCTGGAAGAAATATGTTGCCCTGGAAGCCTGGGCGCAAACCGCCGCACCCGTGGATGAAATTCTGCTCAACAGGTGGCTCGCCACTGATAATTTTGGCCTGACGCCGCTGGAATTTACACTAAAAGTCTGGGGCGCTTTCGCCGGGGATGTGCGCGGCACTCGACCGGTGGACGCCATCGAAGCGCATATTCGGCGCCTGATGCCTGCCAACACTCCACTGGAAGCGTTGTTCGCAGTCGGCGCGCAAACCAGTTTGAACGAACTTTCCATTTTCGACAAACAACGCGCCAAAGAGTGGACCAAATCGTTCGAACCGGCACAATCCAGCGAAGCGAGCCCCTCTTCAGCGGAGGCATCGCTCTCCGCAGCTGGCGGAGTTGAAGGGGAAGCTGACGGGGCGGCTCTCAAATCCAGAAAAACCGCGGCGGTTCAGGCAAGCTCCAGCCTGATCTCCAAAATGGCCATTTCCGGGCTGTTAGCCACACACGGCGGCAGCAACCTGCGCTTTTCGCACCCGGTTTTTATGGGGTATCTGGCCGGAAAAGGCTTGAGCGGCACGAGCGCTTCTGAATTGATTCTCAAACAACCCACCTGGGCTGGGCAGACCACCACCCTGCGCTACCTGGCCGCCTTCGGCGATGCCAATCACCTCGTCAGCGGATTATTGACCAAGGAAGACCATGTTTTGTTGCGTCCCAAGCTGATCGCCGCGCGCCTGCTGCGCGACGCTCCGCGCGATGCCGCCTGGCGTGGCGAAGTAATGACTGCGCTGGTGGAAATCCTTCAAAACGAAGACCACCCGCTCGGCCTGCGTGCGCAGATTATCATGGCCTTTGCCTTGAGCGGAGACCCCAGCATGGGCGCACTTTTCCGTCAATTAATGCTGGCGCCTTCAAACGAGCTGCGCCAGTTAGCCGCGCTGGGCGCCGGGATGCTGCGCGATACAAAAGCTGTCGATGAGATGGTGACCCTGGTCTACAATTCATCTGGCGCGGCGCGGCAGGCTGCCTGCCTGGCGCTGGTCGAAATTGGCACGCAACCGGCCCTCGAAGCCGTCGCCACCGCCCTGCTGCGCGGAGATGAACTGCTGCGGCAGGCCGCCGCCGAAGCGCTGGCCAATCACCCCACCGATGGGCAGGAAGCCCTGCGTGAGGGCATTTCCAGCGCCGATATTCTGGTTCGCCGCGCCATCGTCTTCGGCCTGGCGCGCGTGGATCAGCCCTGGGCCACCGAATTACTCGAAAAAATCCAGTTAAACGATGAACAATGGGTCGTGCGCAATGCGGCTGTCGAAATTCTCAAAGCGCGGCACGAAATCAACCCGCACGTTCCCAAAAAACTGACAACCCCCTCAGAAACTCCCTGGGTCATCGAGTTCGCCGGGAAATATGGCATGGGCGTCGCCCCCGGCCAACCGGCCACCGAAATATTCCTGCTGGCGATCAAAGACGAAAGCCGCGAATTCCGCCAGCCCGCCCTCAATTATCTTCGGTACACCCCCAGCGAAGGCGTGCTCGCCGCGCTGTATCCGCATCTTTTTGGCGCAGACCCCGAAACCAAAGAAGCTGTCTACCAGGTCCTTTCCGAAATGGCGCTCAGCGGGATAACCCTGCCAGACCCCATGCAATTTGGACTGGGCTGAAAAACCATCAACGCAAAGTCCACCGGTGCGAGAAAACAAAAGCTTTTCAACCGGGAGACTTTGCGTTAATTTTCCGAGGAAACTATGCTAATCACCAATGCCACGCTTGTTACATGGGAAAGATCAAATCGAGTTTTATCTGGTTGGGGGATTTATATCGAAGACGGCAAGATCGCCGATATTGGGCCTGATGCTGAGCTCAAAACCCGCCACCCCAACGCCTCGCTGTTGGATGCGCATGGTCAGCTGGTTCTCCCCGGAAATATTTGCGCCCACACCCATTTCTACGGCGCCTTCTCGCGCGGAATGGCCATTCCCGGTGACGCACCCGCCAACTTTTCACAAATTCTGGACAAGTTATGGTGGCCGCTGGATAAATCCCTGACTGAAGAAGATGTGCGCTATTCTGCGCTGCTCTGCCTGGTTGACGCCATCAAACACGGCACCACCACGCTCATCGACCACCACGCCTCGCCCAACTTCATCGACGGCTCGCTGGATGTCATCGCCGAAACGGTGGAAATGGCCGGAGTCCGCGCGGCGCTGTGTTACGAAGTCACCGATCGCGACGGCCCCGAAAAAGCCAAAGCCGGGATCGCAGAAAATGCGCGCTTCATCGCAAAAGCCAAAAGTCCCTTGCTCGGCGCTGCTTTCGGGCTGCATGCCGCGCTGACTTTATCGAATGAAACCCTCGAGCTCTGTCGCGCCGCAGTCGGAGAAAATGTCGGTTTCCACACGCATCTCTCTGAAAGCAAAGATGACGGACTCTCCGTCCAGAAAAAAGCCGGGATGCGCCCGGTTCAATGGCTGAACAAACACGGCCTGCTGGGCTCGCACAGCATCGCCGCCCATTGCATCCACGTCGATGAAAACGAAATGGATATCCTGGCCGAAAACGGCACCTGGGTCACCCATCAGCCGCGCTCGAATATGAACAACGCGGTCGGCGTCTCGCCGGTCGAGCAAATGTTGTCCAAAGGCATCAAGGTTTGCCTGGGCAACGACGGATTCTCCAACAGCATGTGGGAAGAATGGAAAGCCGCCTACTTCCTGCACAAACTCAGCACTGGCGATCCGCGCCGCATGGACGGATACACCGTCACCGAGATGGCCGTCTACAACAACGCCGCCCTGGCGAATTCATTTTTCCCGGTCGAAGTGGGGATTCTCAAAACCGGCGTCGCCGCAGACTTGATGTTCGTCGATTATGCCTCACCCACCCCGCTCAGCGCCGGGAATCTGCCCTGGCACATCATCTTCGGTTTCCGCGACAGCATGGTAACCACCACCATCGTCAACGGAAAAATCCTGATGAAAGACCGCCAGCTGACAACTCTGGACGAAAAAGAAATTGCCGCCAAATCATGTGAATTGGCCGCAAAAACCTGGAAGCGTTACGAAGAAAAATTTTAAGAGACGAGGAAACCATGATTGAACAACTCACCATCGCCGTGCTTGGCGGAACCGGAAAAGAAGGCAAGGGGCTGGCGTTTCGCTGGGCCAAGGCCGGTCACAAAGTAATCATTGGCTCGCGCGCCGCAGAAAAAGCGCAAGCCGCGGCAGCAGAAATCACCGAAATGTTGGGCGGCAGCGCCACCGTTGAGGGCCTGGACAACCTTTCCGCAGCACAGCAAGCCGGAATCGCCGTCCTGACCGTTCCCTATTCGGCGCACAAAGACACTCTGCTGACCATCAAAGATGCCCTGCAGGGCAAAATCCTGGTCGATGTCACCGTCCCGCTCGTTCCGCCCAAAGTGACCAAAGTGCAGATGCCGCCAGCCGGTTCCGCCGCCCAGGAAGCTCGTGAAGTGCTCGGCGAAGGCGTGGAAGTCGTGGATGCTTTCCAAAGCATCTCCTACGAACATCTCATGCACGGCGATGAAGTTCCCTGCGATGTGCTGGTCACAGGAACATCCAAGGAAGCGCGCCTCGTAGTGATCAAGCTCGTGGAAGATGCCGGACTGATCGGCTGGGATGCAGGCCCCATCGAAAACTCTGTCGTCGTTGAAGGACTGACCAGTCTGTTGATTTACATGAACAAACAATATGGCTCAACCAGCGCAGGCATCAAAATGACAGGAGTCAAGAAAGCGTAACCACTCCGGTTACATTTTGTGCATTCAACCCATGGCATTAACCATTACGGCACTTCAAGGAATCCCGATGATTAAACCCGGCGACGATCTCGCCGGGATCATCTTGCACGCGCTCAATCAGTCAGATTTGGCGCTCGAAAGCGGCGACATCCTCGTCCTGGCGCAAAAAATCGTCAGCAAAGCGGAAAACCAGTTGGTCAACCTGGCCATGATTCACCCATCATCAGCCGCGCTGGATCTGGCAGAAAAAACGGGAAAAGATCCACGCGTGGCGGAACTGATCCTGCGCGAAAGCAACGAAATCCTGCGCACGCGTTTCGGCTCGGTCATTGTCGAACACAAACTCGGTTTTGTTTGCGCCAACGCCGGAATTGACCACTCCAACGTGGCGGGAGATGGGACCTCCGCGGAAGAATGGGTGCTACTCCTGCCCAAAAACCCGGATCACTCAGCCGCAGAACTGCGCCAAAAACTCGAAACCGCCAGCGGACAACGTCTCGGCGTGCTGATTATCGACTCGCACGGCCGCGCCTGGCGGATTGGCACCGTCGGCGTGACGATTGGCATTTCCGGCCTGCCGGGCTTGCTGGATGAACGCGGCTGGAAAGATTTATTCGGATACACCCTGCAAATCACCGTTGTCGGCGTGGCGGATGAATTGGCCGCCGCCGCCAGCCTGGTTATGGGGCAGGCCTCCGAAGGCACACCGGTCGTGCATGTGCGCGGATTTCCCTTTCCCCTTCAAGATGGAACGCTCAAGGAAATCCTGCGCCCCAAAAACGAGGATATGTTCCGCTAATTCCAGAATCTGAAAAGACCATTAACGGGAATCTTATGCAGGTTTGATACAGTTGAACACGAAACCGAAATCACCCCACTCAAGGAGTTCACCATGCAAAATATTCCCGAAACTCACCTCGATCTGATCAGCGATGAGAAAAAACCCTTACTATTTCTGGCCACATTGATGAAAGACGGCTCTCCGCAGGTCACACCCGTCTGGTTCAACACCGATGGCACCCATTTTTTGATCAATTCCGCCGAAGGGCGTTTGAAAGACCGCAATATGCGCGCCCGTTCCGCAGTCGCCGTCGTCATTGCCGACCCGGCCAACCCTTACCGCTACCTCCAAATTCGCGGCACAATTGTCGAAATTACGCACGAAGGCGCCGAACAACACATCGACACGCTCGCCCTCAAATATCTGGGCCAGGAGAAATACCCCTACCGCAGAGAAGGCGAAATACGCGTAATTTACAAACTGCTGCCCGAAAAAGTGGATGCCCACTAATTTGCACGAATTTCTGCGCTCGCGCCGCTCCATTCGTCGCTTCAAGCCTATTGCGGTGAATACGGATATTTTGACTCGCATCATCGAAACGGCGACGCATGCCCCATCAGCCCACAACTGCCAGCCCTGGCGTTTTGCCGTTCTGACTAAGCCGGAGCCGAAACTCCGTTTAAGCGAATTACTCGCCGCTGATTTTCGCCGCGACCTGGCGGCGGACGGTCTCGCGGAAGCTGAAATCGAATCACGCCTGATACGTTCCAAAAGCCGGATCAACGCAGCGCCAGTCGTCATCATCCTGTGCATGGACACCAGCGAAATGGACATTTACCCGGATAAAAAGCGCCGCCACGCCGAACAAATGATGGCCGTCCAATCGGCGGCGCAGGCCGGGCTGCAGCTCCAACTCGCTGCGCACGCCGAAGGCCTGAGCTCCGTCTGGACTTGCGGCCCGCTCTTCACACCGGATAGCGTCAAATCAGCGCTGAGTTTGGCTGATAGCTGGCAGCCGCAGGCCATGTTCTTTCTTGGCTATGCTGACGAATCTCCCAAAGAAAAAACGCTCAAACCGCTGACTGAAATCGTCCAATGGATCGCATGACACACCACACCCTGAAAATCGTCGCACTGGCGGGCGGAGTTGGCGGAGCAAAACTCGCTGATGGCCTCGCCCGCATCCTACCACCCGATAATCTGACCATTATCGTCAATACTGGCGATGATTTTGAGCACTGGGGCCTGAAAATTTGCCCCGATCTGGATACAGTTTGTTACACCCTGGCTGGTCTCGCCAACCCCGAAACCGGATGGGGGCGCGCCGAGGAAACCTGGCAGGTTTTCGAAAATATGCGCCAAAACGGTGGCGCTGACTGGTTTCGCATTGGCGATAAGGATGTTGCCACACACCTGGAGCGCACTCGCCGTCTGAAAGAAGGCCAGCCTCTTTCACAGGTGACGCGTGATTTTTGCCGCGCCTGGGGCATCCAACCCACCGTGCTCCCGATGACGGACCAATCTGTCGCCACAATTGTGGATACGGTTGAACAGGGCGAATTAGCCTTTCAGGAATATTTCGTCCACAAACGCTGTGAACCGACGGTGAAAGGCTTTCGATTCGACGGCATCGAGCAGGCGGAACCCGCTCCCGGGGTTTTGCAGGCCATCCGGGAGGCGGATGCGGTCGTTTTTTGTCC
The DNA here is from genome assembly GCA_903838415.1 of uncultured Anaerolineae bacterium. Lineage (GTDB taxonomy): Bacteria > Chloroflexota > Anaerolineae > Anaerolineales > Villigracilaceae > UBA5195. The sequence continues at coordinate 33,612 of CAILYI010000141.1, read as the reverse complement.
CAGCAACCCGTGGGTCAGCGTTGACCCGATATTAAATATTACCAGAATCCGAACGGCGCTGGCCGGGAAACCGGTGGCAGCCGTCAGCCCAATTATTGGCGGAAAAACGGTAAAAGGCCCGGCGGCCAAGATGTTTTCAGAGTTGGGAATAGAACCGTCCGCTTTAGCGGTAGCCAGGCATTACGGTGAGTCCATCTCTGGATTCGTCCTGGATGCAGTCGATGCCCATCTGGCGGACAAAATCCAGGAGCTTGGAATCCGTCCGCTGGTCGTCAATACCTTAATGAAAACCACTTCAGACCGTCAGCTTCTTGCGCAAGATGTGCTACACTTAATCGAAAGAGTGACTGCATGACTATTTGGGCAATTGTCCCTGTAAAACCACTTCGGCTGGGCAAATCGAGATTATCGGGCGTGCTTTCAGATGAAGAAAGAGCCGTCTTGAACCGTATGTTTCTCGAAAAAACGCTGGATGTCCTGAGAAACACGCCTGCCGTGGCGCAAACGCTTGTAGTCAGCCGTGACTCTGCGGCGTTGGCGATTGCGCGTGCTTTTGGCGCGCGCACAGTGCTGGAAGACGGCACTCCCAACTTGAACAGCGCCCTGACACGCGCCACCATGTTGGCACGCAATTATGCCACGCGCGGCGTCCTGGTCCTGCCCGCCGACCTGCCCAAGCTGACCAAAGACGATTTACTTGAATTCTTCGATCACATTCAAAAAGCTCCCTGCGTAGTAATCACGCCTGACCGGCATCAAAATGGCACCAACGCCTTGTTGATGGCCCCAGGCGGTTTGATCAAATACGATTTTGGGCCAGGTTCCTTCTTGCGCCACTGTAACCATGCCATCGCTGCCAGCGCACATTTGGAAATTGTCCACAATCAGCATATCGAACTTGATCTTGATACACCAGCTGATTTGGCACTGCTGAACCAAGCTGATATTTCAAATATATAAGGAGAATGAAAATGGCTCGAGTAGCACTTTACTTGCAAGATTCTCATGATTTACGCGATGGGCTGGATTATGCCCGCTATGCTGAAGAAAAAGGCTTCGAGGCTGTCTGGCAGGCAGAATCGCGACTGGTGCGTGACGCCATCGTTCCGATGGCAGCCTACGCGGCGGTAACTGATAAGATCAAGATCGGTTCCGGCGTCATCAACAACTGGACACGCAATATCGGCCTGTTGGCTGCCACGTATTTAACTCTCGACGATCTGGCCCCGGGACGCATCATCTGCGGAATCGGCGCCTGGTGGGATCCGCTCGCGAAAAATGTGGGCATTGATCGCAAAAAACCGCTGACTGCCATGAAGGAAACCGTGCAAATCATGCGCCGCCTATTGAATCTGGAACGCGTCACCTTCCACGGCGAATTTATCCATGTGGATGGGATCGAACTGGATGTCGTCCATGGCCGCCGCGAACCGCGCAATGTTCCGCTCATGATCGGCGCAACCGGTGACTTAATGATGGAATTGACCGGCGAAGTGGCTGACGGCGCAGTCCTGAACTATTGCGTCGCTCCGGAATACAACGACAAAGCGCTGGAACTGCTCGAAAAAGGCGCCAAAAAAGCCGGACGCACGCTGGCCGAAATCGACAGGCCGCAATTGATCGTTTGCTCGGTGGATGAAGATCACGACAAGGCCATCGAAACGACCAAAATGCTACTCTGCCAATATATGGCCCAACAGCCGCATATTGCCAAAGCCAGCGGCGTTTCTGATGAAGTCGTCCACGAAATTCAATCCATTTTGGGCTGGCCTGCCACCAAGGAACAGATTAACAAGGCCAAGCACCTCGTGCCCGATTTCCTGGTGGAAAAGATCACCGCTTCAGGCACTCCCGCTGAAGCCCGAGCCAAAGTGGAAGAATACAACAAGCGCGGCTGCACCTGCCCAATTCTGTACGCGGCGGGCGGAAATGTGAAGCTGCTGATTGATACTTTCGCACAGGCATGACGCCCGGTAATATCCGATCACGAAAAACGATTGAAATCCCAGCGCCAGCAGCTACCCTGTTGGCGCTGGCGCTTTCGCTTCTCACCAGCGGCGCGCTCGTCGCGTTTACAAAGCTTGAACACGTCAACAATACAACCGTAGCGCTTATATTTCTGCTTCCAGTGGGAATTAGCGCCACAATGTGGGGGTTACTTCCAGGGATCGCCGCCGCCAGCGCATCGTTCCTCTCCTTCAATTTCTTTTTCATCCCCGACCTTTACACCTTTCAGGTAAAAAAAACGGAAGACCTGATTGTTCTGGCAGCCTTCCTGGGCGTGGCTTTTGTCATCAGCGAGTTGGCCGGGCGCGTACGGCGGAATCTGGCATCGGCCACCGCCCGCGAACACGAAGCCATGCGGCTTTATGAATTCAATACGCTGCTGGCCGGAATCCATGATGAACATGCCGCCGCACGAACCTTGCTGGAAACCATCGATCAGACTCTCCGGCCAACCCGCATCGAAATCCTGATCGAAAAATTCCCGAAGCCGGTCATCCTATCAAAAAGCACTCACCGGCTTGATGGATTCGTCACGAAACCTTTCGTAGTACCGCTCCAAACCGCGCGGGAATTGATAGGTGAAATACGCCTGTGGAGTATCGTCCCGTTATTGACAACGGAAGAACGCTTGTTAAAAATCTTTGCCAGCCAGGGCGTATTGGCAATCGAAAGGATTCGACTGGCCGAAGATGCGCGAAAAGCCAGGGTGCTCGAAGAAAGTGATAGACTCAAATCATCCCTGTTATCATCCGTATCGCACGAATTGAGATCGCCGCTCGCCGCAATCAAGGCTTCAGTCTCCAGTCTGCGCTCTCGTGAGGTGGAATGGGAAAGCGAGGCGCGCACCGAGTTATTGACTACCGTTGAAGAAGAGATCGATCATCTCAATATGTTGGTCGGCAACCTGCTGGATATGTCACGCATCGAAGCGGGAGTGCTCAAACCGCAGCGAAAACCCGATATCCTGGCAGAAATCGTCGGTACAGTCATCAGCCGCATGCGTCCGCAATTGCAAAACTATCAAATAATGGTTGACGTCCCCGAAGAGTTACCTCTTGTCAATGTTGATTTTGTTCAAATACAACAAGTTTTCACAAATTTGCTCACAAACAGCCTGAAATACTCGCCAGCAGGCTCATCCATAAGAATTACGGCAAAACCAAAGGATGCCAGGTTCATATTAGCGACACTCTCCAACCAGAGCATGCCGGTACCATCCGCCGATCTGGAGCGAATTTTCGATAAGTTCTACCGCATTAACCCTGCAGACCAAGTCACAGGCGCAGGGTTGGGACTTTCAATTTGTAAGGGCATTATTGAGGCGCATGAAGGCGCAATCTGGGCAGAAAATTTGCCTGAAGGTCTGGCATTTAACTTAACCTTACCCATCAACCAATAGATGATCATGACCAACCCAATTAAAATTCTAGTTATTGATGATGAACCTCAGATTCTACGAGCGCTGAAAACGATTCTCACCGCCAAACAATTCCATGTCAGCACTGCAACTCATGGCAAGGAAGGATTGGCGATTGCCGCTGCCGAACAACCCGATCTTATTATCCTGGACATGTCCCTGCCAGACGTGGACGGAATCGAAGTCTGCAAGGAATTGCGCGAATGGACACAAACACCAGTCATCATATTATCGGTGCGCGACAGCGAAAAAGACAAAGTAGCCGCCCTGGATGCTGGAGCGGATGACTATTTAACCAAGCCTTTTGGGATCGAGGAGTTACTGGCGCGGGTCAGAGTGGCTCTTCGGCACAAGAGTCAGGTTGAAGGTGGAACAAAGCACACCGTTGTCCGCGCCGGGAAGTTGGAAGTCGATCTGTTAAGCTTCATCGTTAAACGAGAAAGCATCGAAATTCCACTCACCGCCACAGAATTTAAATTACTCGCCTACCTCGCCAGCCATTCGGGACGGGTTTTGACACACCATATAATCCTGGCAAATGTCTGGGATCCAGCCGAGGTTGATAAAATTGAATATCTGCGCGTTTATATGCGTCAGCTAAGAAAAAAACTTGAGGATGACCCGGAACAACCTAGAATCTTGTTGACTGAACCGGGGATCGGTTACAGATTTATCGCGGATGAATGAAAAAGTCCCGGCAGTGTTCCAGAAAAGCGCCCGTGAAGGCGCTTTTTATTTTTCCTTTATTATTTCAACCGCTTTTCTTATGTGAATTACGGTGAGCATCGTCTATTATTTCACAATAAGGACCAGCTCATGTGAACAAGCTTCCAGGCCTTGCCAAAAATATATTGCGTTCAGCGCCGCTCATACTGATTTTCTGTGCATCTTTTTTCCCCATGAAAATCTGGGCGCAACAAGCGTTGGTACTTTTTACGCTTATCTGGTTTAACACGGTGATAGTGTTCGAGGTCTTTAGCAAGTAACCTTCTTTTCACCATCAAATTCAGGGATATTCAAAAACCCAGGGCCAGTTGCGAAGTGAGTCAATCAGTTGAAATTGGCTCATTTTTATTTTTCCTTTATGATGTTGCTCTAAATTTTTGTGACAGATTTATGCCTGGATGCTATTATTTACTGTTTGAGAGGATCAAATCATGATATTTGCAATTGGATTGTTGATTGTCTTTGGGACATTGGCCTTCAGGATTGCCCCTAAAGAAAAAGAAGAAGATGCCCATGTGCATGGGGCCGGTCAAATTGGTCTGCTGGCAGCGATTGCGCTGTTTGGCGTGGATTACTTCACCTCATATTTTTACGCCACTGGCGAAATGATGAGCGCCCTGCACCCTTATGGACTGCAGCAATACGGCTATATTGCCGTTAGTTTCATCGCATTGGCTAACATCGTCTTTGGCGCTCTTTATATGTATTCCCTGGGCGTCTTCAACGAAGGCGGCGGTTCTTATACCGCATCAATGCGCTATCTGACGCCAGCACTAAGCCTCGTAGTGGCCGTTGTTTTGATTCAGGATTACATCTTCACCATTGTTGTTTCATCGCTATCTGGAGTGGATCAGTTATTATCCATTACAGATTCCTACGGCATCCACTGGTTCTGGCATTTCGCCATCGGCGCGATACTGGCAAGCGTAACTTGGTATCTGACCATTCGTGGCCGTGGTGAATCATCCCGGATTGTCTTCACGCTTTTGGGAGTATTCCTGTTGATGACCGTCACGATGGCAATTGGATTGTTCCTCGCCAAGAACAGCGGAGTCGCAGCTGCGCCATATACCGAATCGATCAAGTCAGCCAGCCTATCACAAGCTATTTACCACATGCTAACAGCCTCCATGAAAGGCCTTGTTGCGCTAAGCGGCCTGGAAGCCATGTCAAATGGTATTCAATTTGTAATCGATGATGACGCGGAAATTGTCAAATGGGGAAAACAACGTTTCCCCAAACTAATGGGCTTGTGGAATTTCTACAGCGGAAAATCGGGCATTGGGCGTTTCGTACAAACATCATTCCTGTTTTACGGCGGAGTTACCACCCTGTTCTTGACCTATTTTGCCATTCATTTCAACGTTTTTGACGGCACTCTCGGTCGGTCATTGGTCGGCAACCTAGCTTATATTGGCTTCGCCCAATTCGGTTCGGGCGGAAAGCTGCTTTACTGGGCTTACCAAATTCTGGCAGTAGCCCTGCTTGCCGCCGCATCCATGACAGCATTTCAAGATTTACAGGCAACTGCCTGGCGCGATGTTGCCATTGGAGAAGTACCCGAAGTTGTGGTCTATCGCAATAAACAAGGGACTTTCACCCGCTCGGTAACCGCCGGGTTCATTATTGCTGTCATTATCCAATTTCTGGTGCGTGGTCAAACCAGCGCAGCTGTCCCTTATTACGGAGTGGGCGTATTTATGCCGATCATGGTAATGGGATTTGCAATCCGCAAGCACATTCTCAAGACCCATACCGGAAAGTCACGCACCTGGGGGGCCTTTGGAGCTGGATTGGCAGGCGTACTCTCCGCGATTGTTTTTGTAGGTCAAATTGTCGGCAAATGGTCAGAAGGCGGATGGGTTGTCTTAATTACCTTCAGCTTGCTGATTTTAGCCGCCAATGCTCTATTGCTCTCCCCCATCGGACACCGTGACCCTGAGAGTATTCACAGAATCGTGCGCGAAAAAGCACGCGTGCAAGGTTCCATGGCATCCATTGTTGAATGGCAATCGCTGAAAATGCAGGAATATCGCTACAGCCTGTATAACCGCATTGCAGATTTCATGAATGTGTTTGGCGTTCGGAAGTTACCGCGCTTCGATCGACCAGTGGCAGCCGGGGAATTCGAAGATGCCTTGCATGCCGACAACCCCGAAGCACCCTCTTTTCTGGATTCTTATTTGCCCAAGCCGAAGCCAAAAGTTGGTGGCGCCCCCAAAGAAACTATCAACAACCACAACTCCATTTCCTGATAAAACCATTTTCACCATCGACCCCTCCCTGGAACATAGAGAGGGGTCGATTTGTGGTAAGATTCGTCAGCACTATTTTTAACTAAGGATGGTCATCATGTCCGAAACGATTTCACCAGTAAGCCGTTTGCGCGAAGAATTTAGTGAAAAACAAGCATTGTTCAATGCTCAACCGCCCATTGTTCAACGTTTTATTGAGGCGCAGGCGCGTCAGATTGCAGATGCGCTCATTGAACACCGGCCTCAGGCCAAGTTCACGCTTCCAGACCGCGTTGTGGCTGAAATGCCGCAGATTGATCAACCTGCCACGATCACTGTGCCAACATCTTCGCGGGAACAAAGTGTCGGCGGGCTGCGCACGCGAATCACCCGGCAGGATGTAAAAGAAGAATTACGTCACCGTCTGACGGAATTGGAGCAATCTCCAGATCACGCCATTTCAACCAGTGCGGGTTTGTTGCGCTTTGCGGCAGCCAATCACATGGTTCATAACATGCTGCCCTCCGGGCGTAGCGTCACCTATCGCGCAGATGATGATGAGGATATTCCAACCATTCCAACTGAAGACATGGCCCCTGAATCGGCCATCACTCAAGACAGCGATGCCATCGCCGAAGAAGGCAAGGCTGACGAAGGCCGCGGCAACTTGCAGGTTCCGTTCGTCCCGGCAGCTCGCAGGTTCTATCTGCCACAGTGGGTATCCTTCGACGATAATGGGAAGCTGCTGGTCGGTTCGGTAAAAGAAGCCGAGGCGCATTTATCTTCAATGGAACGGTATATCGCCATCCTGCACGCCGCTTCTTCCATCGCGCCCTATATCATTGCCGATGATGAATATCAGAAAAAACGCTATGGGATGCTTGGACAGTTGATCAACCAGGGACGCGCGCTGGCTCGCTACAAAACACGGGAAATTATTCAGACGATCAAGGATCGCGCCAAAGCTGGCAGCCTGAATCGGGGTCTGAGTTTAAGCCTGCCGTATTATGACGATCAGGAATTGAATTTGGCAATGACTTCGTTCGAGGTCATCCCTGCTGGCCGGATTATGTTCGTCCCGGCGTTTGTGGTACGCGCTGCGCGTGAAGAGGCGGCCAAACGTATACAGGATACACGGTTTAATCCATCCACGCGAAAGCATTTAATGGCCGAATTACAGATGCTTGAGGATGCATTTTTTCAAGCGTAATTTCAAATCACCGGGAATTATAGGGATATTTGGGTGCGAATCGTCGGTTGATTTACGTTTCGCATGATTTTTTCTCATTGATTCACGGTGAATTAATTTAATTCTGAGGATATGCCATGCTGTTTCCTATTCTGCTCCTCGTTGCTTTTGTTTATATCGCTTATCGAATCGCGCCACGTGAAAACCAGGAAGATGCTCATATTCATGGCGCAGGACAGGTAGGACTTCTGGCGGCAATCGCCCTTTTTGGCGTAGATTATTTCACGTCTTATTTCTATGCCACCGGCGAAATGATGAGTGCTTTGCATCCGTACGGTCTGCAGGACAAAGCCTTCATAGCGGTGGCGTTTATCAGCCTGGCAAATATCATATTTGGCGCTTTATATATGTATTCTCTGGGTGTTTTCAACGAGGGCGGTGGTTCTTTTACCGCCGCCATGCGCTATTTGGGGCCATCACTAAGCTTGATTGTGGCTGTTGTTCTCATTCAAGATTATATCTTTACAATTGTTGTCTCAACACTTTCGGGCGTTGACCAGTTACTTTCGATCACAAATTCCTATGGAATTCACTGGTTCTGGCATTTTTTGATCGGGGCTACACTCGCAGGGATTACCTGGTACCTTACCATCCGCGGACGAGGCGAATCTGCGCAAATTGTTTTTACCATGCTGGGCGTCTTCATTTTGATGACGGTGGTAATGGCTATCGGGCTTTTTGTCGCAAAAGCAAAGGGAGTGGCAGCCGTAGCATATACAGACCCGGTTGAAGCTACAACACTCGCGCAAGCGCTTTATCATATGCTGACCGCATCGATGAAGGGTTTGGTTGCATTAAGCGGCCTGGAAGCCATGTCAAACGGTCTACAATTCGTGATTGAAGACGATGCGCCTTTTGTCAAATGGGGAAAGAAACACATGCAACAATTAAACTGGTTGTGGCATTTTTATAGCGGAAAATCTGGGATCGGGCGCGTAGTACAAACGACGTTTTTATTTTATGGCGGCGTGACTACTTTATTGCTTTCTTATTTTGCCATCCATTTCAATGTGTTTGACGGAACGCTAGGAAGGTCACTTGTCGGGAACCTGGCTTTCATCGGTTTCGGGCAAATTCCAAGCGGAAATATCCTGTACTGGGCATATCAAATTCTCGCTGTAGCTCTGCTGGCTGCCGCGTCGATGACTGCTTACCAAGATTTACAAGCGATGGCCTGGCGCAATGTTGCAATCGGGGAAATTCCTGAAATAGTCGTTTATCGCAACCCCAAGGGAACTTTCACCCGCCCGGTGACAGCCGCCGTGCTCGCTGCGATTTTGATCCAATTCCTGGTACGGGGAAAAACCGGTTTGGCGGTGCCCTATTACGGGGTGGGTGTATTTATGCCCATTATGGCTATGGGACTTGCCATCCGCTCACACATCAAACAACATCTCACCGGTGCCGCGCGCACTTGGGGAGTTTTCGGAGCAACTTTGGCATCCGCACTTGCGGGTTTGGTTTTCGTTGGACAGATTGTCGGTAAGTGGGAGGAAGGTGGCTGGGTGGTATTAATCTCACTCTCCTTGCTCGTGCTAATGGCCCATGCCTTGCTCATCTCGCCGATTGGTTACCGCAATCCAGAGGATATTCGCCGCATTATCCGCGATAAATCTCGCGTGGAAGGCGCGATGGGCAATATCGTTGAATGGCAGTCGCTGCGCGTGCAAGAATACCGCTTCCAATTGCTGGTGGCAGTATCGCGTTTTTGGGAATTATTTGGAGTGCGCCGACCAATGCGCTTTGAACCGCCCGCCGTTGCAGGAGATTTTGAAGACGCCCTGCACTATGATCACAATACTTCCTTTATCGAAAAATATCTGGACAACCAACCCAAACCCGAGCCCAAGCTGGGCGGCGCACCCAAAGAAACAGCGCCCGGCGACGAGAAAGAATAAATTCAAAGCGGGAGACAAAACGTCTCCCGCTTATCATCAATCTTTATGGCTTCTGAACCAATTTACAGTCTACGCATACAGGAAGTTTACAAGGCGCTGGAAACAGCGCCTGAAGGGCTATCCAACGCCGAAGCAGAGGCGCGCAAATCGCTGTACGGGGAAAACCGCCTGTCTGAGCAGCACAAGGAACCTTATTGGATCCGCCTGATTCAGAACTTCATGCACCCGCAGGCCGGGATTCTCATTCTGGCGGCAATTCTGGCTTTCGTGGGTTTGGATTTTGTACTCGGCCTGGTCATTATCACCCTAACGCTGGCGAATACTTTTTTCGCGTTTTGGCGTGAATACCGTGCTGAAAAAGCGGTTGAAAAACTTCAGGAAGTTCTCCCAGCCTATGCTCATATCTTGCGGGATGGCAAGGATGAGCATATCCCAGCAAAAGACGTTGTTCCGGGCGATATTTTGATCCTCGAAGAAGGCGATAATATCGCGGCGGATGCCCGCGTGGTGGAAGAATACGGCCTGCGCACGAACAATTCCACGCTGACGGGTGAAGCCGTTCCCGCTCGCAAGGTGGCTGATGCCTCCTATCAGCAGGGCATCAGCGAATTGGAGCAGCCCAACCTGATTTTTGCTGGAACATCCGTCGCATCTGGTACCGGGCGGGCAGTCGCTTACGATACCGGGATGCTGACACAGTTTGGCCGAATCGCGCACCTGACACAATCCATCGAACAAGAACCCAGCCCTTTCCAAAAAGAGCTCAAAGTAGTCACCAAGGTCATCACTTTTGTGGCTTTTGGCGTCGGCGCAATCGTCTTTGCGGTGGGAATAACCACCAATATCGGTCTGACCGTCAACAAACTGCTGCTGTTCACGTTGGGCATCATCGTGGCGGCCATTCCGGAAGGCCTGCCCGCCACCTTGACACTTTCACTGGCTGCCGCCGTCCAGCGCCTGGCGCTGAAAGGCGTACTGGCGAAAAAGTTAGCCATCGTTGAAACGCTCGGCACGGTTTCAGTGATTTGCACCGACAAAAGCGGCACACTCACCCAAAACCAGATGACGGTCAAAGAAATCTGGGTTTCGCAGCAAAAGGTCAAACTTTCGGGCGTCGGCTACGATCCTAAAGGGACGTTCTCGCCATCCCCCACGAACCAGCCCTGGGAAGAGAGCCTGCTGGCGCTGATGGAGGCATCAAGCTGCTGCAACAATGCGCGCCTGAATCCGCCAACCATGGAAAACCCGAATTGGAGCAGCCTGGGCGACCAGACCGAAGCCGCCATGAAGGTGGCTGCGCTCAAGGCTCAGGTCAATGAAAAAGCGCTCGGGATTCTTTATCCGCGGGTGCATGAAATTCCTTTCGACGCGCGCCGTAAACGGATGACCACCATCCACAGGGAATTACAGAAGGAAATTGCCTTCGTAAAAGGTGCGCCGCGCGAAGTATTGCAATTATGCACAAGCATCCAGCTGGATGACCAGGTGGTGCCGCTTGACAACCGTCTGCGGGCTGAAATCATGGCTGCCAATGATGATTATGCCCGCAATGCCCTGCGTGTACTGGCAGTAGCACGGCGCGAACTTCCGATCAAATCTGGCCCGTATGCGGCTGAAGAGATCGAAAGAGATTTGACTTTCCTGGGGCTGGTCGCCATGATGGATCCTCCCCGCCCGGAAGTGGAAGCGGCCATCAAGATTTGCCGCCAGGCGGGCATCCGCATTGTCATGATTACCGGAGATTACGGTCTGACAGCCGAATCGCTGGCGCGGCGCGTGGGCATGCTCTCAACACCCAATCCACGCATTATTACCGGGGCTGAACTCGACGAAATGGGCGATATTGACCTACAAAAAGCCCTCGATCACGAAGTTCTACTGGCTCGCATGGCTCCGGAGCACAAGATGCGCCTGGTGGCGGCTTTCCAGGCACGCGGCGATGTGGTTGCGGTCACTGGCGATGGCGTGAATGACGCTCCCGCACTGCGCAAAGCAGATGTCGGGGTGGCGATGGGCATCGTCGGCACGGATGTGGCCAAAGAAGCAGCGGATATCATCCTGACCAATGACAACTTCGGCGCAATCGTCTCCGCCATTGAAGAAGGCCGCGCCATCTTTGATAATATCCGTAAATTTATTACATATATTTTTTCCAGTAATGTGCCAGAGATCATGCCTTTCGTGGTAACTGCCAGCTTCACGCAAATTCCGCTAGCGCTGAAAGTCCGTCAAATTATCGCGATTGACCTGGGTACCGATCTGCTCCCGGCACTGGCGCTCGGTATGGAAAAGCCTGAACCGGATGTGATGACTCATCCGCCACGGCCACGCGGAACGAAACTGCTCGACACCGGCCTGCTCAGGCGCGCTTTCCTTTGGCTGGGGATGATTGAAGCGGTGCTTTGTTACATCGGGTTTTTCTCAGTTTACCTGTTTTCCGGCAATTGGAATTTGCTGCATCTGCCAATTCCACCTTTGCCGTTCCCGCCATTTTTCGCGTTGGTTCTTTCCGAACCGCAGGTCCACAGCATGGCAGTGACAGTTTTTCACGCCGGAGTGGTTCTTGCGCAGGTCGGAAATGCCTTTGCCTGTCGCTCCGAAAAATCACGCAATACGCGTCTTGGATGGGTCAGCAATCATTATCTCCTGTTCGGGGTTTTGGTTGAATTAATTGGCATCTGGTCGATCATCAACTATGAATTTCTGGCGAAAAGCTTCGAGCATGTCTTTATTCCTTACCGCTACTGGGTGGGGTTGCTCTTCTTTCCTCTCATCATCTACAGCCTGGAATGGCTTCGCAAACAGTTTGTGCGCAGAATGGGCTCCCGCGCACATCAAACCAATTCATAAAGGAGGACGGTACAATGAAAATTATCGTTATGGGTTGTGGACGGGTTGGCTCCCAGGTCAGCCTGCTACTGGCTGAACAGGGCCATGATGTTACCGTAATTGACCACCTCGATCTCGACGCCACTACAAGGCTCGGCCCAGGCTTCAAGGGCCGCGTCGTCAATGGTTTGGGCTTTGATGAACACATCCTGAAAGAAGCCGGAATCACGCACGCTGACGCCTTTATCGCGGCGAGTTCCACTGATAACGCCAATATTGTCGGCGCGCGTATCGCCAAAAATATTTTCAAAGTTCCCCGAGTGGTGGCGCGCCTGTTCGACCCGCGCCGGGCTGAAATTTATCAACGCCTGGGCCTGAAAACCATTTCCACCACCACCATGGGCGCGGAACGTATTTATAAATTGGTCACACATTCAGATCTGGATGTGACCCATAACTTCGGACACGGTGAAGTTTCCCTGGTTGCGGCTGAAGTCCCCTACAGCCTGGCCGGTCGAACCGTCCGGGATTTAGCCGTACCGGGTGAATTCAATATCGTTTGCATCACTCGTGGCGAAAAAGCATTCCTGCCATCCACTGGAACTGAATTCCGTGAAGGCGATATCCTTCATCTCGCAGTACTATCATCCGCACTACCACGCCTGCAACAAATGCTGGGATTATGAGGAGGTCACCATGTATGTAATTATCGTTGGCGGTGGCAATACCGGGTCGCATTTGGCCAAAATACTCTTGGCTGACAATGGCAAACATGTCGTTCGCATTATTGAAGAACGACCTGCGTTGCTTGAAAAACTTCGCAAGGAACTTCCCCCTGAGGTCATCATCGCTGGAGATGGCAGCTCCCCAAGCGTGTTGGAAAAAGCCGGGGTTGATAAAGCCCTCGTTTTAGCGGCGGTGACCGGCAGTGACGAGACCAACCTGGTCATTACATCGCTGGCACGGTTTGAGTTCAATGTTCCACGCGTTATTGCCCGCGTCAACAACCCCAAAAACGCCTGGCTTTTCACCAAGGACATGGGCGTGGATGTTGCCCTGAATCAGGCGGATATCCTGGCCCACCTCGTCGCCGAGGAAATGTCCCTGGGCGATATGATTACCCTGCTGAAGCTCAAGCGCGGCGAATACTCACTGGTAGAAGAAAAAGTCTATCCCACCGCGCGAGCCTGCGGGAAACAACTCAAGGATATCGATCTGCCCGAAGAATGTACCATCGTTGCGATCATTCGCAATCACCAATTATTCATTCCACGCGGAACTCTCGGGCTCGAAGCCAACGACGAGGTGCTGGCGCTTGTCCATGCTTCTAGCCTTTCCGATTTCGCGTCCCTGCTGGCGCCTCCCCGGCCTGTTGAACGAAAATAAGTCCGTTGATTAAAGCTCAAAAAACTGGCGATCTAATGATCGACAGTTTTTGTTATGTCCAATGCCCACCGTTACGCTACAAAACGCCAGCCAGACTTTTCACCGCATCACGAAAGACCTGGGTATGATAATCCACATCCACTTCCGTGGTTTCAGGGGAAATCAACGCCATGTTGTGAAAAGGCGTCATCAGGATGCCGCGATTGAGCGCGTAAAGATGCATGTACCGGTCAAGTTCATGATCGATGGCTGCCGCCGCTTCGCCGCCATTCTTGGGCGGCTTGGGGCGAAACCAGTATTCGGAACGGTTGCCGAGGCATTTGACGATCCAGGGCAAATTAAATTCCTGGATGACGGATTCGACTCCGGCGGTAAATTTCTCCTGCAGCCGGAAAGCCTTCTCGTAGAAAGCGGGGGTTAAAACCTGCTCGAACGTGGCCTTCATCGCCGCTATGGACAGGGCATTCCCAGCCAGAGTCCCGCCGATTCCGCCCACGTCAGAGTCAACCTTGACGAGCATGGCATCAAAACGGTCAGCAACTTCCTGGGTAAATCCATAAATTGATGCGGGGACGCCGCCTGCGATCGGCTTTCCGAGCGTTAAAATATCCGGCTCCAGGCCATGAGCGGCGGTATAACCGCCCGGTCCTGCACAAATTGTGTGAGTCTCATCAATGATGAGCAGGGTACCGTACTTGCGGGTCAGTTTCCGCAATTCGTCATGGTAGCCAGGCTGCGGGTGAATGATGCCGATATTCGTCATGACGGGTTCCGCCAAAACGGCAGCCACATCCCTGGCAGCCAGCACGGTCTCCAGCGCAGCGATGTCATTAAATTCAATCACTTTGGTGGTGTAGATCGGATTAATCTGCGGGCCGATGTTATTGGGGCGCGAAATCGGCGTACCTTCCTCATCCATGACAATGAAGGTTTCGTCCACCGAGCCGTGATAGCAATAATTAAAAACCAGCACCTTCGGTCGACCGGTAATCATGCGCGCCATGCGCAAGGCAAAGCGATTGGCGTCAGTGGCAGTCAGGGCAAACTGCCAGAATGGCAGACCAAACCGGCGCTGAAGCTCTTCGCCAACCGCGATGATATCTTCAAAGGGCAGCATGAGCGTGATGCCCTTGTCGAGTTGCTTCTTGATGGCTTCGACGGTGGGTTCAGGGCTATGGCCAGTCATCGCGCCAGTATCACCGAGACAAAAGTCAATATAGTTATTGCCATCGACATCGGTGAAGTGCGCGCCCTTGGCCGCTTGCACAAAGACCGGAAATGATCCAGCCCAGCGGATCATCCACAACATCGGCACGCCGCCATGCAGGGATTTGCGCGCGCGTTGATAGAGCTCGTAAGATTTGGGGTGAGTTTTGTGAAAAAGTTCTTCTTCGGCACGTAAAAGTTGTTCGAGTTGGGTTCTATCCATGATATTTTTTTGTCAATGGTCATAGGTCATTGGTCGTAGGTCAACAGTCTATGACTTATGACCTATGACCTATGACTTATGGTTTTATGATTTTATGGTCTTCAGTGCTTCGCCGAAAATACCCAAACCGCTATTGATCTGTTCAGCGGTCACATTCAACGGCGGTATCCAGCGGATCGTGTTATCGTAGGTGCCGCAAGAAAGCAGGAGCAGCCCGCGCTCTTCCGCCGCATGAATTACCGCTTTGACGGAGACTTTATCGGGCTTGCCCTTGGCGTCCACAAATTCGGTACCAATCATCAAACCCTGGCCGCGCACATCGCCAATTTGCTGAAATTCTTCCTGGAATTTGTGCAAGCCGGTTTGCAGTTGCAGGCCACGCGCGGTAGCGTTTTCGAGCATTTTTTCATCGCGCATGGCACGGATGGTGGCAACGCCCGCAGCCATGGCTACCGGGTTGCCGCCGTAAGTGCCGCCATGCGAACCGGTCGGCCATTTCTTCATCAAATCGAGGCGGCTGAAGATGCCCGAAAGCGGCATACCGGAGGCAATTCCCTTGGCAACGGTCATAATATCGGGTACGACACCGGAATGTTCCATAGCGAACCATTTTCCGGTGCGACCAAATCCACTTTGAACTTCGTCAAAAATAAGCAGGATGCCGTGTTTATCGCAAAGCGCCCGCAGACCTTTCAGGAAGGAGGCTGGTGGCACCACATAACCGCCCTCACCGAGCACCGGCTCAATCAAAATGGCGGCAACATCATGCGGGGCGACCTGAGTAATCAACAGTTCTTCCAGCGCAGCCAGCGAAAATTGACTGGCCTGTTCGTCCGTCATCCCGAGCCGGAAAGTATAGGGGAACGGAGCAACATAAACACCAGATGGCATGAGCTGGGAATTGCCCTTGTAGCCCGTCTTGGAGGTGGTCAGCGCCATCGCTCCGGCAGTTCGTCCGTGGAATGAACCGCTAAAAACGATGATGCCGTGTCGGCCTGTGGCCGAACGCGCCAGCTTGACGGCGCCTTCAATCGCTTCCGCGCCAGAATTGCTGAAAAAGAATCCGTCAATTTCAGCAGGGACAATTTTGCGGACTTCTTCTATCAACTGCAGCATGGGCTGATGAATGACAATGTTGGTCTGGGCGTGTAAAAACAGCCCGGCCTGGGCGCGAATCGCTTCCACAACTTTGGGATGGCAGTGACCGGTATTTGTCACGCCGATTCCGCAGGTGAAATCGAGATATTTTTTGCCATCTGTGGCGTAGATGTACGAACCTTCAGCGCGTTCGGCTTCAATCGTGAAAATCCGTGACCAGACGGGTGACATGTGCGAGGAGTTTTGTTCGTAAAGGTCAGACATTTCTTTTTCCTGAATTAAGTGTTGTCGGTGGGTTGTTTGGATGCCCCGGATTTTTTATCAAAATCCGGGGCATCCATGAAATTGAAACCAGAGTCGCAGTTTATAGCAACTCTGCCGCCCAGGCCAAATCCAGCTTCTGGAGCTTGGTCTGAGTCGGTTTTCCATCATTCGTCCAGTCAGCCATTTTGTAATAGCTATCCAGCGCGGATTCGATTTCATCGTGTGTCAACGCAATTCCGGCGGTTGGACCTTCTCCTTGCAGGGCTTTGTAAAACTTTTTGGGAAGTTTATCGTCCTTGCGATCGAAGCCTTCGCGCGCATTGAAAGTGCGCATCAAGTTCAGGCGGCGCTCACCAACCGCCATTAATTCGTCGACGGTCACATCCCAACCAGTGACAGCATTGACCAATTCGGCAGTCTCGGCAGGACCATAAAGCGTCCATCCCGGCCCCCAGACAAACTGGCAGAGTTCGAGCGAATCGAGCATCGAGTAGAAAACTTCGGTCAGATAAGCAAAACGAACCTTTTCAACGCCCAGGCTCATCGGAGGCAGGCGTTCTTCCATACCCAGCAACGCCAGGCGGCTCATATATAAATCGGAAGCGATGCCATCTTCAATCATCCAGTCATGCTCGCTGGATTGATGATCGGCGCCAAAAGGATTGACGGCGTAAATCAGCCCGAGCGAACGCTTGGCCTGCGGCATATGCGCCGGGGATTCCGCACCCTTGACGGTGGTCAGACACTCATCCGCGCCATTGCCCCACACCGCGGCGACGCGCTCAGAACCCTGACCAAGCAGCTTGCCAAACGGCGTTGACGCCGTCACAATCTGACGCAGCGCTTCGAGCATGACATCGGCATCGCCAAATTTTAGCTCGAGCCCGCCGGTCTGTTCCTTGGTGATGATGCCCTTTTCGTAACACTCCATCGCAAAAGCGATCGTCGCGCCACAGGCGATGGTATCCACGGCATGCTCGTTGCAAATCTGGTTGGCAAGCGAAATCGCCGCCAAATCCTGGACCGCGCAATACGAACCAAAAGTGCCGATGGTTTCATATTCCGGACCGCCATATTGTGGATCGACCGGATACTTGCCTTCCAGCTCGACCACGCGTTTGCAGCGCACTATGCACGAATAACAGGTATCACGCCCCTGCTTATCCTGCTTGCCAGCCGCGGCCCCGCGCAGATAAACATCATACAGTTTTTCGCCGCTGATATCTTCCGCCAGATCAAATGAACCTTCGTTGTAGTTACGTGTCGGTAGCGTGCCCATCGAATGCTGCGGCATGACCACGCTGGCCGTACCATACTTCGCCAACCCGCCCATGTCACCATTATCGGGCAGCAGTTTGGGGCCGGTGCGGTTCAGCGCCGTCAGCGCTTTGGAGTCAGCCAGAACGGGCTTATTCGTTCCGCGCGCCACCACAGCCTTCAGGTTTTTGGAAGCCATCACCAGCCCCATGCCGGTGCGACCATTATTGCGATTTGACATGCTCAGTAGCGTGGAATAAAGGACGCCTTTTTCTGCTGCCGGGCCGTGTTGCAGGATTTCGACTTTATCGTCGCCCAATTCCTGTTTCAACTCGGATTCGACCTCACCCGTCAACTTGCCCGCCAGTTTACTGGCACTTCTCAACTCTGCCACGCCGTTCTTAATCCACAGATAAACCGGTTTCGACGATTTCCCCTTAATGACAATCCCGTCAAACCCTGCGAACTTTAACTCCGCCGGAAAGAAACCACCGCCCTGAGAATCGCCAATCCCGCCCGAAATCGGAGATTTGGCATTGGCATTGATGCGGCTCTGCCCACTGATGGCTGCGCCCGTGGTCACTCCCGTCATTAGCGTCAGGACATTTTCAGGGCCAAGCGCATCAGCTCCACGCGGCATTTCTTTCAAAATATAATACAACCCCATCGCCGAACCGCCCATATAAAGGCGGTAAAAAGCCTCGGGGGGAGTCTCCACCCTGAGTTCACCTTGGGTCAAATCAACGTGCAGAATTTTTCCGTTATAACCACTGGGCATCGCGTCCTCCTTTTTGGATTGTTCGAATTATAAGGTCGGCTGGCTTAATTAGCAACTCATTGTTTCCGAAAACAACAGTTAATTTTACGATCGCGTTAATTTCAAACAAAAATCCCCTTTCTTGGGTTGGCAAGAAAGGGGCATCAACTAACACGGAAATTTACTCGTCATCAACTCCTGAGACAAACGGGTTGACATCAGGCACACCCGGTTTCAAGTATTTGATAATTGGAAAATACAACAAGACTCCCGCCAACATAAATAACAACGCAAAACCCAACGACGACCAGCCTACTTCTATAAACTGGCTGATGATCGCCACCAAAATGATCAGCACCGGACCAAGGGTGACCAGCACCAATCCAAACCAGCCACCGGGAACACGATCACGCGGGGCATCTGGAAGTTTGAAACGAAAGACCCACAAAGCGGCAAATTCTGCCAGGATGACGATCAATTGCAGGAATACATCCGCCACCACCAGTGTGGAGAAATCGAAGGAGGCAAAGAACCAGTAAATCAATCCGGTCAGAATAATGGCGATGTAAGGCGTCCCATACTTTGGATGCACTCTCACCATCCAGCGTGGGAACATGCCATCCTCCGCGAGAGCAAACGGAATGCGCGTACCTCCCAGGCTGTTTCCCGTAAATAGCCCCACCATGCTGAGGACAGCCGCAAAAGTCAGCCAGGCGCCCAGGAAAGCGCCGAAACCAACCCCAGCGAAGATTGTGCCAACCGCCTGGCCAATGTTCGGAAATTCCCAACCGGTCGTGGACGTTGAATCAGCGCCCCAGGTCTGGATCTGTTCTTCGGTAATTCCATAATTGGCACTCAGATCAGCGCCAACGCCAGCATCCGTCTCAGCTTCGGTACCCCACATCAGGTAGCTGCCATTTGCACCACCACCACCGTACAAGCCGCCAAAAACGGGGATGGCATAAGTCAGGACAACGCCAATCAGCACGATGGTCAGCGCCAGTGGATAGGTTTTCTTGGGGTTGACGATTTCGTCACCAGCGGCGGTCGGCAGCTCCCATCCCATGTAATTCCACATAACGATGAATAACCCAACACTGAGCGCGCCGCCCAACGATTTTAGCGTCACTGGTTCACCCATGGGCAGGAAGGGCAAATCAAAAGACATGCCAGCCACAATCCAATTATAGATTCCAATGAAACCCATTACGAACAATGGGATAATCAACAAAACGCCCAAACCATTCGTAAACCAGCCTGATACGCTGGCACCGCGAATTTGCAAGTAGCTGATACCCCAAATAATAATTCCCGAAATTACAATTTGCCAGACAGGCACATTTAAAATGGTGGGCCCATCAGCCAGGGCCGGGAAGAAAAAGCTCAAATAATAATATGCAAGAACCGGGTAAATAGCTACATCCAGCCAGGATACAATCCAGTTATTCCAACCAGCCATGAAACCTGCGAAAGGACCAAAGGCTTGCTTGACCCAATGGTAGTAACCGCCTTCGGAGGGCATAAGCGTGGTCAGTTCACGCACCAACAACACATTGGGCAGGCTAAAAATAAGTGGAGTTAGCAGGATCATCAACATGGCCAGCCCGGGGCCAGAATAGCCGATCAAACCTTCAATTCCAAACGTCCCCCCGGATACTGTGAAATAGATAATTCCCGCCAGCGGCAAAAGCGTCAGTTCGCGCTTGAGTTTTTTAGCTTCCGTCCGAATTGAGACCCCGCCATTTCCTTCTGCCTGTGACATAGGTTGTACCTCCTGTGGGATACCTTCCATACAGATCAGAGCGGATTTTGTATTTCACCCGCCCTGATCTGTCACAACTTTTTTAGCCTGCTTTTGGCGTCATTTCTTTAATGCCGTAAGGGAAGCCATAGTCCGCCATTTTTTCCATGAACGGATCCGGCGGGAAAGCCTCCGGGCCAAGCACGCCTACGCCCTTCCAGGCGCCGCTCTGGAGTAAATCCATACCGATGACGGCGTTGAATGCTGTCTGGGCGACGACAGCCTGGCAGCCCCACTTTGCCATACAGTCTGCATTGTCAGCCACCTGGTAAAGATAGACTTCCCTGGCTTTGCCGTCTTTGGTGCCCTTGACCCAGGTTCCAGCGCAGGTCTTGCCCGACATTTTCTCGCCCAGGTGGGCGGGATCAGGCAAACAGGCAGCAACAACATCGCGGGGCGCAACCATCACATCCTTGACCTTTATCTTTTCCTTGTTGTCGAGGCCGAGCATGTGCAGAGTCTTCAGCACGCTGATAAACTGGTTCCCCAAGCCATACTTAAAGGTCATACGCTTGGTTTTCACCCAACGAGGAACGAGCAGAACTTCTTCGTGCTCCACATTGACCACTTCCTGCGCTCCAATTCCTTCGGGGAATTCAAAGATTTCAGGTTCTGAGAAAGGTTCGGTGGTAAACCAACCCTTGTCCTTTTCCCAAACAACGGGCGGATTCAAACACTCCTCAATAGTGGTCCAAATGGAGAAGTTCGGGGCAAACTCATAGCCCGAGATTTCAATGTTCGCGCCATCGCGGATGCCCATCTCATCGATTTCATCGAACAGATACAATTCCGCATATTTGGCAAAGACATCGGCCATGCCTGGTTCCACGCCGAGACCTGCCAGGCACAACAGACCTTTCTCTTCCCACAGCTTGGCGCGTTCAAACTGATAATCGCCCAATTTGATGCCGGTCTGATGGAACGGATCCGTTGGATGCGGCTCAGAAAGCGTCATGGCCATATCCATGTAATTACAACCCACATTAAAGGCCGCGTCAAAAATCGGCACATTGAAGGATGGGTCACAGGCATTCATAATCAGGTCAACGCCATATTTTTTTGCCAGCGCTTCAATCTGGTCCTGTTTGCCAGCATCGACTTTTTCCACCGGGAAACGTCCGTCATCGCCCAGTTTGGCCTGGACTTCCCGGGCGCGTTCCAAGTTGTAATCAGCCAGAACCATCAGCTCCAGCCATTTGCGCGGTTTGGCAATTTGAGCGATCGACTCTCCCACCCCACCTACGCCGACTAATAGTACTTTCATGGTTTCATCTCCTTTTGTTTTCCGGCAAGAGCCGGTTTCAGTAGAAAAGATAACGAGAAAAGAAACGCGCGCAAGAATATCTGCGCGCGGTATCTTTTCTAAAAATAAACTTCTTTCTGGATTTTCAGGTGCATAAACGACTCTGACTCACGCACACCCTCAATTTTATATAGTTTTTCCGCCAAAAAACGCAATAAATCGGCGTTGTCGCGGCAAACGACTTCGCACAGAATATCATAGCGTCCGCTGACCACAATCAGGTAAATCACTTCTTCCAGCGCTGAGACTTTTTCGGCGACTTCCAGCATTTTATCGCCATCCGTGCGAATACCGATCATTGCCATGGTTGAGTATCCCATGCGCAACGGATTGGTAATTGCCACAACTTTTACCAGCCCCATCTCCACCAAACGGTTGTAGCGCACTCGAATCATACCCGGCGAAACATTCAGTTGTTGGGCGATTTGGGCAAACGCCACCCGACCATCCTGCCGCATAGCATCGATTACGAAGCGATCTGTATCATCAAGCATATCGGCATATTGGGTGCGGGTTACGTTGTCCATGGCTTTATTTTATAACGTATGCACACTAATGTCAATAAATTTTTGCTGATTAAGCATTTTTTAGCAAATTTATTACATATTCAGCAAAGCGCGCGAGTAAAAAAATAACCACCTTGCGGTGGCTATTTTTTTACTCGCGGAAAGCAGGTCTACTTTACTGACCGCCCTTTACTTCCGTCCAAATCTGATCGTAAAGCGGCAAGGCATCGCCTACGTCTTTGATACGGTGTCCCTTGGCAAGCACTTCAGCCGGAGCATTGGTAATGTTGGAATCCATGTATTTCTTGTAGAGGTCGGCCTGAGCATCTTTGGCGTAATCCAGCGCAGCCTTATCTGGATTGATGTAGGGGAAATCGCGCAACATCAGCCAGAAAACATCGCCTTGCAGGGTGTAATTCAGCCAGGCGTAAGCTGCATCAAGGTGTGAGGCGCCAGTTGGAATGGCCCAGTTATCCTGCCACAGCATTGCGCCTTCGGTTGGATAATTAAACTTAATGGACGGCTTTTCCTGCTGGGCGAGGAATGCTTCGCCAGTCCAGGTCATGCCCAAATCCACATCTCCGGCGATAAGCGCGGTCTTTGGGGAATCGCTGTCAAATAGCTTGATGCTCGGGACAAGCTGGGCAAGCTTAGTCTTGGCCTGATCCAGTTCAGCCGGATTGGTGCTATTAGCATCAAAACCGAGCGTCAGCAGGGTCAGTCCAATGGTTACGCGAGAATCGTCCAAAAATACCATGCGGCCAGCGTATTCCGGCTTCCAGAGATCAGCCCAGGAGGTTGGCGGATTCGGCACTGTGTCAGAGTTATAGACAATCGCATCCACGCCCGCCTGGTACGGCAAAGTGTAGGCATTACCCGGATCGAATTCAAGGTTCATGTAGTTCGGGTCAAGATTCTTGACATTGGGCAATTTGGCCTGATCAAGTTTTTGGAGCAGATTTTGGCGAATCATCAGCGCCACGATGTAATCTGTGGGCTGAACGAGGTCGTAGTTTGTTCCGCCCGCTGAAATCTTGGCGTACATTTCCTCGTTGCTTGAATATTCGTCGCGATTGACTTTGATGCCGTAAACCTTCTCAAAGCACTCGGACATATCTTGCGGGATGTACTCAGTCCAAACGAAAAGATTGAGCTCTTTGGATGTTACATCGACGCGCGGGTTCGGCTCAGGACAGACAAAGCCCGACGAAGCCGTCAACTTCTCCCCGCTACCGGAAGCAGGTTTGGCGCCTCCTCCACAAGCCGCCAATACCAAACTCAAAACCATCAGCGTTGCAAACACCTTCCACATTTTCGTTTTGTTCATTTTCTTCCTCCTCAAGGAATCACTCTCATTTTTCACGCCAAAACCCTGGCGTTGAAATTAACCTTTGGCTTCGCGGTTCTGCAACCACTGAAGCAAAAGCACTGTACTAAATACGACCAGAATCCAAACCGTTGAAAGGGCATTGACCTGCGGGGTGATAATACGACGCAGCAAGCCATAAACGTAAATCGGCAGCGTTGTGGAACCGGGTCCATTCGTAAAAAAGGTGATGACAAAATCGTCCAGCGAGAGCGTAAAAGCCATCAGCGCGCCAGAAAGGACGCCCGGCAGCAGCATCGGCAGCGTTACCCGCCAGAAGGTCGTCAATTCGTTCGCGCCCAAATCCATCGCGGCTTCTTCAAAGGATTGGTCAAAACCCTGTAAACGGGCTCGCACAACCAGGGTCACAAAGGGAACGCTGAAGGTGATGTGTGAAACGATGACCGTACCAAGCCCCAGCGCCAGGCGCATATTTCCTGTCAAGCCGAGCGAATTATTTAGAAATGTAAATAATTGGCTGAACAATGTCAGGATCCCGATACCCATGACGATTTCAGGAATAACGATAGGGATATACAGCGATAGCTCCGAAAACGCTTTTAACCTGAACTTATAGCGTTGCAAAGCCAGCGCCGCCAGGGTGCCGATCACGGTCGCGCTGAAGGTGGAGATGAAGGCAATGGTCAGCGTGTTCTTGGCGGCATTAATAACTTCTTTGTTTTTGCCCAACTCGCAAAACCAGTGAAAGGGGCCGCAAGGACTTTGGGTGATGTTTCCATCCACCAGCTGTGTTGGGCCAAAGTGGGTAATCACGCCCTCGAACATGATATTGGTCTTCGAGGCGTTGAAAGAATAGGTAATCAGGACAAAAATCGGCGCATATAAGAAGAAATACACCAAAAACGTCATGAGCAACACAAAGGGAGAGCGGCGATGGGGATTCATACAGCAATAATCTCCTCGCCAAAGCCAAACTTGCGGGTGTAGAAGTAAGTGACAATCAAGGTCATGACCATCAAGATCAGCGAAGCGGCGCTACCAAAGGTTGGGTCACGCGCATCCAGAAACTGGCGCTGAATCAGGTTTCCGACCAGAATCACCTGCCGCCCGCCGAGAATGTCCGAGACAATGAAGGTTCCCATGACCGGGATAAAAACCAAGATGGTACCAGCCACCACACCGGGCATCGACAGAGGCAGCGTCACTTTGAAAAAGGTGCGGATGGGGTTCGCGCCTAAATCTGCCGCGGCCTCATAGAGCGAATTTTCAATTTTCTCGAGCGAAGTGTAAATCGGCAAAATCATGAATGGCAAAAACTCATAGACCATGCCCACCAAGACCGCGCCGGGCGTGTAAAGCATTTCCAATGGCGTAAACGGAATATGCAGTAATCCCGCAAGCGTGCCAAGGATGCCATTTAATACGCCCTGCGTGCGCAAAATCATCATCCAGGCATACACGCGGATGACGAAATTGGTCCACAATGGCACCAGCACCATGAAGAGAAATGTGTTTCGGCGTTTCGGCGAAGAACGCGCAATAAAATAGGATAACGGATAAGCCAGCAAAATCACCAGCAGGGTGGTTTCGAGCGCAAGGCTCAAAGACCGTCCCAGGATATTCACATATAGCGGGTCAAAGCAGGTTGCGGCGCCAGAATCACAATTGGTGGAGAAACCTGCCAGACGAGTGTAATTATCCAGGGTAAAGGTATAAATTACGCCGCCATCAGACGTGCGTTTGCCGAAACTGATAATTGTCGTCAGAATCAATGGAATAATGAGCAGCCCCACCATAAAAATCAGCGTGGGTGTAACGAGCAGTGTCCCTTGAAGCCCTTTGCTTTCTCGAAGTTTGCGTAGCATTCTCGGCTCCTACTCGGCAGGCAAAACCAGGGCATTTTCGGGAAACAGCGTTACCCAGGCTTGCTGCTCACCGTGATGGTAGGCGCGTGGATCGAGTGTGGAGATATGATTCTGCTCCCAAACTTTCAACTTGACGCCTTTCGCTTCCACTTCCAAACGCGTATCCGAACCAATATAAGCTGAATTGGTAATTTTCACCTGAAAACAATTTTGATTCAGCGTAACCTGCTCCGACATGCGGATTTTTTCCGGGCGAATGGAAATGACCACCTGGTCACCTGGCTTGAAATCGCTCTGACTCATACCATTCACTTCTGCGCCAAGCCTCGGCACGAAGACCGAAATCCGGCCATTTTCGCTATTTCGCACTTCTCCACTCAGGAAGTTTGTGTCACCGATAAAATCAGCGACGAACTTGCAGTTGGGGCGTTCATAAATCTCCACCGGCGCACCAACCTGGAGCACCTTGCCGTGACTCATCACCGCGATTCGGTCAGACATAGTCAAAGCTTCTTCCTGATCGTGAGTCACAAACACAAAGGTGATGCCCACTTCACGCTGAAGGGTTTTCAGTTCGAGCTGCATTTCCTTGCGCAGTTTCAAATCGAGCGCACCGAGCGGCTCATCCAATAGCAAGACTCTGGGACGCTTTACCAGCGCACGCGCCAACGCAATTCGTTGCTGTTGTCCACCAGAAAGCTGACGAGGAGATCGCTTCCCCATACTCCCCAATTTGACCATCTCCAGCGCCTCGCCTACCCGACGCTTAATCTCGTCTGCCGGAGCTTTATCCATTTCCAGACCAAATGCCACATTCTGAGCAACTGTCATGTGCTGGAACAGGGCGTAGTTCTGAAAAACGGTATTGACCGGGCGCTGGAAGGGCGGCTTATGTCCCTGCGGTTCGCCTTCGATATAGACTTCGCCCTCTGTGGGCCACTCAAAACCCGCCACCATACGCAAAGACGTCGTCTTACCACATCCCGACGACCCAAGCATCGAGAAGAATTCCCCGTGCTTGATCTGCATATCCACGTGATTGACGGCATTGACGGAGCCTCCCTCCGGCGTCTGGAACGTCTTGACCACATTACGAAGTTCTACTGCAAATTCGCTCATTCGTCCGCTCCTGCTCTTTGGATGTCACATGTCAGATCAAACTTACATGACCAAAATGTATCACCGATTTTACTGCTAACTTCTTAAAAGAGGGTAAACATTGTACGAAAATTTAAAAATACTCCCCAGCAACAAACTTGCATGCAAGGGAGTATTGATCAGAATATCTACAACGTTTTCGCGACGACTTCGACTGCTTCAGCCAAACTTCCCAGGCCCTGATTGATTTCATCATAGGTGATGACCAGGGGCGGTTCAATCCGGATCGTTTGGGCGCTGGTCAGGGTACCAGAAACAACCACGCCGCGCCTGAACATTTCAGCAGCCACCTGCCCTCCAAGTTCCGGGGATTGGAAATGCTGTCCGATCAGCAGGCCTTTACCAGTCACACTTTTGTACACCTGCGGATATTTGTCAACCAATTCCAGCACACGGGTGGTAATGTAATTCCCTTTTTCTTCCGCGGCTTCCCACAACCGGTCGCGCACAGTGACGTTAATCGCCGCAATTGCCGCCGAGCAAGCCAGCGCGCCGCCGCCGGTGGTGGTGGTTTGCAGGAATGGATTAGGGGACATAAATGGCTGGAAGATTTCTTCCGTGGTACTGACGGAACAAATCGGCATTACGCCGCCGCCCAGGGATTTCGCCACTGCCAAAATGTCGGGGACAACGTTCCAGTGATCGACGCCCCAAAGTTTTCCGGTACGGCCCAGGCCGGTCTGAACTTCATCAGCAATCAGCAACGTGCCATATTTCTTCGTCGCCTCGCGGATGCGCGGCCAAAAATCATCGGGCGGAACAATCGCGCCAGCTTCGCCTTGAATCGGTTCCATCAACACACCCGCCACGCCCACGCCAATCTTCTCGCAAATGTCGAGCTGCTGTTCCACCGCAGCCGCATCGCCAAACGGAACGTGATAAACCGGTCCGCCATAAAGCATACCCACCGGCTGACGATAATCCGCCTTGCCCATCATCGAAAGCGCGGCCATGGTCTTGCCGTGGAAGGCCTTGACCGCCACAATGAAAGCCGGTTTCTTGGTGTAGACCTTTGCCAGTTTAATGGCGGCTTCGATCGCTTCGGTGCCGCTGGCAGCAAACCAGCTGTATTTCAGATCGCCGGGAGTGATATCCGCCATCAGCCTGGCGAGCACACCGCGCAGCGGATCGATCAACTCCTGGCTGGGCATGGGGGTGCGCAGCAACTGAGCCTGGACGGCTGCCACCACTTCGGGGTGGCTCCAACCCAAATCCATCATGCCAAAGCCGCCCAAAAAGTCGATGTATTTCCGGCCCAGCACATCTTCAAAGGTTGCGCCGCGTCCGGTCCATTCCGTGGCAGCCCACTGCCCGGCCTGGGTGACCGATTTTCGATAATCCAGCCAGCCCCGATTGAAATACTCGGCAAAATTATGCATGGATTCGTCGATAATCCACTTGGCTTTTTCTTCCTCAGGGCGTTCAGGCTTCTGAATGACATTGAGCCATTTTTCAGCATAACTTTGCGCTGCACTCAGGTCTTGAGGCATAAATCTCTCCTTAGGTTTGTTTTTCTTGGCTTATACGATATTTACCGAGGCTGATTCCGCTTTGAAGCAGAATCAGCCCCAACTTCATCGATCTAAAACTTCCGCGTCCACTCTTTCGGCCAGCGTTCCACCACCACTTTTTTCTGGGTGAAGAATTCGACCGCATCCATGCCCTGTCCGTGCATATCGCCGTAGAACGAGTCTTTCCAGCCGGAAAACGGGAAGAACGCCATCGGAGCCGCCACGCCGATATTGATGCCGATATTCCCGGCATTCACCTCGTAGCGGAATTTGCGCGCAGCCGAGCCGCTCGCTGTAAACAAACTGGCCTGGTTGCCATACACACCGCTGTTCGCCAACGCAATCGCATCGTCAATTGTGTTGACGTGCATCAGTCCCAGTACCGGGCCAAAAATCTCGGTTTTCCAGATTTCGCTGCCGGGTTTCATATCCATCAGGATGGTGGGGCGGACAAAATGCCCGTTTTCATAGCCTTTGATGACCGTCCCGCGGCCATCGACCGGCACGGAGGCGCCTTCAGACGCCCCGAGGCTAATCAGCTGCTCGATGCGGCTTTTACTGGCTGAATTAATCACCGCCCCCATTTGAATCCCGTTATCGAGGCCGTTACCTACTGTCCGGCTGGCTGCGGCGTCACAAATCGCTTCGTTGAACATATTGCGGGCTTCGCCGACCGTCACCGCCCACGAAACCGCCAGACAGCGCTGTCCGGCGCAGCCAAAAGCCGAATCAGCGATAATTTTGACAGCCATATCCATATCCGCATCCGGCAAGACCACAACCGGATTTTTCGCCCCACCCTGCGCCTGCACGCGTTTTCCATTGGCGGCAGCCCGGCTGTAAATATACTTGGCCACCGTCGATGAACCGACAAACGTAATCGCGCGAATAACCGGGTGATCGAGAATCGCGTCGACTGCTTCTTTGGCGCCGTTAACCATGTTGATGACACCTTTCGGCAGGCCGAGCTGATCAATCAGCTTAAACAGCAACTGCATCGTCATCGGGACTTTTTCGGAGGGCTTGACGATGTACGTGTTTCCGCATGCCAGAGCGTAGGGAAGGTACCAGAACACAATCATGCCGGGGAAGTTGAATGGTGCGATCGTGGCGCATACACCAACCGGCTGACGCAGCATGATTTCGTCGATGCCGGGAGCAATGTCTTCGCTGATTTCACCCTTCGACATCATCGGGATGCCGCAGGCTACTTCCACGTTTTCGATGGCGCGCACCATTTCAGCTTTCGATTCCTCGAAGGTTTTGCCGCACTCGATGGTGATGGTGCGGGCGATTTCGTCATTATTGGCTTTGAGCAGGTCGCGCAGTTTGAATAAATACTGAATCCGCTCCTGCGCCGGGGTGCGCCGCCAGGCTGGCAGCGCTTCCGCCGCAGCCTGGGCAGCGGCCTCGATATCGGAAGCATGACACAGTGGAGTCCGCGCTATAACGGCGCCCGTCGCCGGGTTTATCACATCCACATATTCAGAAACGTTCGGATCAATCCATTCGCCGTTGATGTAGTTTAAGATTTTTTCCATGATTTTTCCTCTTGAGAACGTAAATGGGTAGACAAGGAAACCTGTACATTTTTCCTTGTCTACTTGTCTACTTTCCTACCTGCCTATCCGCTGCTTCAAGCGCCTTCTCAACAATCGCCAGACCCTCGTCGATTTGTTGCTTGTTAATGCACAGCGGCGGGACAACAAAGACCATGCTGCCCATGTTGTTAGCCATAATGAAGGTGAACAGTCCATTATCCCGCAAGATTTTGCCCACTTCACCCATCACGCTGGCAGGCATGATTTCCTTGCTCTCGCGGTTTTGCACCAGTTCGAGCGTGGTAAACAAGCCGATATAGCGCACGTCGCCTACAGAAACGTGGCGCAACTTGATGGCTTCGAGCTTCTCGCCGAGATATTTGCCCATTTCGCGGGCATTTTCGAGCAAGTTGTCTTCGTCATAGACTTCGATGGTAGCCAACGCCGCGGCACAGGCCAAAGTGTGACCGTTATAAGTCAGGCCTGCATAAAGGTACTTATCGTCGAAAAACTTGGCGATTTTCTCAGAAACAATCACTGCGCCCAGCGGCAGATAACCACTGGTGATGCCCTTGGCAGTCGTGATGATATCGGGAGTCACGCCCCAATTATCCACCGCGAACCACTGACCAGTGCGGCCCCAGCCGCTCATCACTTCGTCGGAGATGAGCAGAATGCCATATTTATCGCAAATTTCGCGGACGCGCGGCCAGTAATCATCCGGTGGAACAATCAATCCGTTCGAGCCGACCACACCTTCCATGATGATGGCGGCGATTTTATCCGGGCCTTCGTAGCGGATGACTTCTTCCAGGTGCTTGATGCACTCGCGGGCGCATGATTCTTTTTTCTGTCCGAAAGGGCAGCGATAACAGAATGGATCCAGGAAATGCACGCCGCCCGGCATGGTCGGTTCAACGGCGAGACGGCGATAATCACCAGTCAGGGCAATCGAACCATGTGTCGCGCCATGATAGGAACGATAGCGCGCCAGGATTTTGTGCCGCCCGGTGTAAAAACGGGCTATCTTGATGGCGTTTTCATTGGCTTCCGAACCGCCAAGGGCGAAGAAGGTTTTCTTCAAATCGCCGGGGGTCACTTCGGCCAGTTTTTTGCCAAGTAGTCCACGCACATCAGTTGCGCTGCCGGGGTGGACAAAACACAATTTTCCGGCCTGTTCCTGAATGGCTTTGACTACCTTGGGGTGTTGATGTCCGATATTGGTGTTCATCAATTGCGACGAAAAATCAAGATAGCGTTTCCCATCCGTATCCCAGAAATAAACCCCTTCGGCTTTCTCCACTGGAATGGGATTTACCTGGCCCTGCACTGACCATGAAAAGAATGTATATTCCTTGTTCATTTCCACGATTTCTTGCGATGTTAACTTGGTCATACATGCTCCTTGGAAAGAATACAAGTTGAAAGAAAAGCCAGTGCACAAGGTTTTTATTCCTGTGCACCGGCTTTTTCATTTATTTTACAGTTTTAACCACTTCGGCATAAACTTCTAGGGTTTTATCGATGTCAGCTTCGGTGTGCGAATAACACAGGAACCAGGGTTCGCGGGCGTCATAATCGGGCATCACGCCTCGATCCATGGCGGCTTCAGCCAGGCGGAGGTAATAATCCCTGTCGCTAACGCTCCAGTCGCGTTGACAGGTGACACTTTCCACACCCAGCGCGAAAGTAAACATGCCCGGATATCCATTAAACACTGCCGGAATACTGCTATCTTCGAATATATCCTTCAAGCCATTCATCAGACGCGTACCGCGCTGATTGATCGTCTCAATAACCGGCTCATTCTGCATCACTTTGAGCGTGGCATACGCACCGGCGATACCGGGCTTGTTATTGGTATAAGTGCCACCCTGTGAGACGCCATGCCCGATAATGCTCATAATTTCTTTTTTTCCGCCAAAAGCCGCCACCGGATAACCATTTCCAAGCGCCTTGGCGTAGGTCGCCAGGTCAGGTTTTAGGTTGTAATATTCTTGCGCGCCACCTTTGGCAATTCGGAAACCAGTTTTGACTTCATCAAGGATAAATACTACCCCGTATTCCTGAGTTTTCTGGCGAATTAATTCCAAGAAACCGGGCTGGGGCAAAATTGCGCCGCAGTTTCCCTGGCATGGCTCGCTGATGACCGCAGCAATCTGGTCGCCGAAGGATTTCATCATCCGCTCAAATCCTTCGAAATCGTTGAACGGCAACGTGATGATTTTTTCACCCAGCACACGCGGAATTCCTGATGAGGCCGGGACAGGAATCGGGCTGCGACGGCTGCCGTACGCTTCCGAAGGAGCATACGTCGACCAGAGTGTATAATCCTGAAACCCGTGATAGTTTCCCTCGAATTTCAGGATGATCTCGCGCCCAGTATAAGCACGCGCCACACGGATGGCATGCATCGTGGCCTCAGTGCCGGAACAAGCCATGCGCACCATTTCCACGCCGGGGCACATGTCCACGATCATCTCAGCCACATCCAGCTCCAATTCGCCGGTCATGGCAAATAACACACCGTTTCTCACTTCTTCAATGACCTTGTTGTCAACTTCATCATAGGCATGTCCGAGGATAATCGGCCCGAACGCCATGCGGTAGTCAATGAACTCATTACCACCAACGTCCCACAGATGTGACCCTTTGGCCTTTTTTACATACGGGGTAATTCCTTCACCCCAGTAACGAAAATTGGAATTTACGCCCAGCGGCAGTACCTTTTGTGCGCGCTTCTGGACTTCTGCATTTTTTTCAAAATTCTTCATACGCAACTCTCCTTGATTGGGATTTCTTCCTACCTTTACACTCCATCCACAAAACCAGATGGGATTCGCCACTGGTAAACATCCTTCACGACCAACGGAACAATCGAAGTTGTCGTTTTTCGCACCCCTGGAACCTTTCCAATCACCTCAGTTACAAAGCGGTATACTTCGACAGTATCACGCGCCTGAACCTGCACGCTGACGTCCGTCTCCCCTATTGAACAGGCCACATAACTGACATTTTCAAACTCTGCCATTTTTTTCGCCACTTCGAGGATAGAATCAGACTCCACCTCAAGCCATACATCTGCCACGACGTTCATCCCCAACCCTTTGGGGTTGACAATTGCGCTGAGTCTGATGACGTTATTTTCCACCATCCTATCAATCCGATACCGTACTGCGCGTTCAGAAATATTACCGATACGGCGCGCAATTTCAGCGGCATGCATTCTGCCATCTTCCATTAACATATCAACAATTTGTAGATCAATGTTGTCGATTTTATACATATTTGCCAATTTTCCTTTCCGTTTCTTACAAGATATTACTATTTTTATACAATTATGTCAACAGCTGCGCCAAATTCGTGCAGTTGGTCACAATTACCGGTTGACACACAATCAAAACGCTGTATAATCAAACCTCGGCATTATTCCCGCACTTTAGGAGAAGATATATGACTACACCAGAAGAAATCATCACTACCCCCGGCAGCGAATTGAAGCCAAAAACTAAGCTGTCGGGGAAAGTTGTTAAAACCACACTTGCAGGGGTGCTCGTGGATCTTGGAATGGAAATCCCGGGCATCATCCACATTTCGCAGCTTTCCGCCACTGCTGTGAAGCGCGTTGAAGATGTGGTCCAGGTGGGACAGACAGTAGATGTTTGGGTACGCAAAGTAAAGGCTGATCGTGTTGAACTGACCATGATTGAACCCGTGGGCATGGATTGGCGCGAACTCAAGCCCGAACTTATTGTCAAAGGCAAAGTTGTTCGCCTTGAGACATACGGCGCATTTGTGGAGATCGGCGCAGAACGCCCCGGTCTCGTCCACATCAGCGAAATGGCTCATGGCTACGTCAAAGCTCCCGGCGATGTTGTCAAAGAAGGCGATGAAATCGATGTAATGGTTTTGGACGTCGATCGCAAGAAAAAGCAAATCCGCCTGAGCATGAAAGCTGTTCTGCCCAAACCTGAAGAAAAAGAAGAAATAGTCGTAATGATGCGACCGAAGCCTCGGCTGCGATCCTCGGATACGGATTCGACGATCTT
>CAILYI010000140.1 GCA_903838415.1 uncultured Anaerolineae bacterium | reverse complement strand
TACGTACGTCGATCTTAAATGGTGAACTAAAGCCGGGAGTATTTATTCGCCAGCAACACATCGCTGATAAATATGGCGTTAGTCAGATATCTGTGCGTGAAGCACTGAAGGATCTGGCTTCAGAGGGATTGGTAGAGCATATTCCCTATTGTGGAGTTCGTGTTATCAGTTATTCCCTGGATGATCTCTCAGATCTATTTGCCCTTCGAGCCTTCATTGAAGGCCGCACAGCCAATACTGCAACGAAGTTAATAACAAAGGCTGAAATTGAATATCTATCTCAATTAATAAATGAGATGAAATCTGCTGTGGAAGCAGAGCAATTTGCATTATACCGGGAGCTGAACCGTCAATTTCACCTGACCATATACCAGTCCAGCAAAAGTTCTTTCCTAATTCGAACCTTAGAAGTATTGTGGTCAACTTATCCAACCATGCTGCAAGGTAATTTCCCGCAAAATGATATTCCGCAAGCTCCTGACCGGAACCAACGAGATTTCATGGAGCATAGCAAAATCGTAGATGCCCTCGAAAGACGTGATGCAAACGCGGCAGAATCTGCCATGTACGAACACATTGAAAATGCTGGCAAGGAATTACTCGCTTCCTTGAGAGAAAGCAAGCGACAGGAGGTGCCAGGCAAAAAACAAGGCGAATTACGACTGCAAGGAAAGTTGGAAGAGGTGAATAAATGAAACATCAAGTCGTTCACCGCTGCAAAACCCACCATCACATGGAAACGATTGATTATTAGGCTGTCACTGACTGGATTGTGTAATGGGTCTTGCAGGCGTACCCACCATCAATAATCAAACCAGAAAGGAAAAAATCATGAAGAATAAGATTTTTAGAATAAGCATATTTGTTCTCGTATTCGGGTTGCTGCTGGCTGCATGCGGTCCAGCAGCTGTGAAAGAGCAACCAGCAACAAC
Organism: uncultured Anaerolineae bacterium; assembly: GCA_903838415.1. Classification (GTDB taxonomy): domain Bacteria; phylum Chloroflexota; class Anaerolineae; order Anaerolineales; family Villigracilaceae; genus UBA5195. The sequence goes on along the minus strand of CAILYI010000140.1, from coordinate 5,435 downwards.
ATCCTCTCCAACGGAGATCGTTCCAACAGCTGTGAAAGAGCAGCCAACAGAAAAACCAACTCAACCACCCGAACCGAAAATTGCCACCATCGGTTTTCTGCGAGAATGGACATCACTCAACCCCATGTATGATCCGAGTTGGTATTCAAAGGTCACTCAGCAGATCTGGAATTGCGATCCCTGGGTCAATAATGAGAAAGGCGAAATGGTGCCTGTCCTTGTTACAGAAATACCATCGTTGGAGAACGGGGGTGTATCTGCAGACGGAACGACAATCATAGTACATCTGAGAAATGATATCAAGTGGTCGGATGGAGTACCTATCACCGCCGATGATTTTGTCTTCACCTGGCAGATGTTTACCAATCCTGCCAACACCTCTACTCCCTTCCCGTACAACCTGATCAAAACCATGGAAGCAGTTGATTCCACAACGGTTAAGATCAGCTTCGCAAAGGCTTACATTCCCTGGCGTGCTACGATTCTGCGAGAAATCCTTCCAAAGCATGTCCTGCAACCGGTGTTTGATGCGGATGGCACTCTGGATAAAGCTTCCTGGAACCAGGAGCCCAAAGTAGGCTGCGGTCCGTATGTCTTCTCCGATTGGGAATCGGGTAGCTTTACCCATTTTGTCCGTAATAAGAATTACTACGACAAACCGGCCAAGATCGATGAGATCTACATCCGGATTATTCCGGATACCACCGCACAAACAACTGCCCTTGTGAATGGTGATATTCTTCTTAGCCCCCTGCCACCTTACTCTGAGTTGCCGGCACTTTCCGATGCCAAGATTGTCATAGCTCCCGTAAGCGCCGGTTATAACGAAGGATGGTTCGCCAACCTGAGCAACAATCCCATTATGAAGGACGTGAAGGTCCGGCAGGCGGTGGCGATGTGTGTTGATCGCGCCTCTTATGTCGATAAAGTTTTATCTGGCTATACCTATGTTTCCACCAGCTTCTGGACGGGTACTCCTTGGGAGGACCCAAGCCTTAAGCCCTGGCCGTATGATCCGGGGAAAGCAAAACAATTGCTGGAAGATGATGGCTGGACCGACAGCAACAGCGACGGAATTCGGGAAAAAGCTGGTGTCAAATTGGAGCTTTCCCACGTGACAATCAATGACACCTTCAGAAAGGATTACCAGGCAGTTGCTCAGCAGAACCTTGCAGATTGCGGCATCCAGCTTGATATAGCAAGCTACCCCATCAATGATCTATTGGCAAGCGGGAAAAACTCGCCATGCGCTAAAGCCGATTTTTGTCAATGGGGATGGGCGCCCAGTTACCCTGATGGAGACACCAATCGTTTCCTTTGCGCATCGATTCCCAGTGATGATAATCCGAAGGGAAGGAACTTATTCCAAATGTGTGATGCCCACCTGGATGAGCTTTTCACCGCAGAGATATCTGAGTTGGATACATCTGTGCGATTACAGAATTTTTATGAACTCAGCCGTTACATGACTGAAAATGTGTATTTCTTGGGCTTATATGAAGATTCTGGTTTCACTGCATATAGTCCGAGACTAACAGGTGTAGTCCTTGCGGAACCGAATCAGTTCTACACAATAGCTCAATGGGACCTGAATCCGTAAACTCATGATTGCAGCAGTGAGCAAGGTGATCTGCACCTTGCTCACTGCCTCTGGAAACGACAACCTTCCCTCCAAAACCTGCCTGGAGTCCTGAGATGCCTCGATATATCGTAAGAAGATTACTGGAATCTATCATCTTGCTGTTCATCATCAGTATAGTAATATTTTTTTTGGCCAATAGCGCAGGGGATCCAGTGGAAACAATGGGAGGAATAGTTGGATTAAGGTCTGAAGAATATGAACAACTTCGTAGAAAATTGGGCTTGGATCAGCCTGTCTATTTACAGTATACGTACTGGCTGGTTGGCAATGACTGGGCGACAATTGATATGGATGGCGACGGCATACAAGAAACCCCGGGAATTCGAAAAGGTATTTTACGTGGTGATTTTGGCACGTCCCTAACCGACCGAGGGGTTTCGGTCCTAGGCCTTATTCTGAGCCGGATTCCAAACACATTAATATTAATGATCCCGGCTCAGATTTTGATTATCGTTTTAGGAATATCTTTTGGCATCACATCTGCCCTCAAACAATATTCATTTCTTGATAATTTTTTAACTGCTTTTTCTTTTGTCGGCTTATCTACGCCCGTTTTTATTATTGCTCTGGTTCTAATTTATATCTTTTCCGGCCTATTCAGGCGCTGGGGGTTGCCATATCTTCCCTCGGTTGGCATGTTTGATTTCGAAAAAGGAAAAACCGTCTCTCAAATTGTTATCCACCTGATTATGCCTGTTAGCTGTATCGTTTTTCTCAGCATGGCAAAGTATGTGCGATACGCTCGCAGCGCGATGCTTGAGGTTATCAACCAGGACTATATCAGAACAGCGAAAGCAAAAGGATTGGAAATTAAATATATCATCTCTTCTCACGCGTTCAAGAATGCAGCCCTTCCCATTATCACCCTCATTGGCATGGATCTTCCGCTTCTCTTAGCTGGAGCCGCAGTCACAGAAAAAATCTTTGCCTGGCCAGGGATGGGACGGCTTTTCCTGGATCATGTAAACAATTATGACACTCCTGTTGTCATGGGAATCATCATATTTGTAGCAATAGCAGTGGTGATTTGTCAAATTATTACCGACCTTACGTATGCAGCATTGGATCCGCGTATTCGCCTGTATCGGTAAAAAGGACAGTATGTATGAGTGTCGCTGAAATTACCCTAAGAACGAAAGAAACAATTCTAGATAAACCTCCGCTCTCATTACGAAAAATGGTGTGGTTGCGGTTCCGCCGCCATAAAATGGCAATGTTTGGCGCAGTGATACTGATCCTGCTATTTATTTATTGTTTTGGAGGAGCGTTTTTCTTCTCTGAAAAGGATTCCAATCGAACAAGTATAACCGCACGCCTTGCTCCCCCCAGCACTGCTCACCCCTTTGGAACAGATATGATCGGGAGGGATATCTTTCGAAGGACCATATATGGAGGGCAAATATCTCTGCTAATTGGAATTACATCCGCTTTTGTTATGGTTTCGATTGGCGTGTTTGTTGGTTCTGTCGCGGGATTCTTTGGCGGTTGGCTTGATTCTGTTCTGATGAGAATCACCGAAGCGGTGATCTCCATCCCTAGAATTTTCCTCTTGCTGATAATGGCGAAATTTTTCAGCGACAAGTTCCCCAATCTGGAACTTGCTGGGCGTACTTTCAGCGGCAGTGTAGTAGGAATCATCTTAATGATCGGAATGACGAGCTGGATGGACCTTGCTCGAATAGTTCGAGCCGAATATCTGCGCCTTAAAGAAAATGATTTTGTGATTGCAGCACGAGCAACTGGAACTCCTACTTGGGAAATTATTGTTAAACATATCTTGCCAAACACAGTTGCTCCAGTTGTTGTTGCAGCAACGCTGGGTGTTGCAAGCGCCATACTGGGTGAATCTTATATAAGTTTTCTCGGTATGGGCGTAATGCCGCCGACCGCCACATGGGGTAACATGCTTGAAAGGTCTTATACCTATATCGAATCTGCTCCCTGGTTCTGGATATTTCCAGGTTTTTTCATCCTTCTCACAATATTAAGTATTAATTTTGTTGGCGACGGTTTGAGAGACGCCTTGGACCCCCGCAGCCGACCAATTTAATCGCCTGAAAAAGGTTTCCATGATAATGAATCCCACACCGCTTCTTGAGATTAATAATCTGAATGTCCGGTTTCATACACCGGAAGGGACCGTCTATGCAGTCAATGATATCTCTTATCATGTCAACGAAGATGAAACTGTTGCTATCGTAGGAGAAAGTGGTTGTGGAAAAACCGTCTCGGTGATGTCCATACTCGGATTGATTCCCCAACCTCCTGGTGAGATTATTCACGGTACTGCTCTCTATAAGGGTAAAAACCTGCTCGCAATGTCAGAAGCAGAGCTAATTCCATTTCGCGGGCGGGAAATTGCTTTCGTTTTTCAAGATCCAATGACATCGCTAAACCCCACTTTATCGATCGAAAAGCAGCTTACCGAGGCGATAATCATAAACCAAAGGACTTCCAAAAACGCTGCGCGTCAAAAAGCCATTGAATATCTGGAGCTGGTGGGGATTACAGATGCAAAGCAACGTCTACGGAACTATCCCCATCAGTTCTCAGGAGGGATGCGGCAGAGAGCTTTGATCGCCATGATGCTGGCTCTTGAACCATCATTATTGATCGCAGACGAACCTACCACAGCATTAGATGTCACCATCCAGGCTCGGATAATTGATCTTGTCAAAAAAATAAAAGCGGAAACTAAAATGTCAATCATCTGGATAACTCATGATCTTGGAGTTGTCGCTGAACTGGCAGATCGTGTCATCGTAATGTATGCTGGCGAAATTGTGGAAGAGGCAGATGTGGTGACACTTTTCCATTCTGGAAAACATCCCTACACCCAGGCGTTGCTGCATTCCCTTCCCCGGGCGGATTCACGACGTACATCTGATCGGCTGCAGTCCATCGAGGGTTTCCCCCCAAGTTGTTACAACATACAAGATGGTTGTCCGTTTGCGGATCGGTGTAAGTTCGTTGTTGAAAAATGCTGGCACAATAAACCTCCCTTGACCGCTGTTGATCCGGAGCATTTGGTGGCTTGCTGGATAAACATCGAGACTGGAGATCTCCGGTGACAACAAAACAAATGTCTGGCAGCCAATCCCCGCTTGTCATAGTTGATAAGCTGTTCGTTCATTTTCCATTTACAACAGGGGCGATATTTAATCGTTCCATGGGTCAGGTTAGGGCTGTGGATGGCGTCAGCTTTCAAATCCACAGAGGGGAAACACTGGGATTAGTTGGTGAAAGCGGGTCCGGGAAAACCACCTTGGGGCGGGCAATTCTGGGAATATATGAGCGAACATCTGGATATATAGAAATCGACGGCCACGAGGTGAATCTTAAGTCAAGACAAAAAATGAAAGAAATTCGCTCCCGCTCTCAAATGGTCTTCCAGGATCCATTTTCATCTTTAAATCCTCGTTGGACGGTGAATTCAATTATTAGTGAGCCTATAAGGGTTCATAGAATAGTCAAAAGTAAAAAAGATAGGGAGAATAAAGTTGGCGATTTATTGGATTTAGTCGGTCTGAGCAGGGATTATCTTAACCGCTTTCCGCATGAATTTTCGGGAGGGCAGCGTCAGCGAATTGGGATCGCGCGTGCACTGGCATCCAGGCCAATATTTGTTGTTTGTGATGAACCGATTGCTGCCCTTGATGTATCCATTCAGGCTCAAGTGGTCAATCTACTTGAAGATTTACAAGATCAGTTGGGGATTACTATTCTTTTCATCGCCCACGATTTGAGCATGGTCCGCCATATATGCGACCGAGTGGCGGTGATGTACCTGGGC
>CAILYI010000139.1 GCA_903838415.1 uncultured Anaerolineae bacterium | reverse complement strand
CCCGTTGAGTTTGAAATCGCCTGGCGGTTAGCTCAACCCGATCAGACCACCCCTTAGGATCGACCAAAAACCGTCCAGTTTTTGGGGTCCACTACAGTTCTGCCTACCGATGCGATCTTCAAAGGACATCAGGATGTCGTTATTCAAGATATATCGCTGCGCACAGACAATGTTCTCTTTCACAAAGAAGTCTACTACTCACCATCACAACACAAAACTTATTTGGCGGTACTACCGGCCGGATACGAAGGCCAATTTGGGCCAGGTCTCAAGACACTGATACGGACGCTCTACTTTGGTAGTCAAATAACAGAGCAAAGATACTGGAATTTGTGGAACATATCGGTATCCAGATATCACTTGGACAAATCTCTAACATGTTGATCAAAAGCCAAGACGAGTTTCACGCAGAAAGTGATGCAGTTTTTGAAGCAGGAAAGCGTAGCAGTCCTTATCAGCACATCGATGACACTGCTACCCGCGTAGATGGACAGAACCAAAACTGCCACGTTCTATGCAACCCAGTCTACACAGCTTTTCGCACAAGACCACATAAAGACCGGCTGACTGTCTTGGAGGTGCTGCGCAATGGACGTCCGCGCATTTTCCTGATTAATACTGAAGCTCTGTCTTATCTAGCATGTTTACCTCTATCCAAAGCTACGCGCCAAACCCTTCAAAGTTGGCAAGATGGAATTGTAATGGATGATGTCACCCTGATGGCACGCCTGAATGATAATTTACCAGACCTGCTATTTCAGCAACGAAAAACCCTGATTGACGCAGCAGCAGTTGCCGCCTATCACGCGGAAATTGGTTTCCCAGTCATCCAAACTTTGATTTGTGATGAGGCACCACAGTTTAACTGGTTGGCAATTTCTATGATGTCATGCTGGATCCATGAAGGCCGACATTATAAGAAGCTAATACCTGTTGTAGCCGTTCATCGAAAAGCCTTGAATGACTTTCTCAAGCGCTTCTGGGAATTTTACGATCGATTGCTCGATTATCGTGAGCAACCCACCCAGGAAACAGCCATCAAACTAGAAACTGAGTTTGGTCAGCTCTTTGCCTCTCAAACCGGGTATAACGAACTGGATAAACGCATTGCGAAGACTCTGGCAAAGAAAGGATCGCTTTTGTTGGTACTAAAGCACCCGGAATTATCCTTGCACAACAACCCGGCGGAGTTAGGGGCGCGATTTCGAGTGCGAAAACGAGATATAAGTTTTGGCCCGCGGACTGAAGACGGGAAAAACGCGTGGGACACATTCATGACCCTGGCTGCAACTTGTAAAAAACTCGGCATCAGTTTCTATGAATATATTCGAGATCGGATTACCAAGGCGAAGTCCATTCCGCCGCTTGCCGATTTGATCCAAAAACGAGCAAAAGAACTCAACTTGGGTTGGTCATATTTGCCTGCCTAACCATGACTTATTGAGAAGATACCTTTTATCCTCCAAAAAATTGAAGCGAACGGCGAATGCCAGTGTTTATGGGTATTAGTGGTGATATTCCAAGCTCTTTTATTATTCTTTGGATCTCAGGCACATAGCGCTCAACTTGTTTATCAGGTTTAGTGATGGTTCGAATTTCCACATTAATTTTGCCAGGAATTTGCGCTGCAACTTGCTTTGCAATCTCTTCGATTGAAAGCGATTCATCGCTGCCTACATTATACGGTCGTAATGATTGGCCTTTAACCAAAATTGTCCATAACCAGATGGCCAGGTCAGCGGCGTAAAGATAAGAGCGCAGAGGCGTTCCATCACCCTTTACAATAATCGGCCCCCCTTTCAATCCGTCGCGGATGAAGTTTCCGATCGCAAAATGTTCATCCAGCGGCAAGTACGGGCCTACAAACGCGAAGCAACGCGCAATTTTCATTTCGATCGAACTTGTTCTGGCGTACAGGGCACATAAATGTTCAGCCATGCGTTTGCCCTGACCGTAAGCACTGTTGGGGTCAAGCGGGTCAGGTGCGCCATTATAATCTTCGGGGATGTGGGTCAGATCAGACGGCTGTTTGCCATAAACCGCGCCAGAACTGGTTAGCAGGAATTTCTTGGCGCCGCACTGGCTGGCAAAATCAAGAGTGCGACGCGTTCCTTCAACAATAGTATCCAACATCAGCAAAGGGTTTTCAGTATTGAGTTTCGCGCTGGCTTCAGTAGCAGCGTGAATAACATACGAAAACGTCCCAGGAGGAAAGGCGAAATTGCGCACATCACCTTCCAGCAGGGTAACGCTTTCCGCCAGGGCCAGGTGGGGGGTTTTTGCGATGAAAGCCTGCGGGGAGCGAGTCAAGACGGTGGCGCTGGCTCCAAGCTGGAGGCGTTCATTCGCCCAGAGAAAACTCTCCAGCAACCAACTTCCAAAGAATCCCGTGCCGCCGGTAATAAAAAGACGCTCGCCGCGCAGCTCTTCCCAAAGCGGGCGGGTATGATCGAGGACATGGTCAAGATCAGCGGCAAGTGGATTCATAAGCGCGGCAATGCTTGAAACATTTCAATCACATAATCCAGCATCGGGGTGGTCAAGCCGGGGAAAACTCCGATCCAAAAGACATTATTCATCACAAAATCAGAGTTTTCAAGGCTGCCCGCCACGCGATGCGGAGCATTTTTGTAGGCAGGCTGGCGCACCAGGTTACCACCAAACAGCAGACGTGTGGCAATTTTTTTGCTCTCAAGGAACTGCACAGCCTGGTTGCGGTTGAAGGGTGCGCCCGGGCGCACCGCAATGGGAAAACCAAACCAGCTGGGTTCGCTGTTGGGCGTGGCTTCGGGCAAAATGAGAAAATCCTGCAAGTCTGCCAACCCGCCATGCAGATAAGCAAAGTTGGCGCGGCGCTGGGCGATAAACCCATCAACCTTTTGCATTTGCGCCAGCCCAACCGCCGCCTGCATGTCGGTGGCTTTCAGGTTATAACCGATATGCGAGTAAGTGTATTTGTGATCATAGCCCTGCGGCAGGTCGCCCAACTGCCAGTCAAAGCGTTTGCCACAGGTGTTGTCCTTGCCGGGGTCACACCAACAGTCACGGCCCCAATCACGGAAGGATTCGGCCAGCGTCTTCAGTTTGGGACTGTCAGTCAGCACCGCGCCGCCCTCGCCCATGGTGATATGGTGCGCCGGGTAAAAGCTGACAGTGGCTATCTGCCCAAAAGTGCCCACATTGCGTCCATCGTAACGCGCACCGGTTGCGTCACAGCAATCCTCGATCAGCCACAGCTTGTGCTTCTCGGCAAATTCAGTCACGGCAGCCAGGTTGAAGGGATTTCCGAGCGTGTGCGCCAACATAATCGCGCGGGTCCTGGGAGAAAGCGCCGCTTCAAGCTGAGTCACATCCACGTTATAGGTTGGAATATGCACATCGATAAAAACTGGGACGAGCTGATTCTGCAAGATGGGATTGACCGTGGTAGGAAAACCCGCCGCGACAGTGATAACTTCGTCGCCGGGACGCAAGGCCTTTTCACCCAGCGTCGGCGAGGTCAACGCCGAAAGGGCCACCAGGTTGGCAGATGAACCTGAATTAACCAGGATGGTATTGCGCACACCCCACCAGCGCGAGAAGGTTTTCTGAAATTCATCCGCAAAGCGCCCGGTGGTCAGCCAGAAATCGAGCGAAGCATCCACGAGATGCTGCACTTCGACAGCGTCAAAGACCTTGCCGGAGACCGGTATCGACGTTTGGCCAGGGACAAATTCACGCACAGGGAAGGCTTGAGCAGTATATTCAGCGGTCAGTTTTAATATTTTTTCGCGTAAGCGGGTGGCTTTAGATTCCATATATCAAGACTTCTAATCTTTAAGATATTGGGGCGACTGGTTGGGGCGAATGTAAAGGCTCACAATTGTAACTACAATTAGAATAATCACAAGGGCTGAGAAGTTATTGGAAAAAGGGGTCAGGATGGGGAACATCTCTTTTGCCGCAAACTTATAAGGGCTGGCGAACAAGGTTGATCCATAAGCAGCACAGATAACAAATAAAGACAAAGAGGTAACCACACTTTGCTTAATATTTTCATGAATGCCCACGAAGAAGAAAGCCATCGCAGCAGGCATAATACTTAATGTGTAATCAAAACTTATCCGCGGGATCAACTGAGCAATGACGACGCATGCCAAAATAAAAAAGGGATTGACCCCATTGAATTTGTTTATAAAGGTCTGATAACATATCAAAGCGAGACAAAGAAAAACCAACATTACAATAGCTAACACAAAATAGGTTGAATAATCAGTCAAAGCTGGTAATTTCCCCACTACCAAGGCTACAAACGACCCAATGGAATGGTTCACAGTAATCGATACATCGGATGTGGCCATTTTTGAAATGCCGCCAAAGAATCGGAAGAAATTTTCGCTTCCAAATAAAAACAGCATGGCAAAATTAAGCAGACCAAGTCCCATGAACCGCTGAACAATCCCCTTCCAATCGCGCCAATTATCTACCAGGTTGATAATAAAAATGGCCGGGTAAACTTTCAGCTGGACAGCAGACGTAAATAATAAATAAGCCAGCCAGCGCATCCCAGGCCAGCGATGAAAAATCCATATCGAGGTCAAAGTGAGACAAAGAGCAATTAGGTTATATTGACCGCGTTCCACTTCAAACTGAAAGCCATAAGAAAAAATACCGGTAATAAAAAGCGCGGTTAAAAAAGGGTAATATCCTTTTGTTTTTACTAAACGCGCAGGCAAAACCAGAGTCTGGAAAATTAGCGATGCCAGGCTTAGCAGAGAAATGAGAATATATGACGTTTTCGTATCAACAAGAAGGAAAGGCATGTGAAACAATATAGTGAAAGGCGGATAAGGTCCTTTCAAGACAAATCTGGGGACATCAAATAAAAAAGAACGGCTCATAGAGTTCACAATTTCGTAGTGATCCCCGCCAATCATGCCATCCCGTGGGGTAATATAATCAAAGCCCTGTGCCATTGAGTCGGCAGATCGAAAAAACGTTGGAACAAAATAAAAAATCACAAACGAAACAAATAACCCCAGGATAAGCCAAAATTCAACCGGGGCTTTTGTGACTTTTTCTGACAATCCTGTCCATTGGTCTCGAAAATTTTTCTTCATTCAAAGCAGCCTAGTCATAATCGATGGATATGTTTCAATCAGTATTGCTCAAGAAATTTCGATACCACACTATCGTTTTGCCTAATGCCTCGTTCAGGGAATAAAGCGGCTTCCAACCAAGCATCTGACGCGCCTTTTCTGCGCTCAAATATTGATGCCGTATTTCATTACTGACCTCGTTGCGGATATCAGGCTTCAGGGATGAGTTCATCAAATCGAGAATATCCCCAACAATCTGACTGACTGTCACCTGGATCTCGTTGGAAAAGTTGAAGGCTTCACCCTTGAGTCCGGGCCGCGCTGCCAGTTGTTCTGCCAGGAGCATATAGGCCGCCGCCCCATCTTCCACGTAAAAGTAATCGCGGATGTACTGCCCATCCGAACGGATGACAGGAGCTTGCCCCCGTAGAATGGAGCGAATCGTCCCAGGAATGATGCGGTTCCAATTCAAGTCACCGCCACCGTAGAAGTTGCCGCAGCGCGTGATTACCACCGGCAAATCATAGCTGACCGCGTAGGTATTGGCGATCAAATCGGCGCAAGACTTACTGACATCATAGGGATGCTGACCCTGGAGTGGCGTTTTTTCATCGTACGGCAGCTGATCCTGGTCGCCATAGGCTTTATCGGACGAAGCCATGACGATCTGCCTGACCTTTGGGCTGCGGCGGCAGGCTTCGAGCACATTCCAGGTTCCGGCAATGTTTGATTCAAAGGTGGATACCGGATTGCGGTTGGCGATCGTCACAATCGTCTGGGCGGCCAAATGTAAAACCGTGTCGATTTCAAATTCACCGAGGACGCGTTCCAACACATCACGATCACGGATATCCCCGCGCACCACCTTCACATTTTCAAGTGTTCCGGTACGTACCAATTCACTCTGCGGTACCCAGTCACGCACAAGGCAAACCACATCCGCGCCAGCTTCTACCAGTCGCCGCACCAGCCACGAACCCACCAATCCCGTTCCACCGGTGACGAAAGTCGGGCGATCCAACCAGAAAGCTCGATTTAATCCCAAATTTTCCATGGTGCATTCCCATCTTGCCAGAGTTTTTCGAGCAATTGAACATCGCGAAGCGTATCCATGCACTGCCAAAAATCTCCATGCTGATAAGCGGCCAATTGCTGATCTTCTACAATGTTCTCCAATGGCGATGCTTCCCACGGTGTCACATAATCAGGTATGTAATCGGCAATTCCAGGCTCAAGCACGAAATATCCACCATTGATCCATCCTTCACCTACTTGGGGTTTTTCCGCAAACCTGGAAACCATTCCATCTCTCAACTCCAGCCCACCAAAGCGGCCCGGAGGACGAACAGCTGTAACAGTCGCCAGTCGTTGTTGCTGTTGATGAAAATGAAGCAAGTCTGGGATATTTACATTGCAAACTCCATCACCATATGTCAACATAAAAGTTTCGCTACCAATGTATTCGGCGACTTTCTTCACCCGTCCCCCTGTGCTTGAGTCATGGCCAGTGTTTAGCAGATGTACAATCCAATTTTCACTATCACCATTGTGAATATCAACGCTTCCAGAGTGGAGATTCACTGTCAGGCTGCGCGCACGATAATGGTAATTTAGGAAATAATCCTTAATATATTCGCCCTTATAACCAAGCGCCACCACAAACTCTTTGAAGCCATAGGCAGCATAGGTTTTCATGATGTGCCAAAGGATCGGCTTCCCGCCAATTTCAACCATTGGTTTCGGGCGAAGCGTGGTTTCTTCTGAAAGACGGGTTCCAAGCCCACCGGCTAGTATAGCAACTTTCATTATCAAAAACCCCTTCAAGAAAAGAATTTCCGTATTATATACTGACTGTTGGAAAATGCCAAACCAATAGCTTTACAATTTCTACAATCCCGCTTGTCTTTCTCAGCCATTCTCCAAATAAATTTTGTTCAACAGTTGGGGTACAATAAAATCACGCTTGTGTTCCGATGCAATACCTTAAGGGCCTCGCCCCATTTTCTACATTCAGAATCTTTTCCAGAGCGCACGAAACAATTCAAAAACATAGTGACGACACTCCATGGCTGATAAAAATCAATCTATCATCTTAATTTTTGTTTCCGACTCGAATACGCACAGCTACCTGGTTGAAATCCTTAACGGTACCGGATTCGCAGTGGAATTTGCGCAGACTCCTGAGCAAGGCCTGCGAATGGCGGTCGACTTGATTCCAGCGGCAATACTCATCGATGTTGACGGCAGCTCACCCTCCAGTTATGAAACCTGTCGCCGCCTGCGCGCTGACCGGGTTCTCGAAGGGGTGCCAATTGTAATGCTGATAGATCGCGATGATCATGATACTCGTGCGGTCGGATTAAGCGCTGGTGCGGATGATTTTCTGGAAAAACCGCTCGATGGGTTGGAAATGCTTGCGCGACTGCGCAGTCTCACCCGCCTGAACAGTTACCGCTACTTGCTTGCAGACCTGACTCGTTTTTCGTGGATGGTTGAACATGCGCATGAAGGTTATTTGATGCTCGATAAATCGGGCGTGATTCATTTTGCCAATGAGCGCGCCTTGCACCTGCTGAATATGCCGGAAGATTTCTTTGGCTTGCCATTCGTCAATGTCGTGGAAAGGCAATATGTTCCCGAGCCTGCCGAAACCTGGGAAAGTTGGCTGGAAGACCCGTCTCCGTGCTTTTTGATTCAACCCGAAAGTCCGACCGCCCGCGCTGTCTGGGTGGTGCTGGAGGCGCTGGATACCCCGCTCGGGATGGAATATCACCGCGTGGTGCGGTTGCGCGATGTGACGGAGCGCATGTCCATTTACCAGGATATGCGCCATTTCCATACGGTAGTTGCCCACAAACTCCGCACACCCATGTCCATGTTATATAGCAGCATCTCGTTGATCAAAAGCAGACTGGACGTTCTCTCTCCGGAAGAAGTCAAAACCCTGATGGGATCGGCGATCAAAGGCATCGACCGGCTGGCAAATGAAGTGCGAAATATCGTAACGTATCTCGATGCCCCGCTGGCACTCAACCTGGGCAAACCCATGCTGCTCAGCCAGTTCCCGCAAATCATAAAGGAATCGAGCGACAGGTTCAATTTGCGCGAAGTGCTGCTCTCTTTGCCTGAAAACCTGCATTCCATCAGCATTGCCATGACCCCAGATGCAATGGAAATCATCGTCGACGAATTGTTTGAGAATTCGCAAAAATTCCACCCTACCCGCACGCCGCGCGTTGAAATTTCGATCGGACAGGCCGAAGAAGGTTTCATCCGATTACGCTTTGCGGATAATGGACAAATACTTTCTGCAGAACAGCTGGAATGGACCTGGTTGCCCTATTTTCAAGGCGAGAAAGATTTCACCGGTGAAATTCCCGGCCTGGGCTTGGGCTTTCCGATGGTTGCGACTTTGGTGTGGAAAGCCGGAGGCGCCATCAATCTTCGCAATCGGTCTGACGGCATCGGCATCGTGGTGGATTTGAAAATACCTTACGAAAGTACCATGCGCAAAATGGAAAGGTCGGCCAGTCCTTTTGGAAGCTGACCAGGCCACCGATCATTACGAATTACCAGTTTATAATTAAACTCAGTCGAAAATCAGGAGCTCTCGTGACAAAACCCATTATTCTTTCCGTGCTGGCTCATCCAGATGACGAATCTTTTGGCATGGGCGGTACGCTTGCCTTGTACGCCCAAAAAGGCTGCGATGTTTATCTCGTCTGCGCTACCCGCGGCGAAGTTGGCGACGTTGATCCGAAGCACATGCAAGGCTTTTCATCCATTGCCGAATTGCGCGAAGGCGAGCTGCGCTGCGCCGCCGGTCATCTTGGCTTAAAAGGTGTCTTTTTTCTCGATTACCGCGATTCTGGCATGCCTGGCTCACCGGATAATCTGCACCCGGATGCGCAAGTAGCCCATCCCATCGATGAAGTGGCCGGAAAAGTGGTCAAATATATTCGGGATCTCAAGCCGAATATCGTTTTGACTTTTGATCCAATCGGCGGATACCGTCACCCAGACCATATTCATATCCACAACGCCACGGTGTTGGCTTTTGAAAAAGCGGATGATGCCTCCTTCCACCCCGAAACGGGAACGCCATTTAAACCGGAAAAACTTTTCTTCCATACCTTTCCGCGCGGATTTTTGAAACTGGCTGTCAGGCTGATGCCGCTCTTCGGGCAGAATCCGCGTAAATTTGGACGAAATGGCGATATCGACATGAAATCCATCGCTGATGTGAATTTCCCCACTCACACCAAGGTAGATATCAGCTCTGTACAGGAGAAAAAAGCTGCGGCCAGCGCCTGTCACGCCTCGCAAGGCGGGATCGGTATGCGCCGTGGCGTGATGGGATTATTCATCAAGCTTTTCGGTGAATTCGAAGAGTATATGCAAGCCTATCCTGTCATCGAAACGGGATGGAAAATAAGAAAAGACTTGCTGGCGTAACATTCAGCCAAATAACTGTCGCGAGAGTCCGCTTCGCACAGGCAATTCCCAGATTTTTCCAGGGATCATTGACAGAAACAACCGCGAGTCTATTGACAGGGAGCTGACGAAACCACCGAAGCAGGTCATGGGTCACAAATTGCGACGACTTATGACCTGCTTCCTGTAAACCTTTAGCCGCGATTGAACTCAAAGCCGTTATTCCCCAATCTGCACTTGGTCGGCGACACTTCTACCAACTGAATAAGAAAATGAGGTTTTCATGCGCTACGGTCATTTTGACGATACAACCCGCGAGTATGTAATCGAGCGTCCCGATACTCCCCTGCCCTGGATCAATTATCTCGGCAGCGAAGAATATTTCGGGCTAATTTCCAACACAGGTGGGGGATATTCATTTTTCAAAGACGCCCGCTTGCGACGACTAACGCGCTATCGCTACAACAACGCGCCCCTGGATATGGGCGGACGTTATATTTACCTGCGCGATAATGAAGCCGGAAAACGCGAGAAGGTCAGCCGCCCCTACTGGTCGCCAACCTGGATGCCGACGCGGGATAAACTGGATGAATACGAATGCCGCCACGGACAGGGTTACACCACCATCCGCTCGGTTGCCCATAAAATCGAATCTCAGACCCGCTACTTCGTCCCGCTTGGAGAAAGTCTCGAAATCTGGGAGCTGACGCTCACCAACCAGCGCGAAAAGCCCGCCGACCTGTCCATTTTCTCGGCAATTGAATTTTGCCTGTGGGACGCCAACGACGACGCCACCAACTTCCAGCGCAACTTTTCCACCGGTCAAATGGAAATTGTCGACGGTGTGATTTATCACAAGACAGAATACCGCGAACGTCGAAATCACTTCGCCTACTTTGCCTGCTCCGAACAGCTGGATGGCTACGATACACAGCGCGAGGCCTTTTTAGGGCCTTATCGTGGCTGGGATTCGCCGCTGGTGGTTGAACAAGGCGTTTCGGGCGAATCTGAAGCCCACGGCTGGCAGCCAATTGGATCGCATCATGTGCGAGTCCAATTAAAGCCCGGCGAACAGAAAAAAGTGATTTTCATCCTGGGTTACCACGAAAATCCCAACGATAAGAAGTTTGATCCAGCTGACTCGCAGACCATCAACAAGAAGACGGTTTTACCAATCATCGCAAAATATCTCAAACCAGCCAACGTGGAGAAGGCCTTCGCGGCGCTGAAAGCCCATTGGGACAATCTGCTCGGCAAACTGCAAGTCACCACCCCCGACGAACACACCAATCGCATGGTTAACATCTGGAATGCTTATCAATGCATGGTGACGTTTAATATGAGCCGATCCGCCTCCTATTTCGAAAGCGGTATCGGGCGCGGAATGGGATTCCGTGATTCCAACCAGGATCTATTGGGATTTGTCCACATGATTCCGGAGCGCGCGCGTGAAAGAATTCTCGATTTGGCCGCCACACAGCTCAAAAACGGCGGCGCATTCCACCAATATCAGCCGCTGACCAAACGCGGCAATAACGATGTCGGCTCAGGTTTCAACGATGACCCGCTCTGGCTGGTAATCGGAGTAGCCGCTTACCTTAAGGAAACTGGAGATTGGTCCATTCTGGATTCGCCCGTGCAATATGAAAACGAAGCGGGCAGCGAAACTCCGTTGTATGAACATCTCCAGCGGTCCATGCTGTATACCATTGATCGGATTGGCCCAAACGGCCTGCCCCTGATCGGTCGCGCGGACTGGAACGATTGTCTTAATTTGAATTGTTTCTCCGATACGCCGGGACAATCCTTCCAGACAACCACCAACAAAAACGGCGAAGTGGCCGAATCGGTGCTGATTGCGGGGCTATTCATTCTTGCGGCCAAAGAGATGGCAGAATTGGCGAAGCAGGTCATGGAGCAGGGTTCAAAGATCACCACGACGATTGACCTGAAACCTGTCAGCTTTTATGAAACCGCCGCTGCCGATATGGAAGCCGTCATTTGGAAAGCGGGTTGGGACGGAGCCTGGTTCCGGCGCGCTTATGACGATTTTGGGCATGTTCTCGGTTCGAAAACGAACGACGAAGGCAAGATTTTCATCGAACCGCAGGGGATTTGCGTTATGGCCGGGCTGGGTATTGAAAACGGCAACGCCGTCAAAGCGCTGGATGCCGTTGGCAAGCATCTGGCAACCAAGCACGGAATCGTTTTGCAGCAGCCAGCTTTCAGCAAGTACGCCCTGCATTTGGGCGAAATCTCGTCGTACCCGCCCGGTTACAAAGAAAATGCCGGGGTTTTTTGTCACACCAACCCGTGGATCATGATCGCTGAAGCGCTTCTAGGCCGCGGGGATAAGGCTTTCGACTATTACCTGCGGATTAATCCGTCAAAGCGCGAAGAAATCAGCGAAATTCACCGCTGTGAGCCATATGTCTACGCCCAAATGATCGCCGGGAAGGATGCGGCTACGCACGGCGAAGCGAAAAATTCCTGGCTCTCAGGCACCGCAGCCTGGAACTATGTCGCCATTTCGCAGGCGATTCTGGGCATTAAGCCAGCCTACACCGGCCTGGAAGTATCGCCGGTGCTCCCGTCAGCCTGGGAAGGCTTCGAAGCGGTCCGCGAGTTTCGGGGAGTGCACTATGAAATTTCGGTTAAACGGACCGGTCCTGGAAATGCCGTCCACCTGGAAGTTGACGGGAAATCCATTGAAGGGAATATCATCCCGCTGCCGCGGAGCGGAACAAAAAAAGTAGTCGTTTCTGTCACAATACAATAATCCGAAGGCCGTTGTGAAACCCATCGCTTATGGATTTTTATTGGCAGCGCTTTTACTTTCGGCATGTACCGGCGTCACAGCAACTGCTAATCCGCCAACTGCGCAACCAACAGCAGCAGGAATTCTCCCAACCGTTGCAATCCTGACGAAAGAAGAATGTTATACGAAAGATATGTCGGTGGAGATTGCGCAGCGCGTTGACAATTTGCTCGCCTGTATGACCATGGACGAGAAGATCGGTCAGATGACACAGGTCGAGAAAAATAGTATCAGGCCAGGTGACATTACCAAATACTTCATCGGCTCAATTTTGAGTGGCGGCGGCGGTTCTCCCACCGGCAAGAATACCCCCGAAGGCTGGGCCGAGATGGTCAACGGCTTCCAGGAGCAGGCGCTGGTAACCCGGCTCGGAATTCCAATCATCTACGGAACAGACGCCGTGCATGGGCATGGCAATCTGTTCGGGGCAACCATCTTCCCTCAGGAAATCGGCCTTGGGGCTGCCAATGACCCGGCCTTGATGGAAAAAATCGGCCTGGCGACAGCCGAAGAGCTGATCGCTACGGGCGTGACCTGGAATTTCGCTCCGATGGTGGCTGTGCCCCAGGATATCCGTTGGGGACGCACCTACGAGGCTTACAGCGAAAACACGGAACTGGTTTCAAGCCTCGGCGCCGCTTATGTAAAAGGACTGCAAACCAAGCCATCCGGGATTAATGTGGATGCCGGTGATTCGATTTATGTGCTGGCAACGCCCAAGCATTTTCTGGGCGATGGCGGCACAAAATTCGGCACAGCCACCCTAAACATCTCCCAGCCTTATCTGCTCGATCAGGGCGATATGCAAGTCGATGAATCCACTTTGCGCACCCGCTATCTGCCGCCTTACCAGGCTGCGGTAGAGGCCGGAGCTGGCTCCGTGATGGTCTCTTACAGTTCATGGAATGGCATCAAAATACACGCGCAAAAAGGACTAATCACTGATATTTTGAAAGGCGAACTCGGCTTTTTGGGCTTTGTGGTTTCAGACTGGAAGGCGATTGATCAGATTTACCCGTCGGATTATTACAAGTCGGTGGTGACCGCCATCAATGCCGGCGTGGACATGAATATGGTTCCGACTGATTATCCCCAATTCATCGCAACGCTGAAACAAGCCGTTACTAAAGGTGATGTCAAGCCGGAACGCATCGATGACGCAGTCCGGCGCATACTGACCGTCAAATTTATGCTGGGTTTGTTCGCACATCCGTTTGCCGACCCAGCCATGCTGGCCACAATCCGCTCGCAGAAACACATCGACCTGGCCCGCGATGCCGTGCGAAAATCGCTGGTCCTGCTTAAAAATGACAA
Source organism: uncultured Anaerolineae bacterium (assembly GCA_903838415.1). Taxonomy (GTDB): domain Bacteria; phylum Chloroflexota; class Anaerolineae; order Anaerolineales; family Villigracilaceae; genus UBA5195. Next base: position 22,422 of record CAILYI010000139.1, on the reverse strand, counting down.
CTCGGCTTTGCCACTCCCCATAAACACTCCCATAATCTTAGTTGCCGGACAGGGTGCTTCCGATATCGGCTTGCAGGCTGGCGGCTGGACTATCGAATGGCAGGGGAAAGCCGGGGATATTATCCCTGGTACCACCATCCTAAAAGCGATTGAGGCCGCCGTATCCAGCAATACAAAGGTCCGTTATAACAGCAGGGGAATTTTTACTGAAAAAGCGGAGATTGGTATCGTTGTGGTCAGTGAAAAACCCTACGCTGAAGGCGCAGGCGATACAAACGAGCTCAGGCTGAGTGGAAATGATCTCGCCGCCATCAAAGGTACGCGCTCCCAGGTGAAGAAATTAGTCGTCATCATACTCTCAGGTCGCCCACTGGTGATTACGGATCAACTACCACAGGCGGATGCCTGGGTAGCAGCCTGGTTGCCCGGCTCTGAAGGCCAGGGCGTGGCTGATGTGCTGTTTGGCTATTATCCATTTACTGGGAAACTGCCCTATTCCTGGCCCCGCACCAACGCCCAACTGCCGATCAATATCAACACGGTGGCGGGGAAAACCGGGTGCGATGCTCCGCTGTTCCCCTTTGGCTTTGGCATGGCGATCGGCGATCAATCCCCAGAAATCCCAGTTTGCCAGTAATTTTCCATCCAAGCGAACCCTTTTTATACTCACCGATGGCTATTTCAATGAATTCAATGGTGAATACTCCGATGAAAAACTCTCTGCGCCAATCAATTGATAACTCTATTCACAAGGAACAACCGGAAGGATGGCACTAAAATGGGATCACAGAATAAACTTTACGCAGGAAATGCGATTTTACAAGACAATCCCGCCGAGGTGAGCGGCGAATATGTTCATCTGCTGGGCGAGGAATACTATCGCATCCGTAATTTTGACCGGATGCAGCCTTTTTTCATGAGTATTGTGAGTAGTTCAGACCACTGGATGTTCATTTCGAGCACAGGCGGGCTTTCTGCCGGACGAGCAAATGCCGAATCATCATTATTCCCGTATTATCCAGACGACAAAATCACTGAAAACCAGTCCAACACTGGCCCTTTGAGTGTCTTTCAAATGGAGCGCGCAGAGAAAACTTATTTATGGGAGCCGTTTTCGGTGCGCCATGAAGGCCTGTACCGTCTCGAACGCAACCTTTATAAGAATATTTTGGGGAACAAGCTCGTTTACGAAGAAATTAATCACGACCTGCAAATGACTTACCGTTATGCCTGGCGCACCAGTGAAAAATATGGATTTATCAAAACATCCTGGTTGATAAACGACTCCGCAACTGCCTGCCAGGTCAATCTCATCGATGGCTTTCAAAACCTGCTCCCTTTTGGGGCTACCATTGCCCTCCAAACGGCATTCAGTAATTTGCTGAATGCTTACAAACGTAGCGAACTTGAACCGGAAACCGGGCTGGGGAGTTTTGCACTCAGCTCCACGCTGACAGATTTGGCCGAACCAAGCGAATCGCTGAAAACAACCATCGCATGGCAGCTCGGACTGAAGAATCCGTGTTATTTACTTTCCACTCAACAGTTGCAGGCTTTCCGGCAAGGAATGGACATTTCCCAGGAAACAGATATTCGCGGCTTCCGGGGCGCATACCTGGTCAATTCTTCTTTTGAGCTGGCAGGAAATGCAGACAACGAATGGAATATCATCGCGGATGTTAATCAAGACAGCAGCGCTGTAGCGGAGCTAATCCATGTGTTGAAACACAACCCGGAGACAGTTCACGCAGAAATCAATCAGGATGTTGAGAAAAACAGCCTGGATTTGCTGAAAATCGTCGCCAGCGCGGACGGTTTGCAGCTTTCCGGAGACCGCCTGAGCACGGCCCACCATTTCTCAAATGTGTTATTCAACACGATGCGCGGGGGTATCTTCGTTGAAAACTACATCGTGAAAAAAACCGATTTTCTGGATTTTATCGGCATCCGCAATAAAGCGATATTGTCTGAACAGGCTGATTTCTTTCGCAATTGCCCTGATAAATTCACATACGACGAACTGATCGGCAAAGCCGTGGCTACAAACTCTGCTGACCTTGAACGTCTATGTTACGAATATCTGCCGCTCACTTTCAGCCGGAGACACGGCGATCCAAGCCGCCCATGGAATAAGTTTTCCATCAACCTAAAAAAACCGGATGGATCACAACGTCTCGATTTTCAGGGTAACTGGCGTGATATTTTCCAAAATTGGGAACCGCTGGCATGGTCGTATCCTGAGTTTATCGAAGGGATGATCTGTAAATTTCTCAATGCCACTACAGCCGACGGGTATAACCCTTACCGGATTACAAGGGACGGCATCGAATGGGAAGCGCCATCTCCTAACGATCCGTGGGCAAACATCGGCTATTGGGGAGATCATCAGATCATCTACCTGCAAAAACTGCTCGAGATTTCAAGTAGATTCCACCCATCCCGTTTGAAAAACCTGCTGACCAGGAAGATTTTCAGCCATGCGAATGTTCCTTATCACCTGAAGCCTTACAAAGCACTGCTTGAAGATCCATACAACACGATCAGCTTCGCCTGGCAGCTCGAAGATCAGGTTGAAACCAGTGTCAAAGCAATCGGCATGGATGGCAGGCTGGTTTTAGGTTCTAATGGGCAAGTATTCCACGTCACCATGCTGGAAAAACTACTGACCTTGCTGCTGGCAAAGCTGGCGAATTTCGTTCCTGAAGGCGGTATCTGGATGAATACCCAGCGCCCGGAATGGAACGATGCCAACAATGCCCTGGTGGGCAAGGGACTCTCAGTCGTGACGTTGGGCTATCTGCGCAGATTCATCGTCTTTTTTGAACAACTCTTGGCTGACTGCAGCGCCCCAGAATTGCAGGTAACGCAAGAAATCTTGCGCTTTTTCACAGCCACAGGTGACATTCTACAAATCCACGCGGCGGATTTGGCGAAGGGTTTTAGCGACGAACAACGCCGGAAGTTCATGGACGCCATGGGCCAAACTGGCAGCGATTACCGGGTAAATTTTTATAAAAATGGCTTTTCCGGCGATGCCTCGACTCTAGACAAAAGTGCTCTGCAGGGCTTTTTATCGCTGGCGCGCGCTTACGTTGAACAGTCACTAAAAGCCAATCAGCGACCAGATAACCTGTTTCATGCCTACAACATTCTACAGCTTGATGACAGGAAAACATCCATCAGTCATCTGGATGAAATGCTCGAGGGGCAGGTTTCCATTTTGTCATCAGGTTTGTTATCCAGCGCCGAATCAATGACTCTGCTGCATAGCCTGAAGAATTCCCGGCTGTATCGGGCGGATCAACACAGCTACATCCTGTATCCAAACCGCAACTTACCCGGTTTCTTTAGTAAAAACTGTTTGACCGAAGATCAAATCAAAAACATCGCACTGGTGGCTAAGCTGGTCGAGCAAAAAAACCGCGAGTTGATACTCAAAGATATTAATGGGGTTTACCATTTCAACGGCGGCTTCAGAAACGCGAAAGATGTCATAAAAGTCCTGGCTGAATTGCGGAAATCCGAAACCTATCAGCCGCTGGTAGATGCAGAGTTTGAAACCATCCTGAAGCTGTTTGAAAGCACGTTCAATCACAACGCTTTCACCGGCCGCTCGGGTACCTTTTTTGCTTACGAAGGACTCGGGAGTATTTACTGGCACATGGTCTCCAAGCTGCTGCTGACAGTCCAGGAGGTTGGCATTAAGGCAGCTGAGAACAACGAATCTCCCGAGACGATCAAGGCATTAACTGAAGCCTACTATGATATCCGTATGGGGCTTGGCTACAACAAATCGCCCCAGGTCTACGGCGCTTTCCCGACCGACCCGTATTCCCACACGCCCGCCGGACAGGGCGCAAAACAACCTGGCATGACCGGGCAGGTGAAAGAAGAAATCCTTACACGGCTGGGCGAACTCGGGCTTTTTGTCGAAAACGGTGTTGTGACCTTCAATCCGCTGCTCATGCGGAAGGTTGAATTCATAAAACAGCCCGCATCGTTTGCTTACATCGATGTGACTGCCAATGAAAAAACCGTGGATTTGCCTGCCGGGTCACTGGCTTACACCTTCTGTCAGGTTCCGGTGATCGTTCAGGTTGCCGCGGAAGAAAAATTAGCCATACAGTTTACAGATGGAAGCCTCGCAGAAACCGAAATGCGGGCGCTTTCACCGGAAATTTGTCAGCACATTTTTGATCGTGACAATACCGTCCAACACATCAAAGTTTTTATCAAGGCAAATCAGGGAATGTGATTAGCCTTTCTCCGCCCAATATAGCAATTCATTCTCAACCAACATAAAAAAAACAAAGGCCATCAGGAAATCCTGATGGCCTTTGTTTTTTATTACCGATAAGTCGACACCGATAAATCAGCAGGGACTGCAAGGTCCGATGCCTTCGAAAATTGGGCGAAATTGTTAAAAAGTGGGACAATTTCGCCTTGAAAGATGCGAGGAAAGATTACTTGCTGTAGCGGCTGGCAACTGCTTCCCAGTTGATCACATTCCACCAGGCGGAAGCGTAATCAGCGCGGCGATTCTGGTACTTGAGATAGTAGGCGTGTTCCCAAACATCGATCCCTGCCAGCGGCTTGAGTCCATCAGTCAGAGGATTGTCCTGGTTGGCGGTGGAGACCACGGCCAGTTTATCGCCCTTGAGCACGAGCCAGGCCCAACCGGAGCCGAAGCGTCCCATGGCGGCTTTCTCAAATTCAGCCTTGAAGCTGGCGAAGGAACCAAAATCAGCCGTGACAGCATTGGCCAGCGCGCCCTTGGGCTCGCCGCCCGCATTGGGAGCCATGATATTCCAGAACATGTCATGGTTGTAGTGGCCACCGCCGTGATTGCGAACCGCCGTGCGGATATCTTCGGGGACTTCGTTGAGCTTCGCAACCAGGTCATGCAAGGACCAACCACCGAGTTCAGGGTGCTTGTCCAGCGCGGCGTTCAGGTTGGTGACATAAGCAGCGTGGTGCTTATCGTGGTGAATGGTCATTGTCTGCGTGTCGATGAAAGGTTCGAGCGCGTCGTAAGAATACGGAAGGGGTGCAAGTTCGAAAGCCATGAGTGTCTCCTTTGAGATACGGGTTGACTGAAAAGGTTGAGTGCTTTACCATACTGTAAGCATCATCATTTTAGCTGGCGAGCCTGCGCGGGTCAATTCTCAAATCGGACGATTCAGGTCGTCAAAAAGGGTGACCCCAAACTCACCCCATAGAGAAGGAATCGAAGAAAAGCAAAATATGGATTCTCAGCCTTCGAGATTATTCGTAACGGTCGCCATTCTGGGCGGGATACTGGCAGTTTCAACATCATCGATATTTATCCGTTTTGCGCAAGAGGATGCACCGTCACTCGTTGTGGCCGCTTATAGGCTGACGCTTGCCAGCCTGATCCTGGCTCCGCTGGCGCTGACCAGATATCGCTCCGAACTGCGGGCGCTGACTCGAAGCGAGGTGCTGCTGGGATTGCTTTCGGGCTTCTTCCTGGCCTTGCATTTTGCCACCTGGATTTCCTCGCTGGAATACACCACTGTCGCCAGCTCCGTGGTTCTGGTGACCACCACGCCGCTGTGGGTGGCGCTGCTCTCCCCGCTGATTTTGCGCGAAACTAACGGGAAAACGGTCGTAGTAGGGATGCTGTTGGCGCTGGCGGGCGGAGCCGTGGTAGCCATCTCGGATGCGTGCACCTGGCAAAACGGGCTGATTTGTCCGCCACTGGCCACTTTTGTGCGGGGAACAGCCTTCTTAGGAGATTTTTTGGCGCTATGCGGCGCCTGGATGGCGGGTGGCTACATCATTATTGGACGTCGCCTGCGCGCCAAGATGTCGCTCATTCCTTATATTTTCGTGGTTTACGGCATGGCGGCGATTGTCCTAATTATCATTCTGGTGATTTCGGGAGAACGTGCCATTGGATATCAGCCATTGACCTATGTCTGGCTGCTCTTGCTGGCGCTTGTCCCACAGCTGATTGGACATTCAACCTTTAATTGGACCTTACGCTTTCTGCCCGCTTCGCTGGTTTCGATCACATTGGTCGGCGAACCAATTGGTTCAACCATTCTGGCCTTCGTCATTTTGAAAGAAGCCCCCACTTTTTTGAAAACTGCCGGAGCGATCCTGATTTTGGCTGGAATTTATATCGCATCCAATAAGCAGGATGACAAAATCATCGAGGAAGAAATTGTCATCAACGAATGACGCAAGAACAGAAGCACCGGCGCGAGGTTAGCGCCGGTGCTTGTTTGACGGTCGGATAAGGCTAGTTACTTGACAACTTCCTTTTTCTTTTTCTTCTTCTTGTCCTTATCTTTTCCTTTGCCTTGCTCTTTGTTAGCCATAGGATTCTCCTTTCTTAAGAAATCAGCGTTGATAAACCCAGTTAATCTCACGAATGTAGTTCTTTAGATTCTCGCTCAATGAGCGCTCATCCATACGCCAGGTCCAGAATCCGCCCACTTTGCCGGGGAAATTCATCCGCGCTTCGGTGCCCAGGCGCAAAAAATCCTGGAGCGGCGCCAGGGCGAAAACAGCCACGGAACCCCAAATCGCGCGAATCATATCACCGGGCACGTCGGCATTGTCGCGGCTCACATAGCGGTGATAGTAATCACGCTCTTGCGCGGGAGCGGTGCGATACCAGCCCAGGCTGGTGTCGTTATCATGCGTACCAGTATAGGTCACACAATTGGATGTGTAAAGATGCGGCAGGAAGGGATTATCTGGCCCGGAAAACCCAAATTGCAGGATTTTCATGCCGGGCAGACCGAAAGCGTCGCGCAATTCAACCACATCAGGCGTGATTTCGCCCAAATCTTCGGCTATGATTGGAAGCTCGCCGAGCGCCGCGCGAATTGCGTTGAACAAATCCGCGCCGGGACCGGGAACCCAGCGCCCGTGTTCGGCAGTCGCCGCGCCGCCAGGAATTTCCCAATAACCCGCAAAACCGCGGAAGTGGTCGATACGGACGATGTCGACAGTGCTGAGGGTGGCGCGAATCCGCTCGATCCACCACTGGAAGCCGGTTTGTTTATGACGGGCCCAATCGTAAAGCGGATTGCCCCACAACTGACCGGTCGGGGAAAAATAATCGGGTGGGACGCCCGCCACAACGCTCGGAATCCCCGCTTCATCCAGGAAAAACAAATCGGGATGCGACCAGGCATCAGCCGAATCCATGGCAACGAAAATGGGGATGTCGCCGATGATCTGGATGCCTTGCCCGTGGACATAGTCGCGTAAAGCCTGCCACTGACGAAAGAATAAGAACTGGTAAAACATGTAACGGGAAATGTTCCCCGAGAGGGCCTGGCGAGCATCAGCAAGCGCAACGGATTCGCGCTTGCGCAACGGATCAGGCCATTGATTCCAGGCTATGCCGCCATTGGCGTCTTTGATCGCCATGAACAGGGCAAAATCATCCAGCCAGGAAGCGTTATCGAAACGGAAAGCGTCAAATTCAGCGTGGATGGGTCCGCGCGGCATAGACTCAAAGCGTGTATAAGCCTTATCGAGCAGACCGGGCTTCCAGTGATAGAGTCCGCCAAAATCCACCTGAGCGGGGTTCCAAACGGGCATATCCGCAAGATCCGCTTGTGTCAGCAAACCCTGTTCGATCAAGATTTCGGGGCTGACGAGATAAGGGTTGCCTGCGAAAGCCGAAAAACACTGATAAGGGGAATCACCATAGCCGGTTGGGCCAAGCGGGAGCACCTGCCAGAGCTTGCAGCCAGAATTGGCAAGAAAATCGATAAAGTGATAGGCCTGCGGGCCAAGATCGCCGACTCCGTAGGGGCCGGGGAAGCTGGTGGGGTGCAACAAAATGCCTGAACTGCGCTTGAAGGACATACAACCTCGTATTTCTTATTCCTGGCTTGAGTTATGAATCAATGTTTTGTAGAGATCGGCGTACTGGCGGGCGGAAACAAACCAGGAGTAATCGCCGGACATCCCCGCTTTTTGCATTTCCTGCCAGGTTCTGTGCAATCCGAAGGCTTTTAAGGCACGGCGTAATGCCCCAGCCATCACCGCGGGTGAGGCATCTGTAAACAGGAAGCCCGAATAGCCTTCAGCGATCGTGTCACGCAGGCCGCCAGTGGCGCGCGCCACTGGCACAGCGCCATAGCGCATGGCGATCATCTGCGCCAGGCCGCAAGGTTCGTAACGCGATGGCATCAGCAACATATCCGCGCCGCCGTAAATTTGGCGGGAAAGTTTGCCATCATAACGAATAATGGTGCAAACGCGATGCGGAAAGTCGCTTTCAAGCCGGCGCGCGGTCGCTTCTATTTCAGAATTCCCGGAACCGAGCAAAATGGCCTGCCAGTTCAGTTTTGGAATGAGTCGCAAGGCATCCAGTGCAATATCGACGCCTTTTTGTTGATCCATGCGCGTGACCATGGCCAGCAGTGGCACAGAATTGTTCACTTCAAGCCCAAAATTGGTTTGCAAAAGCTCTTTTGTAGCAGCTCGACCGGAAAGGTGTTCGGATGAAAAAGGTTCTATCAACGCTTCGTCGGTGCGCGGGTCCCAGGATGTCGTATCAATCCCGTTGACGATGCCGGTTACCCGGTCATGGCGAGAATGCAGGAAAGTTTCCAACCCGCAGCCATATTCCGGCGTCTGAATTTCCTCGGCGTAGGACGGCGAAACCGCCACAATTTCATCCGCGGACCACAAACCGAGCGGCATGGGCGTATGCTGTCCCCACCAGGGCAACTCTGGATCGTTGACTGGCGGCAAACCGTAAGCTGTGAGTGCCGCTTCAGAACCTGCGCCCATATAGCATAAATTGTGGACCGAGAATAAAGTCTTGACGCCCTTCCAGAATGGGTCATCCTGCATGCGTCGCACGCCGTAAAGGGCGGTAGCGGTGTGCCAATCGTTGGCATGCACAATATCGGGGCGCCAATCGAGACGTCGAGCCAGTTCCAGCGCTGCCAGCGAGAAAAAGACAAACTTCTCGCCATCCACGGCAGAATCGGTATCATAGACTTTGGTTGCCCGACTGAACGGGTCGCCGGAAATCAGGTAAACGGGCATTCCACGCAGTTCAGTGTGAAAAACCTGCACCGGAGCTTCGCCACCCTCGCGCGGAATGGTAAAAACGGTTTCACGATGAAGGTCAAAATTATCCGCGCGAATGGCGGAATGAAAGGGGATGACGAGCCGCACATCCAAATCCGCGCCCAGTTCGAGAATGGCGTTTGGCAGTGAGCCGGCCACGTCACCCAGACCGCCCACCTTTACAAAGGGGTCAGCCTCAGATGCGAGGAATAGTATTTTCAAAGGTGTAGACATTCGTCTATTTTACTGTAAAAACGCAGGGTGGGATGTACTCCCACCCTGCTGAGTTTCAGGTTGTCGTCACGGATTTGCTATTGGATGACCACCCAGTCGCTGGCGCTGCGTCCAAAAACTTCGGGAGAGTACATCTCTTCAGCCTTGGCAGGCGGCGCGATAAAGGTGCCGGGCGTGGTGGCGCGGGCGATATAGCTGTAAGAGTAGACACCATCCCACAGCAGCGAGGCGAACGCTTCCGCGCGATCATCGCGCATATTCTGATGCTCGTACCAGCTGCCCCACCACCACCAACCATAACGGGAATTGGTATCGGATGGATCTTGCGGAATACTTCCCGAAACCGCCAGCGCCGGGTTGACAATTTCCAATCCCGCCGGTAACGGATCCACGAGCGCAACATGATAACGGCGATTATCAGCCACCATCGTGATCTGCACGCGCACACGCGCCCCGGCTTTGATATGCCATGTTCCGTTGCCATCCTGGGAAACATCTTCAGGGTGATCGACCGCTTCATAACGGCGCTGGACGACAAATCCCATATTCAGCGGTTTCAGGTTCAAATCAGTGGGCGCGTAACGCAGACCCAGCCGGTAATACAGCCGTCCGGGGCCATCCTTGCTCAAAATCAAATCCTGGCTGCCGCCTGCCGTTTCAGAGAGCACATAGCTCATCGGAATCAACGTCTCATGCCGCTCGGTGCTCCGTCCGCGGAATTCAGAGCTGCCAGCGTAGGTGTCACCCAACCAGATGCGGGCAACAAAATCGGGTGTCTGGGATTCGTAGGTGTTGAAGTAGCGATCCAGACTCAACAACACGAAAACATTTTCCTGGGTATTGCCCCAGCGGCCTTTGGTGCGATGCGCCAGCAAGCCATTGACCACTTTGGGGATCAGGTCGCTTTGTGGGTTGTCATCGATCAACGCATCCAACAGAATGGCGTCGGTACGACGGTCGGAGCTGAGCAGCAAATAAGTCTGTTCGTCATAGGAAGTAGTGAAATTGGCTGCGCCAGCCGTCTCAACGACGTGATTGCTCACATAACGGCGGATCGCATCCAGCTGCGCCGAATCATCGATCGCCGGCCACAGCCAGCCGATGGCTTCCATCGAAAGGTTTTCCAATCCAGCCTCATCCAGCAATTGTTGGGCTTTCCGCGCGTCGCGGTCACCGCTCAGGTTGCGCACATAGAGTGCATAAGCGCTGAGAGTCCAGCGCGTGTCCTGACTGTACCAGACCGGATAGAAGTTTTCGATCTGGCTCAGATAATTCAAGGCGTTCTGCTGCATGTCAGCGGGAACATCAAATCCCTTTTGCTGCGCGCGATAAAGAGCGTGAGCCACATGGATGGTGTTGAATGGAATTGAATCGAATCCACGCCGCCAGGTTGGGAAGCCGCCATCGGAATTTTGCAAACTCTGCAGGCGCTTAATATCCCGGCTGACGGCTGACTCCATTTCGGCTGGCGCGGGCAAGCCGTCAGCTTGAAATGCTGTCAACACATCGCGCAGCGCGGACACTGCCAGGATGCGCGAGGCCAACTGCTCGGAACACTCAAACGGGTAGGACACCAAATACAGCACAGCATCCGTCAGCGCCTGCAAAGCGGTTGACGATGTGCCGATTTCCAATCCGCCATATTGAGGGAATACACCGCTTGGCGAAAGCACCGGCTGCGCCGTGACGCCTTCGTCAATCACACCATAGGTTGCAAAAGCTTCGGTAGTGGCCGGAGTATAGACTGGCAGTTCCAGCGTGGCGGCGTCGCTGAAATCCCCGGAGACTGCCACGACCTGGATGCGAGCCGTACCCGCCAGATTTGTGCTGGCCGGGAAACGCACTTCCACGCGATCATTGGCCGGAACGGTCACGCGCAGACCGGCATTCAGCAATTCCAGGTTGGTGGCGCGAGCGGCGACGCTGACTTCCAGCGGCTGATCAGTCTGGTTTTGCAAGATCACCGGCAGCTCAAAACGATCGCCAAAGTTGAGAAAACGCGGCGCAGACGGACGCACCATCAGCGGCAGTCGCGCCGTCAGGTTCGATTCGCCCGTCCCAAATTGGCGTCCCTGCTCGTCCACAGCCACCACCATCACCCGGTAACGAGTCAGGTTATCCGGCAGCTTGATAAATATACGCGCTTCGCCATTCGAAGCAGTCCGAACCGTCGGCGCAAATGTCGCCAGCGGATTAAAATCAGACCGCACAAGAATCGGTTCAACGGCGCCTCCGCCCATGCTCCCATCTAATGCCGATTCAGTCGCCGAAAACGTGGGGGCCGCGGCGGGCGCTTCCATCATCAAACCGGCATTCATCGATTTCTGGCTGGCATCTCTGGCGAGCGCTTGCGGATCAGTCAGAACGATGCTGGCCCGACCGTAAACAGTATTCAAAAGACTTGGCCGGTCGGCGTAGAAAATGCTGACAGGATCAGCCATCTGATAATTCGTCAGCGCCAGGATGGCCTCGTCCACAACGACGACCGCCAACTCAGCGTTGGGGACAGGCTGCCCGGAAGCATCCTTCAAAATTACATTCAGCGATGTTTCGCCACCTGGCGAAAGCTGGCTCTCATCCGGTGTGACTTGCATGGATAAAGTGCGCTGCAACGGCGGAATGCTCAAATTTAGCTGTCCGCTGGCGTAGGCCGGGCGCGGCGGAACATTCGTCAACGTCTCGCCCTGGTCGCTGGTGCGTGCGGCAGCACCGACCAAATCCACCTGGATGTTCAGGTTGGGAATGTGCTTCTCTTCAATCGGCACGCTCAAAGTAATGGAACCAGACTCAACCCGGAAACGAGTCGTATAGAGCAACCCGCTGCGACTGACCGTCAGCAGGCCTTCCGCCGGGCTGAAAGGTGACTGGACCAAAATTTGCGCGGTATCGCCGGGCTGATAGGTTTGTTTATCCGGGATGAGCGTGACTTTTTCCTGTTCGACCTGTCGCGCCGGAGGCTGTTGGCCACCGCTGACCCAGCGAATCATACGGGTTTGATTCTTGCGACCCAGGTCATCCGTGACGATCGCCGTAATCTGGTACGTGCCGCCGACCAGCGTGGCAAAGTCGCAGCCATCCGGTTCAAGCCGGGAGGTCATGGAGCATTTTTGAAGGTCAACTTTTTCCTCAGTCCAGTTCCCTTTGCGGAATTTCCATTCCAGGCGGGCAGCTTCGATTTCCACCTGTTTGCCGCTCTGGGCGTTACCGTCCAGGTCAGTGACAATGAAACTTACCTCAAGCGGCGTGCCGCGCTCGACAAAATAACGCTCGCTGCGTAATCCAACATACAGATTTGACGGATGCACCAGCAGCGTAGTCTTGCTGCTCCAGGCCTGACGGTTGACATCCATGACGGTGCCTTCCGCCACCACGCTCAGCGGCTGGGGGTCGACGGCGGGATCGCCCTGCGGAGTGAAATCGAGCCGCAAGTAATGGATTCCGGAAGCGTCGGTCTTACCGGTGAAGGTTTCGGTTTTACTGTCACCGCCTCCGGGATAACCAAAGTCATAAAATTCCCACCACGGACGCCAGGACCCGAAGATGAAATCGGGCCAATTGGGCGGCGAATAGCTGCCGGGGGAAGTTGTCACCTGCCAGGTCACATCGGCATTGGGCAAGGCCCCGCCCGCATAATAATTCGCCGAAACCGACAAAATAGCATGATCTCCTGCAAAATTGGGACCGCTCGTCTCGTTGCGCGCTGCCACTTCAAATTCCGGCCTACGGAATTCCTGTATCTGGAATTGATGAGAATAATTCGCCCCATCCAGCCCGCTCGCGACTGTCAAAACCAATTGAGCTGGGCCCAGGTTGACAGTCTGCGGCAGCGTGAAAGCCAAATCAAAACCGCCGAGAAGGTTAACTTTCACCTGCCCATTGCCAAGCGCATTACCCTGGGAATCGCTGATCTGATAATTGACAGAATCGAGCCCACCGCTCACCAATCCCACATCACCGTTCTGACGGCCACCGATTTGTCGCAGCCAGCCTTTGACATGGACTTCCTCGCCAGGACGATACATCAGTCGATCATCAAAAACATACCAGCGTAGCGTGTCATTTGGCGGGCTGGCAACCCACGGATCGTCGCCCCAAAAGTAACTGGAACGCGGCAGGAGCGCTTGATCGGCGCCTTTACGGGCCACCAGATAGTTCACTCCAGACGGAATGGGAAAACGCGCCGTACCGTCGGTGCTCGTGGTAACTTGCGCCAGCCCATTTTCGGCCTGAATGCTGACATCTTGCAGCGGCGCGCCATCCTTCAGGTTGGTCGCCCAGGCCAGCATCTCGCTGTGGTCGGTATAAGCGTCCAGTCCGATTTGAGTGACCTGCACCCAGGCAATCACCGTTTGTGAGAAACGTTTCCACTTGTCATCTTGGGTTTCGATCAAGGGCTTTGGCGGCTCAACAATCACCACGAAATGACCAAAACCTCCGGTCATAAATTGGCTCAAATCGATGTCAACCTGGGACAAGGTATCGCTTGGAATGTCTAACTTGAGCGCCGAATTCGAAACCAGCGTGCCCGGCATTTTCGGCGCTAGATCAGTCTGCTGCCAGTCGCGCAGATATTGCTTAAATCCCGGCCAATCCGTGGGCTGGACAGCGTAGATTTTGACGTTCAGCTTGGCGTAATTGATGGCGTAAACCGAAAAAACCGGTTTCGCGGCCGTTGGATCAAGCGTCAGGAAATTCTGCTGTGGCCCAACCAGAACAGATTCGGCCTTGCCCACCTTGAAAACCAGCCGGGCATCCGTGCCCAGTTTCTGACCAAAAACATCATTGATATTTCCTGAGACCGTGACGGTATAAGTGGTTTGTCCCTTGGTCTCACCCTGAATTTGGAGCGTGTTCCCGTATAAATTGGCCGTAACGCCCGGAATATCCGGCTCGACCCTCAGCATGTCCTCGCTAAAAACTTCCGGATCAATCGGATTATTAAAGGTGATCCGAAAAGGCGTCAACGGCGGACACTGGTTGTCGTACCATTCACAACCGTGATCATCAATCCGCAGCGGCGCATAAGTCTGAAAACTGAAGGACTGCGGCTCCTTGGTCGTCAAAGGTCCTTCCGCGGATGGCGTGCCCGGCCCAATTGTGACAGAAATCTGTGTTTCGGCTGGAAAGGGTTGGGTGGCGCGAAAAGCCAGCCAGCGTCCTGCCAGGCTGTTTTTCACCAGTTGGCTGACTTGCTCATCCTGCTGAATATCCGCTTCACTGGCCAGATTAAGGCTGACAGGTTGATTCCCCGCGGTCACCTGGATGGTTTGCAGCACGGATGACGGATCAATGCGCTGATCGAAAGCAACAAAAAAGACCGGATCGAGCGGCTGTGGCGAGTTGGACGGATAAGTCAGCGTCACTTTTGGCGCAGGCGTGGTAAAAGTCCACGTGACCGCATTCGCCAAAACTCCGCCGGTGGCCGATTTCGTCCCGGCAGGCACCGTCACCAGGTATTCGGTCGCCTTAGGCAGGCGGTCAATCAGGGCCGAATCATACTCAAAAGTCAGGGTTTTGGTTCCCAGCCAGCGCCAGGTTCCAGGCAGCGCTGGGACTATTCTTACGGGCACATTCTCAGCCGCCAGGTCCGCCAGGGTGCCAAGTGGAACCATCGGCTGGCTGAAAGTGATGCTGACAAAGGGCGCTATCGGGATTTCGCCTTCTGGAGCGAATCTCAGCACCTGCAGCGGCCCGGATTCCGCCACTGCGGGCGTGGGTGCCGTTTCGAGGGGCGGAAATGTCTCTTTGACGGTTTCACCAGGCCGCGGCGGCGGGAGCAATTCCGTCGGCAGCTTGAAATCCATCTGCTCGCCGGGAACAGGCTCCAGCTTGGGCAGTCTCGATAAAATCAAATCAATTTCCTGCGGAGATAGCGGCACACCGGTTGCCTGCGGCAGCGGCGCAAATACCTGCGCCTGGGCTTGCCCCTCGCTCAAGCCAACGTTCATCTGAAATTTTTCACCGGGTTTCCCGGCAGGTTGTGAAACAGCCGTGCCATTCTGTTGGGTTTGCCCTGTATCGACCGTAATCGGCACAGATGTCCCAGAGATGATGGCCCTGCCTGGAGGAAACCACTTGAATAACAGAATAAATGAACTGGCACAGGCCAGAACAAGAACAACAGCGAGAATCGCAAGACGACTCGTACTGAATTTTGGCTTTCGGTCGATAGACATGGGCGAAACCCTCCTTCCAATAGCATGACGCTCTGTTGCACGGTCAGGTTCCCTTGAGCGAAAAACTGCCCCATGGGCGGGACTTCGCCATCAGGAATTTTTCAAGGCGAAGTTTTTTCAACATCAAATCCGCCGGTAATGCCTGTGTCAATAATTTGGCTGGGCTGACCCAGGATGCGCAAGCGCAGTTCTGAATCGTTCCGGAAAATGTAGGAATTCGCATCCAGCCAGCGCACATCGGCGGCAAAAGAAACATCGCTCAATGGATTTTGCGCGTTTCCGGACATCATCCAGGTGCTGCGCGCATCATCCAGCCAGAAAAGCAGATTCTGCGAGTCAGGCGTCCAGCCCAAAAGAGCAATTTGCCCACGCTTGTGGGCAAAATAAGCCTTATCGGCGGTGCTGGCGTCAATGACATGCAATTCGAGGTTGTCGCCCGATTCTTTGAGATATGCGGCTTTCGAGCCATCCGGGGCAATGAAAGATTCACTCACAGTCGGCGCTGCGGCTGAAAATTCAGCCAGTTGCGCCGGTGGCCCGCCCATGTACATAATAAACATGAACCGCGCCGGTTGCCCTGCCCCGCCGGGAATGATCGTTTTAAAGCCAAAGCCATTATCCATCCACATGATTTGCGGAAGGTATTCGCCATTCGAGCCTTGCGTGGACTGAAACGAGAAAACGACCTGCGCCCCACTTCCATCTGCCTGCGCCGTGGCAATCTGATCAGGTCGGACCAACGCCAGTAGCTTTCCATCAGGTGCGAAAGTAAACCGGCCGCCCTGCCCAGCCGGGAGCAGGTTCTGTGATAAGCCGCTGTCCGCATCTGCCAGATTCAAGTCAAAACGAAGCTGACCGTCCAAACCGGCGCTGGTAAAGTAGACTTTGTGGCTGGATGGGGCGAATTCAAATTGCGCTGGAACCGCGGAATTCTCCCCGAAAAGTTTGCGCGGATTTTGCCCGGAGATTTCGACCGCCCAAAGTCCTGTTCCACGCTGAAAAGCGACCAGTTTTCCATCGGGCGAAAGCCTGGGACGAGAATCTGCTCCGCCGCTGGTCAGTTGCAAGGGCGCTGAATCGCCTGTCCAGGCCCATAAATTCCCGGATTTTTCGTAAACGGCCTGCGCGCCAGGCATGCTAACATTGCGGGGCGCCGCTTCCGCAAGTGTCGGCGCCACCGTTGGAAAGTTTTCCACTGGTTGTGTGGGCAAATCAATCAGCGGCGTGGCAGTGAGAACATCCGGCGCAGATAAAGCCGGGGAACAGGAAAAAAGGAAAAAGGTCAGCAAAATGACAAATGCAGCGAACGGCAGTAATTTCAAAGCAAATTCCTCCGTCAGGTAAAAATCCCAATCAACTTTATTATACAGAGAAACGATTTCACGAAATGGCCTCGGACACCAGGAAATAAAAAAACGCCCTCTTACGAGGGCGTTTCAGGGCGGCTGATGGGTTTCGAACCCACAACATTCGCCTCCACAGGGCGACGCTCTGCCGTTGAGCTACAGCCGCCATAACTTACCGCCCGACTTCCATCAAGGCAGCGGCGAGATTATATCACCACCATCACACACTTTCAAGGATTTTGCGAACGACTTTCTCAACCTCGGCGCGCATAACGGTTTCCTGGGTGCCATTGGCCAGGTTTTTGACGGTCACTTTCCCGGCGGCGGCCTCGTCGGGGCCGATGACGATGATGGCGCGCGCACCCATCCGGTCAGCAAACTTGAATTGCTTGGGGAGTTTGGCCGGTTCGGGGTAGCTGGTCACTTTCAGCCCGGCGGCGCGCAGTTCGGCGGCCAGGCTGTAGGATTCCATCCAGAGCGATTCATCGAAGATGGTAACCAGCACCGGGGCCGGAGTCGGCACGAAAGGCGGAATCAGCCCTTTTTCTTTCAGGATGATGCCGATGACGACATCGCCCATGGCAAAGCCGACGCCCGAGAGCGGATCGCCGCCCACGTCGCGCAGCAGGTTGTCGTAGCGGCCGCCGCCCAAAATGGCGCGGCGCACGCTGCCGGATACGTCAAACGCCTCGAAGACGGTGCCGGTGTAATAGAGCAAGCCGCGCATGATGTTCGGGTCAAACTTGACGTAATCCTGCACCCCGAGCGCTTCAAGCGCCTTGAACAGGCGCACCAACTCATCAGATTTCTGCCACAGATCGTAATCAGCGAGGATTTGCTTCAGGCTATCCAGCTGAATCTGGCTGAGACCAATTTCCAGCACGTATTCATCCCATTTGGCGGCGTCCATCTTCGTGCGGCGATCCACCGCACCGGAGACATCCATCCGTTTTTCGGGCAAAATGCCGAGGGCGTCGAACTGGGCATCCATCAGGCGGCGATTATTGACGTAAATGGTGGCCAGCTGAGGCGTGAGTCCGGTCAGTTTCAGGAATGTGGCGGCAACGCTGATTAATTCGGCATCCGCCTCGGGCGAGTTGACTCCCAGCATGTCGACATTCCACTGGAAAAACTCGCGCGAGCGGCCACGCTGAGGACGCTCATAGCGCCAGAACGGACCAAACGACCACCAGCGCACAGGAAAAGCCAGCTCGCCCTGTTTTTGGGCGATCATGCGCGCCAGCGAGGGCGTCAACTCGGGCCGCAGTGTGATCAGGTCGCCGCCGCGATCGGGGAAAACGAAGGACTGCTCTTTGACCAGTTCCTCGCCAGATTTGGCGGCGTACAGGTCTATGGTTTCGAGGAAAGGCGCGTCCCATTCCTGGTAGCCGAAGGTTTGCGAGGCCTGGCAGACTTTGTCATAAATATAATTGCGCTGCGCCATCTCTTCGGGATAAAATTCGCGCGTGCCTTTGACTGAGTGAATAAGCGATTTGGATGCCATACCTTACCTCCGTGATGGTGCCCTGCACCATGTTTTGCCAGGAAAATTGTTGAAGGCCTTATTTTACCGTTGATCGAGGCGCCATCAGGCTTTTTGCGCGACGAATTCCAATATTCAGCAATTGAATTTTGAGATGGGTTTGGTATAATCCAAAACCAGTGTTCGGAAGCGAGCTTCCACACACCAAAACAAGGAGATCCCATGGAAATCAATTATCAGGAAACCAGCAAAGACCTTTTGGCGCGCATTGACATTCACGAAAAATATGGCGCCCGCAACATTGACAAGTGGAATATCGAAGTTCTCAACCCCCAGCCCGGCCACCAAATTCTGGATGTGGGCTGCGGCGCGGGCAAGCAATGCTTCCTTTACAGCGATTATACTCAAAGACAGGCTGAAATCACCGGCGGCGATTTTTCGAATGAACTGCTCGAAAAGGCGCGCGCCAAACTGGCCGAGCGCGGCGACTCAAACGTCAGCTTCCAATTTTTGGATTTCAACCAGCCCTTCGCCTTTACCGATAACTCCTTCGACTTTGTTTCCAGCGCCTTTGCGATTTACTACGCCGCCAATTTACAATTCACCTTCAGCGAAGCGCACCGCGTCATCAAACCGGGCGGACGCCTGTTCGTGACCGGACCGCTGCCCGAAAACAAGCAGATGTTCTACGAAATCATCAAGGAAGCCACCGGCCAGTCGATTCCGCCCATGCCCGGTTCCAGCCGCTTCAAGGGCGAGATTTTCGCCACCATCAGCGGAATCTTCGCCAAAACCGAGCTGCTGACCTTTGAGAATCCGCTCACCTTCCCCGAAGTAACGCCCTTTATCGATTACGTGCGTGCTTCTTTGAGCGAAGACCGCAAACTGTGGACGAGCATGTTCAACGGCAAGGAAGAATACGAAACGATGATTGGCAAAATCCAGCAGGTCGCCACGCGCTGGTTCGAGCGCGACGGCAAACTGGTCATGACCAAGGTCGTCGGCGGAATTCTGGCAACGAAATAGACGGAACAATAGATGAATTTCTACGGTAAACGAATTCTGTTCGTCGGCGCGCACCCGGACGATATCGAGCTGGGCTGCGGAGCGTTTCTGCACCACATCCTGCCAACCAGCGAAGTCTTGTGCGTAACGCTGTCAGATAATCAGAAAAATCCCAATCTGAGGAATGTCGTCGAAGAACACCTGGCCAGTTTTGCAATCCTGGGCGTGCCCGAAAAATCGGTCATCATCGAACAATTCGAGACACGCAAATTCCCGGATATGCGCCAGGAAGTGCTGGAATATTTGCTGAAACTGCGCAAAGACTTCAAGCCGGATATGGTCTTTGTCCACACCAAATCGGATATTCACCAGGATCACAATGTCGTCACCGAGGAAGCGCTGCGCGCCTATCGCGGATCGACCGTGCTCGGGTTCGACGTTGTCCGCTCCAGTTATGGGTTTTTCCCGCACTTCCTGGTGGAAGTTTCTGAAGCTGACGTTCAGGCCAAGCTGGCCGCGCTGGCAGAGTACAAAACTTACCTCGATAAATATTACTTCGACCCGGCACTGCTGCGCGCCACGATGGTGCGCCACGGTGCGCTGGCCGAAAGACCTTACGCCGAGGGCTTTGACATTCTCCGCATCGTGGCTGAATACAGCCCGCCAGGCTAATTTGCGCGGGGTAATTTCGCAAACGCCACCTCATCTGGTGGCGTTTGCGATTCCGCGGATTATAATATTTTCATGAGCGTTGACTGGTCGAACCAAACCATCCTGAGCCGTTTTCGCGTGGACATGCGCCTGCCCGGCGAAACTGAGACCTTTCGCGCCTGGGATCACCAGACCAAACAAACGGTCATCCTGCAGCTTTTGCCCAGCCTGCCCGACGATGAGACCTTCCATCAGTACGAAAAGCGCGCCCGCGAACTTTCCCAAATCGTCCATCCCGGAATCGCGCCCACCATCGGTTTTTTTGAATTTGCGCTGCACGCCTTCTGGGTGGAAGGTTTGGCGGACGGCCCCACGCTGCGGGATGTACTCAAGTCCATGCCCGGCCAGCCGCTTCCGCTGGACGAAGCGCTCATTTACCTGAAATCGCTCAGCGCGGCTGTCACAGCCCTGCACAGCGCGGGCTGGGCACATGCTGATCTGCGCCCGGAGAACATCCGCATATCAAACGCAGCGGGCGAGGGCAAAGCCGTCATCTGCGAGCTGATAGGCGCGCGCCGCCTGGGCGAAAGACCGCCAGCCATCACACGCTATACCCCACTGGAGCGGGTTTTGACTCCGGCTTTTGATGTCTATGCTCTCGGGCATATTTTTTACGAAATGCTGGCCGGGGGCTTGCCCATTCCGCTGCCCGATTTGCGCAAGCTCAACCCCAAGGTGCCAGAATTTCTCGCCCGCCAGCTGCCGCGCGCGCTGGACGCTTATTCGTCCACACGCATTGACAAGGCGACGGAGTTTTTTCTGACGGTTTGCCTGGCCTGCCGCACCCAGGCCGAATCTGTCCCGGAGCTTTTTTCGGG
Organism: uncultured Anaerolineae bacterium; assembly: GCA_903838415.1. Classification (GTDB taxonomy): domain Bacteria; phylum Chloroflexota; class Anaerolineae; order Anaerolineales; family Villigracilaceae; genus UBA5195. The sequence goes on along the minus strand of CAILYI010000139.1, from coordinate 1,580 downwards.
ATTGGACTCCCCGACAGCTGTGTTGCTAGAAACCTGGGAATTTCTCCCAATGCTGGAGCCGCCGCCGCTCATTTCGACGGGAGACATCAACGCGAAGAAGAGTTCCCCGTTTTCAGCCTGGATCTGGCCGCTCGTGGCGCTCGCCAGCTTGGGGCTGGGGATTCTCGGCTGGAATTTGCTCGGGAGTCCGAACCAGTTACCGGCGCAGATATTTTCCCCAACCACCGCCACGCCCAGTCCCAATCCAGAAGACCCTTTTATTCCATCGAAAATTCCAACCATCACGCCTGTCCCCTCGCTCGAAGCGCCTGACGGCCTGGGCGGCAGGATTGTGTTTACCTGCACGCGCAATAATTTGAATCAATTGTGCATGGTCGCGCCAACCGGCGGGAAAGTGGCGCTGATTACCTCTGAAAATTCGCACAATTATTATCCGGCCTTTTCTCCGGCAGGAGATGCCTTGCTGTACGCGTCCAACCGCGACGGAAGTTTTGAGTTGTATATAAAGCTGCTGGGCAGTGACCTGTTGACGCAGGTAACCAATGGGATTGGCGAAGTTTCATCGGCGGCGTTTTCATCCAACGGAGATGATGTGGTTTTTTCGAACAGCATCGGCGGCAGACCTTCGGAGCTGTGGGAAGTGCGCAAGGACGGGAAAAACCCGCAAAAACTATATGCGGGCGCCGGGAATATTGCCAGCCCGGTCTGGGCGCCGAACGGTCAGAATATCGCCTTTGCCATGTCTAGCGCCGAGGATTTGAAAGCGTATGACGTTTACATCTTTGATCCGGCCACGCAGTCCATTGGCCCGATCACAAAAGGGCGCTTGCCCAACGCGGGCGGCAGCGTGGATTGGTCGCCCGATGGGCGCAGCCTGCTACTATTTGCCGGGCCAACGGGCAATCGGAATATTTTCCTGTTCGATATTGTCTCGGGGCACATCAGGCAATTGACGAATGGCGGCAATAACGCCGGGGCGATGTTCTCGCCGGATGGCCGCTGGATTGTGTTCAGTTCGCAGCGCAAGGGCAATCTCGATCTTTTCATCATGAAAACGGACGGCTCGGACGTGCGTCAGATCACCACCGATCCGGAACCAGATTGGCAGCCCAGGTGGGGCAGATAGTTTTTCCGAGTTGAAATTGCGCAGCGCACCGAAAAACGGGGAATTCGTGCAAGTGCTTTGGCCCTTTACTACCAGGCCGCCAAGGGAGCCAAGTTTTTGGCAAGAAATTTCGGGGCAGATGGTGTTGCCGGTGGTTTGCTTGCGGTGGAAATGAAAATGCGCCACAGATAAAAGCAGATAAACGAAGATGTTTTTCAAAATCTGCTTTCATCCGCGTTTATCTGTGGTGATAATCTGGACAGCCGATGCCAAAGGATTGCTTCCTACCACGTCAAGTGTGCTTCCTACCACGTCAAATATGTTTCCTACCACGTCAAGTGTGTTTCCTACCACGTACTCTGTGCTTTTTACTGCGCGATATGCGTAACCCCCTGGCAGTCTAATAAGTGTATTGCGATGATGTTTTTGAGATGGATACGGCAAAGGCTAGATCAGCGAACTGGCCAACCGGGAT